>JAZQMW010000031.1:0-26197 GCA_045627025.1 Treponema sp. | reverse complement strand
TACACAGATGAAGACCGCATGCAGATTCAGGTTGAAGTTTCATCTTTGATCGCTGAAGTTGACCGCATTGCTTCAACAGCACAGTTCAATGGTATGAACATGCTTACAGGTCGTTTCGCACGCCCAACAGGTGAGAACAGTGTTACAGCTTCAATGTGGCTCCACATTGGCGCAAACATGGATCAGAGAACTCAGGTTTACATTGGTACAATGAGTGTTGCTGCTCTTGGACTCCGCTCAGTTGGAACAGAAGAGATTATGTCTCTCGAATCACCTGATGATGCTAACCGCGCAATTGGTTCTCTTGACGAAGCCCTCAAGAAGATTAACAAGCAGAGAGCTGATCTCGGTGCTTATCAGAACCGCCTTGAGCACACAGTTTCTGGACTTGACATTGGTGCAGAAAACCTCCAGGCATCTGAGAGCCGTATCCGTGATACAGACATGGCAAAGGAAATGGTTGAATTCACAAAGAACCAGGTTCTTTCTCAGGCTGGAACAGCTATGCTTGCACAGGCAAATCAGAGCTCACAGAATGTTCTTTCTCTTATCAAATAAGCATCTTGTTTCTTAGAAAGAAATCTTAGTTTTGATGAGGCACTTCCCAAAAACGGGGAGTGCTTTTTTTTGCCCTGTCATGTTTTTACTGCATTTGAAACTTTTTTATAACATGATGATGCAGACTCTGAAAATGCATGCATTGTCAAAATCCTTTTTGAGAAAAAATTAAAAACAAAAGTCTTTTAAAATGTACTCATGAATCGGAATTCGTTTCAGGAGCAACCTCGGAAGCGGCCTCTTTTGCAGTGTCATGTGCAGTCTCTGGGGTAGCTTCAGGTGCAGCTTCTTCATTTTCCTGCGGCTCCGGTGCTTTGTATCTTGTCAAATTGATTGTGTAAGCCTTGAAATTGCTTGCCCATGAATTTGAGGCATTTTCATTTTTCAGATCGCAACGGACTCCGATAAAATCAAATCGCCTTCTTCTTCTTGTTTCTCTTATGGCTTCATTTATAAGGTGCTCGGTAATAAACATCGCCCTGTATTTTCTTTTTATATACATTCTCTGTATGTTGAAAAAACAGTCGCCTGAGGAAATGAAATCTTTTCCCCCTTTTCCGATATCCGCAAATCCAATAAGTTTTTCCTTGTCCCATATGCCGAGTGTGGCAACATCTTCTTTGTCTATTATTGGATATTCATAGATGTTTTCCGGTATGTCTGTGGTTGATTGTTTTTCACTCATCTCTTTGCTGAATTCAGTCCTGAGAACTCGTATGTTTCCAGATTCAAATGATGTCAGGGAACTGACAGAAAATCCAACTCCCAAAACAGCCTTGATTTCTTTCAGTTTTTGCATGCAGTTTGAACTGCTGTACTCAAACTCTGTTTTTCCAAGGTATGCACGGAATTTCTTTTCATGGCAGAAGAGGATTATGGTTTGATATTTTGCACCTGCATTTGTCCATTTTTCATCAGCCGCAGCGTAAAGATCTTCCATGAGTTTTGTGTTGTTTTCATCTGCAAATGCGTGTCCGTGGGCTGGGGAAAGACATCCTGTTTCTTCACCAGTTTTGTTCGAGTACACAAATGGCGGATATGCGCAAATAAAGCCTGCAAGCTTACCGTCTATTGTTGCGCACACACCGAGACCGTTTTCTGAAAATGATTCAAAATCATTTTTTATGTCAGCCGTATAGTTGAAATCTGGAAGAAATTCGAGCCTTTCTTTTTCAAGTTTGTAAGATGCTTTCAATAACTCAATGGCCTCAGTGATATATTCTTTCGTAAAATCTTTAATCTCTAATGACATCTGAAATCCTTTGGGTAAATGTAATGGTAGACTGCCATAATTTGGTAAATTCGCAGCGAATTTTATCATTCGAAATCAATCATGATGTTTAATGCCCTGCAGATTTTACTTGCCATCTCCAAAATACCCATGTTTTGAAGATGAGAGTCTTAAAGCAGACCTTCAGCCAATTTTGGATGATTTCCAAGAGTCTATAGAAAACATATAATGCTTTCAGTAAAAAAGTATAATGCTGTTTAAGCAAAAATCAAGTTATCAAAAATCGTAAAATATACATAAAGGACATCTCTTAAAGTTGCAATTTCCAGAAGTTCACATAAAGTTTAAAAAATCTTTTTTAATGAAATTTTTTGTTTATTGTAAAAAGAAGCTCTCTTTGATTACAGATTTTTCATTGAAAAAAAAAAGGTTTCAATATATAATTAAGTTATTCTTTGTGTCAGTAAGTGAGAAGATGTTTTAAGTATAGTGGCGGTTTTTTATTACATGTTTGAAACGATTCCATGTCATGTTTGTGCTTTTGCATGTTTCTTCGCTTGTGGCGCTTTCTTTCTACAGTTTGCCGGAATGTAGACCCCAGGGAGTTTGGTTTCATGCAAGCTGCATAAGGTTTTAGAATGTCATTTGAAGAGTTTATATCAAAAAAAAGTGTTTTATTTTTTATAGTTGTTTTTTCATTTTGCCTTAATCTTTTTGGAAGATTTGTTGCTTCTTCCCTGAATTTGCCTATTTGGCTTGACTGCATTGGTTCTTGCATTACAGGGTGCCTGTACGGTCCGTGGTGCGGAGGAATTGTGGGACTTGGTTCCAACATATCAACTGTTTTTTCCAATTTTTCATCAATTTGGTATGCTCCGATAAATTTCATCATAGGTTTTCTTGCAGGATTTTTTACAAGAAAAAATGCATTTAAGTCGATTTTTGGTGCTTTCAATGCCGGCATGGTCATGACTCTTGCCTCGATTTTCATTTCTCTTCCCATAAATTTGCGCCTTCATGACGGTTATACGTCAAACATCTTTGGTGATGGTGTTGTGGATCTCATGCTCATAATTGGCGTGCCTCAGGTATTTGCTTCATTTTTGGGAGAACTTGTCATTGATTTTGTTGACAAAAACCTGGCATGTTTCCTGATGTATGCAGGTTATGGAATTTATAAAAAAAGAAAAAATTTCAAATGTCTTGGTGGCAAGTCCAAATGCATTTTTTTTCTCCTTGTCTTGATTCCCGTTTTTAGAACTGAATGCTATTCAATTGATTTTAAAAAGCTGAAGGACGGGTTTTATACGTCAGCCGTATTCAACAGTTCTTCGGGTCTTGCAGATGGAGAAGTCAATGATATTGCCTTTGCAAAAAACGGTTATCTTTGGGTAGGAACTAAGTCTGGGCTTTATAAATTTGACGGAAACAAATTTACTCATTATTTTGATGGCGTGATAAAAAATGTAAATTGCCTTTTTCTTGATGAAGAGGGCAGGCTTTGGATTGGAACAAATGACGCAGGCCTTGCCTTGAAAGTTGGTGACGAGCTTGTAAACATGATAGACAGGTTTTCTGGTCTTTCATCAAATTCCATAAGGTCCATAACACAGGATGTTAACGGAAAGTATTATATTGGAACTGCAAATGGACTGAATGTGCTTACGATTGGCGGTGGAACCGAAATTGTGGGGCAGTTTCAGCAGCTCGGATATGCGTTTTCTCTGGATTCTTCAAAAAACGGTTTTGTTTCATGCATGTGCAAATATGGAGCCATTGATATTTTGAAAGACGGCAAATTTTTGTATTCTTTCATGAGTCAGGCAGGAGACAGCTTTTTTACGTGTGCTTTTTTTGACATTGACGGTACGCTTTTGGTTGGAACAAATGCCAGCACACTTTTTCGCTTTGGCATAAATGAAGATTGTGCGGTTGAGCTTGAAAAAATTGATACAAAAAATCTTCGCTTCATGAATTCTTTTTTGAGTGATGATGACGGACGGGTTTGGATTTGTGCGGACAATGGTGTCGGTTGCCTGAAGAATGGAGAAATTCTTGTTCTCAAATCTGGTGATTTTAATTCAGGCATAGAAAATGTGGATGTTGATTATCAGGGAAATGTTTGGTTTACGTCATCGAAACTTGGATTGATGAGGATATCTGAAAGTGTTTTTTCAAATCTCCATGTGGGTGCAGGTTTTGTCGAGAAAACAAAGCCTCTTAATGCTGCGATAATGTGGAATGGAAAATATTATTTTGCAACTGATGAAGGTCTTTCCGTAATGAATGAATCTTTTGAGTTTGTAAGAAATAATCCTGTTGCGTCAAGATTTGCAGGAGAAACCATAAAACATGTCTATGTGGATTCCAAAAATCATCTCTGGATATCTACTGCTTTTGGAAAGGGACTTGCTGAAGTCATTGATGAAAAAAACATCCGGTTTTATAACACACAAAACGGCACTTCAACAAATATTTTTACGTCTGTGCTGGAGCTTTCTGATGGAACGATAGCAGTGTCGGAAGCAGGTGGAGTTGACTTTATTTCAGGCGGCAGGATTGTGTCTTCTGTCGGAAAGAAAAACGGACTTGATTCTCTTGTATTGTGCCTTTACGAGGGAAAAAACGGCATGCTGTATGCTGGAACTGACGGTGACGGGATTGTTGTTTTGGATGGAGACCAGATTGTCGACAACATAAAAAATTCACTTTCATCCGAAACTGTTTTTAGAATTGTCGGTGATGCAAAAGGAATGTTTGTGCTCCAGGGCAGCGGAATGTGCTATGTAAATGAGAATGGTGAAATTACGGGCATAGAAAACATTCCCCATGCAAATTTTTTTGACATGATTTTGCTTCCAAATGGCAATGGCAGATGCATGCTTCTTTCAAGCAGCGGAATTTACGTAACATCAATAAATAACTTGCGCTCAGGAAGAAGATCTGACGATAAATTTTTGGACTCAAAATCAGGACTTGGCGGAACGATAATTTCATGCTCATGGAGTTATCTTTCTCAAGACGGAAAACTTTTTTTATGCTGTGACAACGGCTGTTACTTAATGGATGTGGGCGATTATTCATTAAAAAATCAGACATACAGAATTTTCATAGATTCCATAAAATGTGATGATTACGAAATGGAACTGAACAGAAACCATAATCTTGAGATTGACGGAAACACAAGAAGAATTACAATAAATCCTGTCGTCTTAAACTACACTTTAAGCGAGCCTTATGTCGGATACAAGCTTGTAGGATTTGATGAAAAGGTCAAGATTGTGAAATCCAAGAATCTTTCTGAGATAAGCTATTCAAATCTTCCAAATGGAAATTATACTTTCAACCTTTATCTTTATACAGATGACTTCATTCATCCCGTGGAATCTGTTTCCTATGAATTTTTCAGAAAAATGAGAATCTTTGATTATCTTGCATTCAAGATATATTTTATTTTTGTATTGTGTCTTATTTTTGGATGGAATTCATGGTTTATTTCAAAGCGGCTTAATGACAAAAAACTTGCACAGGCAGAAAAAAACATCAGGCTTGTAAATGAAACTATAGTTGCGATTGCAAAAACCGTTGATGCAAAAGATGTAAGGACAAGCCGTCACAGTGAGCGTGTTTCCGAATACAGTTATCTTATGGCCAGTCGTCTTGGATGGTCGGAAGAAGAATGCAACAACATAAAGAAAATGGGGCTTTTGCATGACATTGGAAAAATCGGCATACCTGATGCTGTTTTGAACAAACCTGCAAATCTTACGGAAGAAGAATATTCCGTCATGAAGACACATGTCCAGAAAGGTTTTGAAATTCTTAAGGGATTTACTCTTGTAAAGGATGTAGACATGGGAGTTCGCTATCATCATGAAAGATATGACGGTACAGGCTATCCTTTGGGCTTGAAGGGCAATGAAATTCCTGTATATGCAAGAATCATAGGCATAGCAGATGCTTTTGATGCAATGACATCGAATAGGGTTTACAGAAACAAGCTTGATGTTGATTTTGTAGTGAATGAAATGCGTAAAAATCGCGGGACACAATTTGATCCTGAATTTTTAGATGTTTTCCTTTCTCTTATAGAGGATAAAACTATTGATATGGAGAAGCTTTACAAATGACAATTGGTTTGCGTAATGTATTGATTGCTTTTTTCACTACCGTGTTGTTGGTTTTGGTGTCTGCGGTGTTGTATGATATTGGTGAGAAAAAGAATCATTATATCGTCAGAATGTGTTATATCTATCAAGGTGATGGTGAAACACCTTATACTGCAAATTTCATGCAGGCACAGAAAGAGCTGGAAAAAAAATTTGCCGGAAGGCTTAGGACCAAGGTTTTCTATAATGTGCGTGAAGAAAATGTGGATGCAATATATGATGAAGTAATAAGAAAGAAACCGGACATTGTGTTTGCAAACAGTTATGGATATGATTCTGCCCTGAAATTATGGGCAAAAAAGAATCCTAAAATTCAGTTTTACAATGCTACGGGAGATCTTGCAAATGAAGGAGACTTTGTTCCGAATTTTCATAACTGCATGGGTTGTGTCTCTGAGGCAAGATATGTTTCTGGCGTTGTGGCTGGCATGAAGCTTCGAGAGCTGATTGAAAGGGGCATTGTGGATGAAAGTTGTGCCTACGTCGGATATGTTGCGGCTTTCCCTTTTGCTGAGGTAATTTCTGGTTTTACGGCATTTTTTTTAGGCGTGCGTTCTGTCGTTCCTTCTGCAAGGATGAAAGTGTCGTTTGTGAATTCATGGAGTGATTATTTTAAGGAAAAGACTATTGCGAAAAAACTTGTTGCTTCTGGATGTGCGATTATTTCCCAGCATTCAGATACCATGGGACCTGCAATAGCATGTCAGGAAGAAAATGGTGAAGTTCCTGCGTTTCATGTAGGTTATAATGATTCCATGATAGATGTTGCTCCGACAACAACTCTTGTTTCGATGAAAATAAACTGGGTTCCTTTTGAGACTGCTGTCGTAAATGCATTTGCCAAGAATTGCAGCGTTGAGAAAATGATAGATGCCGAGACTTACGGAAATGATTCGTGGGCTGGATTCAGCAAGGGGTGGGTTGAGATAATCGATGTGAATAAGGCAATTATTGCTTCTGGAACTGAAGAGGCCATATACGAGACTGTCGAAAAGATAAAAAATCATCAGATTGATATTTTTTCCGGAAATTACACTGGAACAAATCCCTTGAATAAAGATGACACCATAAATCTGGGCAAAAAAAAGTTTGTGGAAAACGAATATTCGTCATCTCCAAAATTCAAGTATATTCTTGATGACTTAATCGAAATCATTGAGTGAGTTATTTTTATAAACTCCGTGATGTCTTGCTCGTGCAAAAAACTCTTGAAAAATCTTCATGAGGTATGCTAGACTTTATTCATGAGAAAGAATTTTGGAGCAAAAGAATGGCTTTATCCAGAGCCTGTTCTTATTATTGGTACTTATAATGAAGATGGATCTGCAGATGCAATGAATGCTGCATGGGGTGGAATTGGTGATGACAGACAGGTGAAAATATGCCTGAGTCCTACACACAAGACTGTTAAAAATCTGCTTCGTACGAAAGCCTTTACTGTGAGCCCGGGAACTGTGGAATCTGTTGTTTCTTGCGATTATGTTGGAATTGTCAGCGGTAACAAGGAAAGTGAAAAGATTGCAAAAAGCCATTTCAGTGTTGAAAAATCTGAAAATGTAGATGCTCCTCTTTTCAAGGAACTTCCGTATTCCCTGGAATGCCGACTTATTTCTTACGATGAGAAATCAAGCTGCTGTACCGGTGAAATAGTGAATGTTTGTGCAGATGCTTCCATATTGGATGAAAATGGAAATGTCGATGTCAGAAAGCTGAATCCCATCATATATGATCCATGCAATCATGATTATCTTTCGTTTGGCGAAAAAGTGGGAAAGGCATTTTCTGATGGAAAAAAACTCATGTAATTTGATTGCATGTAAGGGTTAAAGTCAAAATCGGAATCTTTAAAATGCATTTTTAGAGATTCCATGTCATTATCTTCTTCTTCCTCTTCTGCCGTTTACAATCAGCAAAAGCCTTATGAAAGAGCCTATTGATTGAAGTGCGCTTGCAACATAAGTCATTGCGGCTGCCCACAAGACTTTTCCCGCACCGTCAATTTCCTTTTGGTCTGAAAATACGCCTGATTTTTTTAATATCTTCAAGGCTCTTCTGGATGCGTTGAATTCTACAGGAAGCGTTACAATGTAAAAAAGTGTTGCACATCCGAAAAGCAGTATGCCGATGTTTGCCACAAGCTGGCAAAGCGGATGATATTGTTCTGCGTATGCAGAGTAGCCGAAACCAATGCCCGCGACTGCAAGAAACGGACCGAGTGAACTTCCTATGTTTGCAACAGATACAAGCATTCGTCTGACTTCAAGGGGAACGTAACCTACATGATGCTGGATGGCATGTCCTGTCTCATGAGCTGCAACTCCTACTGCCGCTATTGAATTGCTGCCGTAAGTGGATTCACTTAGACTCAGCACTTTTTTTACCGGATTGTAATTGTCTGTAAGATGTCCCCTGATTTTTACTATTTTTACGTCTGTGATTCCGTTTGCTTTCAATAGGATTGCTGCGGCCTGTGCTCCGGTGACACCTTTTTTCACGGGAATTCTGTCATAGATGCTGAATCGTCTTTTTACTTCTGAACTTGCCCATAATGCAAGAAGAATTGCAGGCAGCACAAATATAATGTATGTCAAATCAATGCCGTAATACATGACAGTCTCCTAAATAAAAAAAAGCGGGAAATCAAGCAAAAATTTTGAAAAAAAAATTGCCTTCTTTTACCCCGCCGTAAGATATGAATCCAAAGAAAGCAAGCTTTCAAAAAGATTCAGCTAAATGTCCAAAAACAAATGTTCCTGGACATTTTATGAAAATCAAACAAGACCCTGTGCGAGCATTGCCTTTGCAACTTTCAAGAATCCAGAAATGTTTGCACCAGCAACGTAATTGCCCTTCATTCCAAACTGTTCTGCTGCAGCATATGCGCTGTCATGGATGTTTGTCATGATGCTCTTGAGTTTTGCATCAACTTCTTCTGAAGACCAAGAAAGGCGCTCTGAGTTCTGTGACATTTCAAGACCAGAAACTGAAACACCGCCGGCATTTGATGCTTTTCCTGGTGCATAGAGGATTTTTGCTCCGAGGAATGTGTTTACTGCATCAATTGTTGATGGCATGTTTGCACCTTCTGCAACAAGTTTTACTCCGTTTGCAACCAATGTTTTTGCATCGTTTCCGTCAAGTTCGTTCTGTGTTGCACATGGGAATGCACAGTCAACCTTTACTTCCCAAGGTCTTTTTCCTTCGATGTATTTTGCAGAAGTGAATTTGCTTGCATATTCAGAAATGCGTCCGCGTTTTACGTTTTTGAGTTCTTTAACCCAGTTGAGTTTTTCCTGTGTGATTCCGTCTGGATCATAGATGTATCCGTTTGAATCAGACATTGTAACTGGTTTTGCTCCAAGCTGGATGAGCTTTTCTACAGCGTGCTGTGCAACGTTTCCGCTACCTGATACTGAGCAAACTTTTCCCTTGAAGTTGTCGCCAACTTTTGCAAGCATGCAGTCTGCGAAGTAAATGAGACCGTATCCTGTAGCTTCTGTTCTTATGAGGGAACCGCCAAACTGAAGTCCCTTTCCTGTAAGAACTCCTGTGAATTCGTTGCGAAGTCTCTTGTACTGTCCGAACATGAATCCAACTTCACGTCCGCCTACACCGATGTCTCCTGCAGGAACGTCTGTGTCTGCTCCAATATGTCTTGAAAGCTCTGTCATGAAACTCTGGCAGAATCTCATGATTTCACCGTCTGTCTTTCCGTGTGGATCGAAATCTGAACCACCTTTTCCACCACCCATAGGAAGTGTTGTCAATGAATTCTTGAATGTCTGCTCAAATCCGAGGAACTTGAGAATTCCAAGGTTTACGGAAGGATGGAAACGGATTCCTCCCTTGTAAGGTCCGATTGCACTGTTGAACTGAACACGGTATCCGCGGTTGATGTGAGGAATACCTTTGTCGTCTGTCCAAGGTACACGGAACATGATAACACGTTCTGGCTCAACCATTCTTTCAAGAATAGCATTCTTTTCAAGTTCTGGCATCTTATCAACAACCGGTTCGATTGTTCCCAAAACTTCCTGAACTGCCTGAAGGAACTCAGGTTCATTTGCGTTCTTTTTCTGAACGTCTTCCCATACTCTCTGTACGTATGCGTTTTTCATAACATGTACCTCTATTTGTCAACAAATTTGACATTCAAATGTCTCTAAAATATACCATTAATTATGTATTTTTGAATAGTATTTTATAGCTGTTTTTTCAAAAAAAATGAAGTTTTTGTAAAGAAACTTTAGTATTTGTAAAGATTCTTTAAAAGATTTTCATTATGTTTGAAGATGTTCTTCCGTTAAAATGACAATTGCCCTGAATGAGGAGCCTGAACTCTTGTTTGGAAGCATTAAAGGATGTACCTTGCCCTGCTTGTATCCGTTTCAAAAACATCAACGGCATGGAGGTGCGTGCCTTTCTTGTCTTTTAGGGACGGAATTTTTTCAAGAATTTTCTCTGCGATGTATGTCGCAATTCTTTCAGCACTTGGATTTTGGTTAAAGTAGTCAAAATCATTTAGGTTCTTGTGGTCAAGAATTTTGCATGTTTCCCTGAGTGCGCCTTTAAGTTCTGTAAAATCAAGAAGCATTCCGCCTTCAGTAAGTGCATCGCCTTTTACATGCGCGTATACTTTGTAATTATGTCCGTGAAGATTTTCACATTTGCCGTGATAGTCCCTCAAAAAATGTGCGGCCGCAAAATCGGCTTCTACTCTTATTTCGTAACTCATGCATTTACTTTATACTTTTTAGGATTTTATTGCTAGTTCATTTTCGCCGTATTTTCAATGTTGGTTCCAGGATTTTTTTGCATTGAAATTTGCCCGTTGCGTTGCATTGATATGCATGTCAGGTGCTCGGTTAGGAAAATGTCAAAAGTGAGCGCACAAAATGCATGCAGACAGGCATTCGTAGAGCTGACCGAGTGTCGGTTTTCAGACTGTCACAAGGGGGTGACCGTGGATTGAAATGCATACCGACACTTTGCTTGGAAACCGTGAACTGGAAAGGAAACCGTCAAAAGGGGCAGGCTGTGTGTCTGTTTCCAAACGGATGCCTTGGAAGCAAATCCGTGAGTTTTGACGCAGACTGCCAGACGGGGCGCCCCAAAAGCATTCCGATGCATATCTTTACGCAAATTCGCAATCAAAACCTACTCAATTGCAAATCCCCGCCCTCCAAAAAGCATTCCCGTGCATATTTTCCAACCAATCTGCAATCAAACCCCACACAACTGCAAGTTTCCGCCCCAAAAAGCCGACTCTTTCTGAAAAGTTAATTTTTTTGACTCCATTGTATTTTAGACTTTTTTATGATATGATTGAATATCTTTGGATTTGAGGGAAATATGTACGAATACGAAATTGAGGGAGGATTCCCTATAAAGGGAACTGTCAGGGCTAGCGGAAACAAAAATGCGGCTTTGCCTTGCATTGCTGCCACTCTCCTTACAAAAGAGAAAGTGATTCTCAAAAACATACCTGAAATAGAAGATACAGGTGTCATGTTCAAGATACTTGAGTCTTTTGGTGCATCTGTAAAAAAAATAGCAGAAAACTCATGGGAAGTAGAAGCTGAAAACATAAAATCTGTTGAAATCCCTGCTGAATTAAGCAAGAAAATCAGGGCTTCGATATTGTTTGCAGGACCTCTTGTAGCTCGTACTGGAAAAGCAGTGATGCTTCCTCCAGGTGGTGATGTCATCGGAAGAAGAAGGCTTGATACTCATTTCCTTGCACTTCAGGAACTTGGAGTCCGTGTTACGGTTGACAGAAAATTTGAGTTCAATGCAAACAAGCTTGTAGGTGCAGATTTGTTTCTTGACGAGGCATCTGTTACCGCAACAGAAAATGCACTTATGGCAGCTGTTCTTGCAGAAGGCCATACTGAAATAACAAATGCCGCAAGTGAGCCTCACATACAGGATCTTTGCCGCATGTTAAATCTCATGGGGGCAAAAATATCAGGAATCGGTTCAAACATACTTTTGATTGACGGTGTAAAAAAACTTAATGGATGTGAGTTTGAAATAGGTCCTGATTTCATGGAAATCGGATCTTTCATAGGCCTTGCCGTTGCAACACGCGGTTCCATAACGATTACAGACATAAATCCAAAGGATATGAGGCCTTTAAAGATAGCTTTCAGCAAGCTTGGAATTCAATGGGATATTGAAGGAACAACACTTACTGTTTCAGAAAACCAGTCCATGAAAGTGAACACGGATCTTGGAGGCATGATTCCTAAAATTGATGACAGTCCGTGGCCGGGATTCCCTCCTGATTTGACATCAATAATGACCGTCATTGCAACCCAGGTAGAGGGCACAGTTCTCATATTTGAAAAAATGTTCGAGTCAAGAATGTTCTTTGTTGACAAACTCATAAGCATGGGTGCCCGCATTACGCTTTGTGATCCTCACAGGGCTGTCGTTACAGGTCCAAGTGCCCTTCATGGGGACCATCTTGTAAGTCCTGACGTAAGGGCCGGCATGGCAATGGTGATAGCCGCAATGGCTGCCCGTGGAACTAGTCGCATAAGCAATGTATATCAGATTGAACGCGGTTATGAGCACCTTGTGGAAAAATTGCAGGGGCTTGGAGCTCACATAAAGCGTGTTGACATTGAATAGTGTTTATAATATCAGGTGTCTCAGTCGTGAAAAAAATGTTTTTTAATGTTATAATGTTACTATGCGCATAGGTTTTTTAGTGCATGATATAGATGGAGAATACTCATACTCTCTTTTTGAAGGCATAAGTCGCTTTTGTGATGAGAAAAAAAGTGACCTTTTTGTTTTCAATATCGGAACTCCAATGGGAAAAGAACGGTCTTTAAATCATAAGGACTGGACTCTTTCAAGATTTATCAATGAAGCAAATGTTGATGGATTTATCGTGCCTTCAACTACAATGTTTCATGGTTTGGAAAAATTTGAAATCTATAATCTTTTCAGGCAAATTTCAGATCTTCCGATTGTTTCCATAGGCTGTGAAATTCCAGGAATTCCATCGATTGTACTGAATCAGAAGAAAGGATATAAAAATATTATAGAGCATTTGATTGATGTGCATAAATGCAATAGATTTGCTTTCCTTACTCCAGAAAAAAGAAATGAAGACATTGAAGAAAGATTCACCATCTTCAAGGATGTCCTCAATGAACATAACATTGTTTTTGATGAGAGCAAGTTGTTTGAAGGCAGTTATACGATGATTTCTGCAAGAAATGCACTTTCATCCATTAAAAGCAAGGAAGATGTGGATTTCAATTGCATTGTATGCACTACGGATGAACTTGCACTTGGCGCAATGGAACATTTTACCCAATTGGGTGTTTCAATTCCTCATGAGCTTATAGTTGTCGGATTTGATGATACGAAAAAATCACAGTATTCAGAACCTACGTTGACTACCGTGAATCAGTCTAAGAAAAGTCAGGGATATCTTGCTGCGGAAATGCTTTTCAGCATGCATAAGTCAAAGTCTGTAAAACCTGTGCATGTCATGGATACGGAAGGTCGCAGGCGGCAGTCATGCGGATGCATAAGGCTTAACGATTACAATACGCTTTCTCTTGACGACAGGGGAAAAGTTGTTCAGTCAAAAGACAATGTGGACACTTCCCTGAAATATCTCATGCTCCAGTCTGAGCTTTACCATCTCCAGTTTTTTCTTGAAGCAAGACAGGCAAACCACAATCTCATACAGTATGCGGCTCTTCTTAATGAATCTCTTGCAAGGATTAAGATAAAGAGAATCATAATATGCCTCTATAAGAGTGCCCAAAAACCTGATGAACACGCAAATTATGAGTTGCCCAAGGAAGCATACATCTATTTTGCAAAAGACGAAGATAAAAATCTTCTCTGCATGAACAGGCAGGAGTATTTTGACTGTTCAAAAAAGCTTGTTTCTGATGATTTCAGTTGTTTCCTCTCGGGAAAAATTTTGGTTTTTAATCTTGAATATTCTAGAATTCAATACGGTTACATGATGTTTGAGATTACAGATGTGGAACCTATAATATACAGGCTTTTCTGTGCAATTCTTTCCAAGCAGATATCGCATTCCTACGAGGTTGGCATCAAGCAGGAAGAAAAACATGAACTTGACAGGCGCAACAAGGAGCTTATGAAAGCCGGCGTTTCACTGATGAACCTTTCGCGCACCGACGAACTTACGGGAATTTTAAACAGGCGTGGTTTCATGTCGGCGGCCCAGCAGGAAATATATCTTGCGACGGATATAGGAAAAACAGGCCTTGTCATATACGGTGACATGGACGGACTTAAGGAAATAAACGACAGGTATGGTCATGATGCAGGCGACAGGGCAATCATTGCAGAAGTTGAGATTTTGACCAAGACATTTAGGTCGGCAGATACAATCGGCAGGCTTGGCGGTGATGAATTTGCAATTCTTTCCATATCCCTTTCGGAAGAGACTTTCGGTTTGCTCAAGGAAAAGCTTGAGGCAAATTGTGCTGAATGGAACCGTAATACAAAAGAACCATTTTCTCTTTCCATAAGTCTTGGAGCCGCAAGATTTGATGATGAGGATTTTGATTTGTCATCCCTTTTAAAGAAAGCAGATGTCGAGCAATATAAGGAAAAAAGAAGACATAAGGAAGAAAGGGGTAAACTGTGACATTGGGCTATATAACTTCAGGATTGGAAACAGAATACAATCAGGCTCTCATTGAAGGCGTATCGAAATTTTGCAGGGATTTTTCCATGGACCTGTTGATTTTTGCCTCTCATTATCCTTTACCGACCAGTACGGGAAGTTTTTATTATCAAAAATGGGCCATAACGAATTTCATAAATAAAAACAACATAGATGCTCTTGTCATTCCGTCAGGTGGCTTGATTCACGGCATATCAAAGCAGGAATTTGATTATCTTGTCGAAGATTTTATGGAAGTTCCAACCGTTTCAATTGCCATACCGATTCGTGACATGACAACTGTTGTTGCAAATCCGACTGTCGGCTTTAGAAACCTTATAACGCATCTTCTTGAAAAGCACAAGTGCAGAAAATTCGCATATCTTACGGTACATTCAACAAGTGAGGAATTTCAAGTAAGAAAAAGCATTTTTCTTGATACCCTTGCATATAACGGTGTAAAATTTGATGAAAAAAATCTTTTTTACGGCAACCATCTTTTTGGAAGCATAAAGGCAAGTTTTGAGCGTATAAAAAACAAGTCGGATATTGATTTTGACTGTCTTGTATGTGCCACGGATGAAATTGCATTCGGGGCCATTGACTATTTTACGAGACTTGGCGTAAGGATTCCTGAAGATTTGATAGTTACCGGTTTTGATGATACGAAACGTTGTTCACAAAATCTTTTGAGCCTTACTACAGTGAATCAAAATACGTCAGAGCAGGGATATCTTGCCGCAAAAACAGCATATGAAAAGTATCTCGGAAAAATTCATCCGTCAGTTATAGAGGTGCAGGTTATTCCAAAGTACAGAAAATCATGCGGATGCCTGAAGCATAACGATTATGTGCATAATGCCATGGATGTCGACTATAACTATATTCCTGAGGAAAAATTTGAAAGTTCGTCATCGATACGGGATTATTTCAATTTTCAGGATGGACTTACAAAGATTCAATATTTTCTTGATGATTTGCAAAACAGCGTGTCTCTTAAATCACTCATCGAAAAGTTGGAAAAGGGGGCTGTTGAAATCGACATAAAACAGTTTGCAATTTGTTTTTTCAAGGAACCGATACAGACTACTCCCGGATACATATTTGAAAAGCCGAGTGCCGCATATGTTTATTATGCCCAGAATTCTGAACGTGATTTCAAGATTACCGAAGATTATTTTTATTTTGACTGCTCAAGGGATTTGCTTCCAGCCGCATATAAAAAGTTTTTTTATGGCAGAAATGTTGTTTACCTTTTATATCAGGGAAACATTCAGTATGGATATGTCATTTACGGACTCGGAAAGAAAAATTTTTCATTGTACAAATTCCTTCAGTATGTCGTATCAAGTACGCTTATAGAATCTTATGAGTATACAAAAAAAGAACTTGAAAACAAAAATCTTGACAAAAAGAATTTGAATCTCGTTTCTAAAAACAATTCACTCATGGCTCTTTCAAAGATTGACGAGCTTACAGGAATTTTAAACAGGCGTGGATTTATGCTTACCGCACAGCAGCAGCTTAGCATTGCAGTTGATGTGGGAAAAATGGGGATTGTCGTGTATGGCGACATGGATGGACTGAAATATATAAATGACACCTATGGTCATGATGCAGGTGATCGTGCCATAATTGCGGAAGTTGAGCTTTTGAAAAAGACTTTTCGTGCCGCAGATACATTTGGGCGTCTTGGAGGAGATGAATTTGCCATTCTTTCGATTTCGGTGTCTCTCAGGACGTTTGAGTTCCTCAAGGAAAAGCTTAAAGATCTTTGTGATGAATGGAATGCAACGTCAAATGAACCTTTTAAGCTTTCGATAAGCCTTGGGGCTGTAGAATTCTCTTCAGAAATGTATGACCTTTCAGAACTTTTGAAAATGGCCGATGAAGAACAATATAAGGAAAAAAGAAAACATAAAGATGGACAAAGGAAACAAGATGAAAAAAATTAAAAAGACATGGGATTTTCTGGAGCAATACAGAAACAGGGATTTTTTTGGTGAATGGCCTACAATACCGGAAATTTTCAGCATTACGGTGAAAAGATACGGCTCAAGTCCCTGTTTTACAGATTTTGAAGGTCCAAACGGATCAAAAAATACGCTTACATATGAGCAATCTTACGAGATAATTGTAAATCTAGCATCATGGCTTAAGGAAAATGGCGTGGAGAAAGGCGACAGAATAGCCGTGAGCGGAAAGAACTCCCCTGAGTGGGCAATTACTTATCTTGCCGCAATGTACGCAGGTGCCACAGTCTGTCCTTTGGATTATGCACTTCATGAAAAAGAACTTTCAAATCTTTTGAAAACTGCAAATCCTAAATTTTTCTTTGTTGATGATGAAAAATTCTCCTATTTTAAGGAAGGTGGATTTGATTTCAGCGTATATTCATTGAGTCCAAAACATGAGGATTTATATGTTTACAATCTGAAACCTGAAAAAAAACTTGAGAAGTTTGAAAACGTTTCTGAAGATGATCTTGCCGCAATCCTTTTTACAAGCGGAACTACAGGAACGCCTAAGGGTGCAATGCTTACACACAAAAACCTTTCAAGTGACTGTTTTTTGGCACAGACTCGCCTTACGATATACCACGAGGACGTTTTCTATGCGCTTCTTCCAATTCACCATGCATACACGATGCTTGCGGTTTTCATAGAATCCATTTCTGTTGGTGCTGAAGTCGTATTTGGAAAAAGCATGGCTGTGTCCCGCCTCATGAAAGAACTTCGTGAAGGTCAGATAACCATGCTTTTGGGCGTTCCTCTTCTTTTCAACAAGCTGCTTTCTGGCATCATGAAGGGCGTAAAGGCAAAAGGACCTGTTGTATTCGCTGCCATATACATTTTGCGCGTGATTTCATATGTTACGAAAAAACTGTTCCATGTAAATCCTGGAAAATTCCTTTTCAAATCTGTCTTGAAGGCCGCAAACATTTATTCCCTCAGAATTGCAATTTGTGGTGCGGGGCCTCTTGCTCCAAGCGTTTTCAAGGTTTACAACGAAATGGGAATTGATTTCGTGCAGGGATACGGACTTACCGAAACTTCTCCGATTATTGCGCTCAATCCTGTAGACCACTTTAAAATCAAAAGTGTCGGCCAGTATTTCTTTCCTTGGGCAGAAATGAAAATCATTGACCAGGGTGAAGACGGCATTGGTGAAGTGTGCGTAAAAGGTCCTATGGTTTTCAAAGGCTATTACAACATGGAAGAAGAGACAAAAAAAGTCTTTACCGAGGATGGTTTTTTCAGAACAGGTGACCTTGGAAAACTTGACCGTGAAGGATTTTTGTATCTTGCGGGAAGGGCCAAGAACATGATTGTCACAGAAGGCGGCAAAAATGTCTATCCTGAGGAAATTGAAAATGCATTCCAGCTTTACACCGATATTTCGCAGATTACCGTTCAGGGATACACTGAGTCAAAAAATTCTGTGGGTGAAAATATTGAAGCCCTCATCTATGTTTCTGACGACGTATACAAGAGACTTGACGTAAAGCGTGAAGAATCTTTTGCTGATCAAAGGATTTATGATGCTATAAATGACATTGTCTCCAAGGTAAATAAAAACCTTCAGCCTTATGCAAGAATTTCAAAAATAACGCTTCTTGAAAAACCTCTGGAAATGACTACCACCAAAAAGGTAAAGCGTGTTTATAAAAAATAGAGGAGCTTCTGAAAATTGCAATTTTTAGAGATGCTTTGATGATTGAAAAGACATGCGGATTGCTTTTAATTTTACAGTCCGCATGCATTTATCTTTCCGCCTGTGTCTTTCATGTAGATTTAAAAGATTTTGCATCAGTCATACTTTGAAAAAAAAGGATGAAATTATGCGGTTTGAATTAAAGCAAAACAGTTGTTGCCATTTTGTTTTTTTAATGTTTTGATGAAAAAATGATGAAGAGAAATTCTTGGAAGGTATCGGTTCAATTTCTAAAGGATACAAATTGGGAATTGCATGTATTGTTGCGGATGAAATGCATGACAATGCGCATGGCGTTACCTGAGAGCATGCATCAAGGGAAGACGCGAGAACATAGTCTGCCTTGTAATAGCAATGCTTGAATTTGTATTTTTGTGGTAGTCCAAGGAGGAAAAATGTATCAGATATCGACTTTGGGAGCCATTTTGATTTTTATTCTTTATCCTTTTTACAGGCTTGCAGAAATTCCTTCGAATATTGCGGAATCAATTGAAAGGGCCAGGGAACAAAAAGCTTTTGAAATGAAGATGGCATCAATTCCTTCCTTTGAAAATTTCCGTTACCTGACAAGTGATGACGGCGAAACTGTAACAATAGTCGGTTATGATGGCAATGAAGAAAAAGTAAAATTTCCGGCCTTTATAGATGAAAAGCCTGTAAAGTTCGTGGATGGAGATTACAGAAAAGAAAAAATATTCAATGCAAATCATTCTGTAAAAGAAATTTATTTTGAAGAGGGCATTGAGAAAATTGCAAATTTATGTGAAGAATGCAATGAGCTTGAAGTCATGGAATTCCCGGATTCCCTCAAATGCCTGGGATCTGGTGTTTTGGCGAAATGCGAAAAGATAAAGGAACTTCGGATTCCGTCGGGCGTAAAAACAATTGATAACAGTTTTTATAAATTAAGTGGACTTGAAAATGTTTTTTTTGACATGGAAAATTCTTGCCTTGAGAAGATAACAAATAATGCTTTTGCATATTGTGCTGTGAAGAAAATTGTTTTTCCTGCAAGCCTTAAATTTTTTGAAGAAAATCCTTTCTATAAAAGCAATATAGAAAAAGTCTGTTTTACCGGAAATCTTGAAAATCTGACAAATGCCTTTAACTACTGTAATAATTTGAAAACTGTCGTCTTTAGGGAAAATTCGTCTGTCGGCAAAATATCGTCCTGTTTTTTACACTGTCCAGAACTTACGTCCGTAACAAACATGCCAGATGTGAAAACTCTTGAAAATGCATTCAATGCATGCAAGTCGTTGAAGAAGATTGAATTGAATCCAGGTTCAGAAATTCTTTATCATGCTTTTTGCGAGTGCGAATCTTTGGAATGTGTTGACTTGCCTGAAAATCTGAAAGAAATGAGTCGTTCATTCGAGAATTGCGATTCATTAAAAAACATTAGAATTCCTGATGATGTCATGTTAATCAAGGATTCTTTTAGGTATTGCAAGAATCTGGAAACTGCAGCCATGCCTTCAAAACTTAAAAAGGTGGAAAACTCTTTCGAACATTTGGAATGCCTTGGAAATGTAGGAATTTCGGAGTTTGTGGAGGAAATAGATTCCTCTTTTGAAAGCTGCCCGAATTTGTTGATAAATTTTTCAAAATCACAAAAGTGCAGGTTGAGAAAAATCTCAGGATCTTTTTGGGGAAGTCGTGCGGTGGTCTCTCTTGTTCTGCCTGATTGCGTGGAAGAAATCTCTTGTTCTTTTGGCAAGTTTTCATCACTTGAAAATTTAAGTCTTGGCAAAAATCTAAAAGTATTCAACGACTCTTTTTGTGAGGCGTCATGTTTGAGAAATGTAAAAATACCAGATGCTGTTGAAGAACTCGAAACCTGCTTCAATGAATGCGAAAAACTTGAAAACATTGAATTGAATGGAAATCTAAAGAAAATCACATCCTGTTTTCATGACAATCCTTCGCTTAAAAACATAAAGCTTCCTGATTCCGTGGAAAATGTGTGCTGTTCTTTTGAAAAGTGTGCTTCTCTTGAAAATGTCGTGCTTTCAAAAGCTTTACAGAAAATCGACAGGTCTTTTATAACTTGCATTTCATTAAAGGATATTGTCGTGCCTGATTCTGTAGAAAAAATTTATGGATCTTTTAAAAAGTGCGATTCCCTTGAAAACATAATGCTTTCAAACAGTCTCATTGTAATGGACAGCTCCTTTAATGACTGTCAGAAACTGAAGAGCGCCATTCTTCCTTGTTCGCTAAAGGCGATTTGCGAATCCTATGAACATTGTCCTTCCGTGAAAAGTATTTTTGTTCCAGTCGGAGTTGAGAAAATTGTGGATTCTTTTAATTCGTGTGACGGCCTGGAAAATGTTGAATTTTCCGAAGAGTTCCCGAAGAATTTGGAAAACATCATAAGCTCGTTTAACTCATGCAATTCTTTGAGAAACGTAAAAATTTGCGATTCAGTTAAAGACATATATAATTCTTTCAAATGCTGCAAGTGTCTTGAAAATATTGAATTTCCTGAAAATCTTTATGCGATTGAAAAATCTTTTCAAGAATGCGTTTCTCTTAAAAAAATCAGCCTGAAATCTGCAAGCAAAATTTGTTATTCTTTTGGAAGATGCAGTGCTTTTGAAGAATTGGAATTGCCTGCCAATCTTTCATGTATGGAACGGTCATTTGAAAAATGTCCCGTAAAGAAAATCTATATTCCAGATGAAGTTGAAGAAATGTCTTTTGAATATTATGACGATATAAATATTTTTAGTTCCGGTAAACTTGAGGACAAAAATTTTAAAAGCCGAAAGCAAACAAGCAATTATGTTACGAAAGTCATTTTGAAAAAGAAATGACAAACTGTTTCGATTTATGTGCATCTGTTTGATTGCAGATTCTGAAAGCGACTTTGAAAAATGCGCGTGTGCTTAAAATGGAATCTTCATCGCTTTGAACCATGTTTTTTGCATTTAAGGGAACCTCTAAAAAATGATTTTTCGAGATGCCCTTGATTGTGGAAGAGCTGAAAGATGCTTATTTCCTTGCGACAATTACCATGGTCTTTGCGTTTTGGTCATAAGGTTCCCTGTTGAATCCACCATAGACTTCCGCTTTTTTAAATCCACACTCTTTTATCATGATGTCTCGAAGTTCTGCTGCGGAGTAGAGCCTTTGGACGAATTCATGCTCAATTCTTTTTCCTTTTTTTTCATCAATGAGAATCCATTTTGAGTTAAGGCCTTCCCATGCACCAGTTACCTTGAATTCCGTAAGCACCGTCATTCCGGCCCGTTCAAACCATTCTCCTTCCGTAAAGTATTTTACTGCAATTTCTCGGCTTATGCATTCAATGATGAACACTCCGTCTTCTTTTAGTGCTTCACATGTCCTTTTTAGGATTTTAATGTCGTCTTCAATTTTGTCACAGTAACCGAATGAATTGTATGTGTTTACTGCAAGATCGAATTTTTTATCCGTATGGAAAGTCCTCATGTCGTGATTTATGAGTTCAAGGTGAACGCCTTCGTATTCGGCACTTTCTTTTGCGCATTCAAGATACGGTTTTGTTATGTCTATTCCAGTAACATCAAGTCCGAGTAGGGCAAGCTCCACTGAAATTCTTCCGACTCCACAGCATACGTCTAAAACCCTGCATCCTTTTTCTTTCCCTGAAAGGTTTAGAAGCCCTTCTGCAACTCCTGCACTTTCTGCCCATCTTTCACTGTCAAACATGATGGGACCATAGTTGAGCCAAAAATCCTCATTTTCAAACCATTCTTTTTTTTCATTCTGTTCCATGCTTTTTATTGTACTTTGTAAACTGCAAAAATACAATGAAAAAAAAAGAAGCTGCCCTGTTGGGCAGCTTCCCGATCCTTCTTTATTCTAAGTTAGTCGTGAACTTATCTTTTGAGGTTTGGATAAAGCTCGATAACTGATGTATAGAAGTTATCCCAAGCCTTGTTAAGATCTACCTTTCCATTGTAGTAGTCAGCCATTGCAGACATAAGTTTTTCTGTCATACCCTGGTCGTACATAGACATGCAGTCCTTGTTGATTGCAGCTGCTGAATCGATGAATACTGCCATGTGGTTCTGTCCACCGAGGAATGGGTTCTGATAGTCAGAGTTAGCAACTTCCTTCATAGCTGGAGCGTTGTTTGTGAAGTCTCCCATTTCCTTTGCGATTGCAACCATTGTGTCCTTGTCACATGTGAGTGTTCTCATGATGTCTGCAACGAGGTCGAGGTTGTCTGAACCTTCAGCTGCACAAATCCAAGTTCCACCCCAAGAGAATCCCTGTGGTCCCATACAGAATGCCCAGTCACCATATGAACCGTTTCCTACAACGTTTCCTGCTGATGGATCATCCAATGTGTTTGGAGCGAGACAGAAGTCCAAGAACCAAGCTGGTCCGAAGTATCCGAATACTTTTCCGTCTTTCTTGCATCCCTGGAAGCTTTCTGCTGACCAGAGGTTAGCCTTGTTGTTGAATCCCTTGTCTGTGTACTCTTTTGTCATTTTGATCCAGCGGTTGATCATTGGATCGATAGTGATCTTGTTCTTGTTAACCCACTTTGACTTAACGTTGTCGCTGAATACACGGTATGCATCATCGAAACCAGAAAGCATGAAGTATCCCTTGTCTTTTGCCTGTGCTGCTACAGCATCAAACTTGTCCCAGTTTGCGAGAGCTGCCTGTACTTCTGCTGGATCGTCTGTACCGAGTACATCTTTTGCGATTGAGCGGCGATAAATGAATCCGCCCGGACATGCCTGCCAAGAAACACCCTTGAGTTTTCCTTTAGAGTCAGTCATGATGTCCTGTGTATATTTGAACTGATTTGCTAATTCCTTCTTTGTAAGCTTAACATCCTTTATAACATCAAGTGTGTACTTTGTATCAACATACTTAAGTGCATAGTCAGCCTCAACAAGGAACATGTCTACCTTTTCATCAGCCTTAGCTTTCTTCTGTGCGAGAAGAGCCTCGTCAAGCTTGTTCTGGTATGCGTTACCCTGGTTAGGTGTCTTAACAAAGTTAACCTTTACATCAGAAGGCATTCTAGATTTGTAGTATTTTTCGAAGCGTGAAGGGAATTCATCGTTCCATACATAAATGTTGAGAACTTTTCCCTGCTTTCCTTTTTTTGCTGCAAAAGCAGATCCTGCTGCCATCAAGGCCAACATTGTAGCTGTTAATTTAATAGTAATTTTTTTCATTACATTTCCTCCAATTGATATGTACATTATTGACCAATCTTTTCTAGAAGTCAAGTTAAAATTTGTGAAAAAAATATTAAAGATATTGCCGATAAAATGAAATTTGGAAACGTTTTGATATAAAGAGAATACTTTTGTTATATTGCAACCGATTGCTTTTTTATTATGGTTTTATTAATGATGCACTATTTTTTTACAAAATCTGTTATTTGAAATTTCTTACGGAAAATCATGTCTTCTTGTGTTTGGGGGGTGGCATCTAAAACCGGATGTTTAACTTGATGCATTGAAATCACAATTTTTCACGCGGCTTGCAAATGTTTTTTTTATTGTCTGCATATAATTGTAAAAAAAAAACATTAAAAACCGAAAATATGTTGTAAATGAGGGAAGTCACTTAGATTGTTTTCAGGGTGGCTTTTCAATGTTGAGCTTTATGGGAACCTCTAAAATTTGCAGTTTTTAGAGATGCCCTTATGCATACAGGGGTTTTTTATGAATATAATATTGATGTATGGCGGCAGATCAGGTGAGCATGAAATTTCCATCATGTCATGCACGAGCGTTGTTAGAAATATTTCAGACAAGCATAATGTCTCTCTTATTTCAGTTTCAAAGGATGGAAAATTCTATCTTGAAGACAAGAGTGTTTTTGAGAACTTGAGAAATGATCCTGACTATAAGCTTGAAATACATGTCGATGAAACAAAACGTGTCAGCGTGATTCCAGGCGGCGGCAAAGATTCTGCTTTTCAAGCATGCGGCAAATTCATTCCTTGTGACGTAGTTTTTCCTGTAATGCATGGCACTTATAGCGAAGACGGTACGATTCAGGGACTTTTTGAAATGGCAGGCGTTCCTTATGTCGGATGCAATGTTCTTTCAAGTTCATGTACAATGGACAAGGTTACGACAAAACTTTTGTGGGAGATGGAAGGTCTTCCTGTTGTTCCTTATGTATGTCTTACCCGAGACATCGTTAATGACAGCAAGAAATATGATGAGGCTGTAAGGCAGACTGTTGAGGATTTGAAATTCCCTCTTTTCGTAAAGCCGTGTTCTGCTGGTTCTTCTGACGGCGCAAACAAGGCATGCAACGAAAAAGAACTTTCCATGGCACTTATGGAAGCTTTCAACTGGGACAACAAGGTTCTTGTGGAAAAGGCAATAAACGCCCGTGAGGTAGAATGCTCCGTTACGGGAAACAGTGTTACCGCAAACAGTGACAATCCGTGTACCATTCTTAAAGCTTACGGTCCGGGAGAAATTGTTCCAAAGCATGTTTTCTATGATTATGATGCAAAATATAATGATCCTGATGGCGCTGAACTCAAGATTCCTGCTCTTCTTCCTGATGACAAGCTGAAATACATCCGTGAAACTGCAATCAGGGCTTACAAGACAGTGAATGCAAGCGGACTCAGTCGTGTTGATTTCTTCATTGACCGTGATACAGACGAAATCTACCTGAATGAAATAAACACTCTGCCTGGATTTACGAAAATCAGCATGTTCCCGAAGATGTGTGAGAGCGAAGGACTTAAGTATACTGCACTCATAGACTATCTTTTTGATGAGGCAAAGGCCGAATTTGAAGCAAAAAATGCACTCTGTACAAGCAGATAATTGATTTTGCATTTCAATTCATTTTATTTATGGAGGATGTAATGGATAAAATCATGGATTTCGTTCCTCTTACATCCTTGCCATATATAAATTCCAAGTTGCACCGTGAAGTCATGTCCTGCAATGCTCTTTCTTGTTTTGTAAGATGCTTTTGGGGAAGTGACACTCCCTATGTCCATCATTTATCATCTCCTGTCACAGTTACTCCGGATGCATGCATTGATTTGATATTCAGAATAGACTATACCGCAAATTCAATATCAAGCGGCTTTTGCGGTGTTGATGATTCATCTTTTGTTTTTTCTGGCAGTTTTATTGAAGGTCATGAAGTTTCTCTTTTTGCAATTCGTTTTTTTCCTGGTCTGCATATAAATTTTCAGATGAAAGCCTTTCCGGAACATTAAATGGATTTTATTGGATTCAAAAAAGTCTTGAGCAAAATCTTTTCAGCTTAAAAACTCTTGGGGAAAAAATATGCTTTGCAGAAAAAATTCTCATAGGCAGGCTTGAAAACATTTCGGAAAATTCAATTTTTGATTCTTCAATCAAGTATCTTCTCTGTAAAAAGGGCAGGTCATCCGTGATGGATGTTTCCAAGGAATTCCTTTTAAGTTCAAGACAGCTTGAAAGGGTTTACGAAGAATGCCTCGGTATGTCTCCAAAGAAAACTGCGTCACTTATCCGCTATCAATTTTTGTGGAATAAAATCATTAAAAGTCCGAAATTTGATGTTCTTGATGCTGTTGAAGAATTTCGTTATGCGGATCAAAGCCATCTTTTAAAAGATTTTAAAAAGCATCATTCAATGAGCATCAGGGAAGCTTATGAGTATGCAATGTCATTGTAATGCCTAACCGCAACTTGGACTAAAACAACAAAGCTAATAAGGTGTATAATACAAAGAAAGGATACCTTATGGGAAGAACGCGAAGAACTTTTACGGCAGAAGAAAAACTTAAAGTTGTGATGGCTGTGATTCAGGATGGAAAGGCCGTCAGCGATGTGGCAAACGAAAACAACATTCATCCAAACATGATTTTGA
>JAZQMW010000030.1:0-8606 GCA_045627025.1 Treponema sp. | reverse complement strand
GATTCAATCTGCCTGTTCTTCTGGTCAATGACCCTGTTTGCGACAAGCATGGCTTTTGCAAGAAGCTCTGAGTCTGAAAGGGTTTCCTGCCCTGCGATGTAACCGCCGTTTGTACGGATTGCGTGAAGAATCTTCTTGACTTCTTTTTTGAACTGTTTTGCGATTGGCTTTCTTGATAACATCAGGATTTCATACAATCCGTTTTCTGTTACAAAAGAACATTCACGATTCTGACCTGATACCAAGATTGTTGATACCAGCTTTTCATCTTCATCAATGCTACTTAACATCATAGATACATTGTAAGCACCCTTAGAAGTCTTAGCATAATCAATCATTTCTGCTACATCTTTTGCCAGGAATAAAGGCTCTTCTGCTGTTCCGTAAACAGTAAAATCCTTTTCAAGCACTTTAGTTTGTGATAAAATCTCTAAAGATTTTTCGGTTTCTACCGATGAATTAATAGTGTTCATACACACTCCTTGCGGAATCGAACTTTCTCAGGGCAAGAATCCGCATTGTTTGAAATCAATTACCCGAAAGAGTAATCAGGATAAAAAAAATCCTTATTGACAGGCCTGACCACCACAGTCAGGGTTTCTCCAGTTCGCAAAGAGAAAACAACCTATCAATAAGGATTCTTTAGTTACGAACTTATGTTGTCGGCTGGTTGGTTCCGATACTTTAGTTATAACTCTAAATTGTTAGTTTGTCAACTAACTTTTGTAAGTTATTTGATTATTTTAAAGGCTTTTATGGAAATTAATGCATTAGAAGTAATTGAAAGAATAAAATCTATTTTATCCTCAAAAGAATTAGAAGAAATGGGATATTCTACAGGATTAGTTTCTACTTGGAAAAAAAGGAATACCATCCCCAAATCCGAAGATTTGTATAAAATCTCTCAGAAAATCGGCTGCACGATGGAATGGCTTTTGACAGGAAGCGACAGGGAAGAGCTTCCGCCTGACAAAATGGAGCTTTTGCGAAACTATGACATGTTGACAGAAGATGCAAAACACATGATCAGCATACAGCTTGGAGCCTTGGCGGCAGACAAGCAAGAGCCTTGAACGCAAATCAAGGCTCTTTTTTTTTATTTAGGGAAATATAAAAAACTCCTGAATTAAATTCAAATAAATTTGTAAACTTACTGATGAAAACAATTTTACATGATATATTTAATTCAGGAGGTAAGTATTGAAACATTAATAAATGCTTCAACAATACTTGGTTCGCTTGCCAGTATTGTAAGCCTAATTCTTGTAATAATCAAGAAGTAACGGCAAAAAAAAATCATAAAGGAAGGCAAATGGCTGAAAAAGCCGGAAAGGATGTATCAAAGTTTATCATTGATACTCTGTTAAACAGGCAGTAATCTGTTAAAAATACTTACCTTCAAAAAACAAGAAAGGCCTTGAGTAAAATCAGGGCCTTTCTCTGTCACAAGGATTTGACCAAATCCATGAGGAACCGGCTCACGGTCTTGCCTGATTCCCCTGCAAGCTTCTTCACAAGCTCAACCTCGCTTTCAAGACAGGATATGACAATCCGCCCCGTCTTGTGCTCACCCTTGGCGACACTTCCCTTCTTGCGTCCAGCCCCAGCCCTTGCTCCGCCGTGCGTGTTTTCGTTTTCCATAAAAAACTCCTATCTGAAAAGTTTAAGTAAAATAACAATTATCGTTAAGATAATTGAAACAGATTGCATTGAAATAAAAACAATCAATAATTTTTCAAATCTATTCATTTGACACCTCTCATAAAATTGATTATTATAAAAGGCGAGGTGGAGCAGTTTCCTCGCCTTACTTGTTATGCAAGCATTAAGATAACGCTTGCTGCGGTCAAGACTGTCTGAATTGTTGTAACTACCAACGCTATCAGTGTCAACTTTTCAGCTCTTGACCATTTCTTTTGGAGATGACATGGCAGATGCCCTGGACATGGCAAAAGACGTAATTGAAATGATGCTTGTCGAGAATGAAAATGACAGCAAGGCCATAAAGAAAACATTGTCAATTCCCTCATGGCTCAATTCCATGGCGGAAAAAGCAATGGTCAATTTCAGCCAGACTTTGCAGGATGCCTTAATGCAGAAACTGAATATTGCAAATTAAATTGAAAAACCGCCATTTCTGGCGGTTCGGGTCAAGCATTTTTACAAAAAGTTCTCTCATTGAACCGAAAGCTTTTGCTTCAAGGCTTCCTGCGTTATCGCAGAAACGTTTATCTTGGCTTTTGATGCCATTTCATCAAGCCATTCAGGAAGAGTAATGTTTCTTCTTACGGTTTTGTTTCTATGCATGTTCCTGTATTCGTCAATGTCAAATTCAACATAACTGGCAAATGTATTCCCTGCTGAATGAAATGGACTTGATTCAATGTCCATGTCGGAAATATCTGATGAATCGGGGTAGTCCGCCTTGTCAAACAGCATGCAGCACATATAGTCTTTAGCCATCCTAAAGGCATCTTTCAAGCCATAACCTTCCGTAGAGCCGTCAAGGTCAGGAATGTATGCCAACACCGTAGATTTCTCATCATTTGTTTCCGTAAAAAGCACAGGATAAATTAAAGTCATAAAGCACCCCTTGAAAGAAATGATCCAGCCTTTTTATCGGCTGGACAGAAACTAAAGGTCCCATTTTTTGATTATCTTTTTTGCAAGCATTTCGTTAATCTCATTATGCCTGGGAACAGATTCTTCATCAGTCCCACGTTTATAGACATCATGATTTCCTCCATGCCTGGATAATGTGAAACCTTTTGCTTCGAGCTTTTTTATCAGTTCTCTGCGTTTCATAAGTATATTATACACACTAAATGTGTATTTATCAATAAAAAAATAAATAAAAATTGAAAAACCGCCATTTCTGGCGGTTCGGGTCAAGCATTTTTTACAAGATGGATGATGTATTCAGTGAGTTTCATTCCTGCCTTTTCGGCTTTTTCCCTGAACATCTTGAGTTCGGACTCGGAAACCCTGATTCCTATGTTGCGGTCCCTTTTTTCATCGGAAATCGTATGCCTTCCGGATCCTTCACGAAATCCGCCCCGGTTGCTTTTTCCTTCCATCAGATTACCTCCTTTTTTTCTTCTTCATTCATTATTTTACCACCAAAACAACAATTAAAATTGCAAGAGCGGCAAAATGGAATATATCAGACAAAATTTTCACAAGTTTCTTAGTCATCATTGACAAATTCCCCATGTAATGATTAAATGATATAAACAAAGGCAAGGTGGCCAGCCTTACCTCTGTTTGCGTTACAACTGATTCTATTTAAGAATCAGGGCCAGTAATGCAGTTACGAACAAGCCGAAGTTGATTATTAGATTTGCGATGTCTAACCAACTCGGCTTTTCTTTTTTTTCATCTGCCATGATTACCTCCTTATGATTCCATAATACCATATTTACTTGATTTTGTCAAGCATAAACCAATAAAAAAAGACCGACAGATTTTACTCCGCCAGCCTTTGATTTTTCAGCTGAATACCTTGGAACGGACAAATTCACTTACCGACATGCCGGCATCTTTTGCAAGTTCCTTGAGTTTTTCCACCTCATTTTGCTGGAGTGAAATCTGCAAGGACTTTCTTCCAGATTCACTCATTTTTTTTCTGCCTCCGCCGTGATAGCCGTACCCTACATATTTTTTCTCTTCTTCCATCAAATAACCCCAATTCGCCGAAGAATCACAATCATGATTCCCATGACTATTCCTTGAATTATGGCTTCAAATGTAATTTTCAAAAACGAATTGATTTTTGTTGACACAAATGCCTCCCGGATGTAAACTTTGGGTGAAGGGGAAACCACAAAGGCGTTTGTGATTTCCAACCTTGGGTTACTTGCTTAATTTTATAAGTATGTATCCAACAAGGATTTGAACGACAATCTTGTAGACTTCAATACCAACAGTCTGCAAGATTTTTTTTGAAATTTCCGTCATTCATCCTCCCCGCTGCAATGCATCAGCAAATTCTTCCAATATCTCTTTGGTGATTCCGTTCTTGTATTTTTCCTTGATATGCTCAATGTGTTCGGGGGGATTTTTGTATGTTCGCCCGGAAAATCTTTTTTCAAATCCATGACACATACAGAAGTCTCTTTTTAATCCCACGGAAGAAACTTTTGACAGTTTTCCGCAGGTCAAGCATTCGACGATATAGACATGACTTTCACGCTTGACAAGCTTCCTTCCGTTGAAGATATCGCCAACATAATATTCCATTTCCTATTCCACAACCTCACTTTCAAACATCAATCCACGTATTTCCCCTCTGCTTTTATCAGGAAATGCTTTTGACAGATTTTTCAGGATGCGTTCTGCCTGGATTGACAGGGCATCCTCAAAAATATTCTGCAGCACGCTTTCATATATGTGAATGTGAGGCAAGTCTCCGCTTGTGTACTTGTCCCATAGGCTCACAGGCACTCCTTGTTTTTCATGTCTCCCTGATTTCTATTCCGTAGCGGTCAAGCATGAGTTTTCTTTTTATCACGTAAACAGGAGTACGGAATCCCTTTACGTCTTCAACGACATGTTCCGTTTTTCCAGGCGACAGAATCACGTCATACGTGAAGTCTGCGACATAGGTGCATTTCGGTTCCATGCGTCCGTTCTTCTTTCTATGGCTTTCTATCAGGAGAAAAGGCACCTGCAGTTTCAAGTCTGAAATTCTGCCTGCCCTTTCAAGCGCTTTGAGCTCCATGTATCTGGCGGCTTCCTTTCTTGAGGCAAAAGTTATGCCGCCGACGGTTGTTTTTCTTGCATGGTATTTTTCAAACATCTGCCCAGTCCACCCCGTATTTTTCAAGAATTATCATGAAATCTTCCATATTGAGTTTCCTGTTGTCGTCTGTCATTTAATTCCCCCCAGCGTTTTTGGGTCAAGTTTTTCAAGCTTCATTCCATCAGGCTTATAGACAAATCCCATTTTCAAGGCTGTCTTCATTGCATCTATCTGCATGTTGTGCTCATTGATTTTTGCCTGCTCAATGTCGATTATCTTTGTCCCAATGTCTGCAAGCGCCTTTGCCTTCTTTATCTCAAGCTTTACGGTTTCTGCATGCGCCACGCAATTCAAGCTGTTCAGCCTGTCCATTTCTGCCATAAGGTTTGCCTTTACCTTGTCAAGTTCATTCATCTTTGTCTCCTTCTGATTTCATGTTCATGCGGTTTACGAAGAAACGGCATCTTTTGTCGCACTTTGTCTTTATGAGGCAAAATCCCCTGTCGCCTGCAGGTTCCACAACGTTGCCGCTTTTGTCCCTTGTCATGAAGAATATGCATTCTTTCATTTTCCGAATCCCCCAAGCCCTATAAGGATTCCATCTGAAAGTTTTTCAATTTCATGCATTTTATTCTCCGCTCACTTTTTTTAACAATTCTTTTTTCTTTAAGAATTGCTATTAATTTTTCTCGCTTATTCTCTTTCATTGTTCTGAATTCCAAGTAGCACACCTTTCCGGAAAAGCTCATACGGATTTTGTTTTTCATTTTCCGAAAGAAGCCCGTAAAGTCGGCTTATGCACTTTTCCTCCCGAAGGCTGCCATATAAGTCCTGCCGTTCCCATACGTCAAGCCCCCTGTGCTTTTCAGGGATGATCTTGAGGCATCCTTTTTTCTGGAGCTTCAGAAGGTATTCTCCGACACGCTGGCGCGATATCAAAAACTTTTTTGCAAGTTCGCTTCTTGAAGGCGGTCTCCCGTTTTCCGCAATGTATGACTTTAAGTATTCGTACACCGCGTTTTCCCTGTCCGTCAGGGCATTTTCTTTTTTCATCAGAATCCAAGCTCCTTTTCTTCATTCAATGCGCTGAACTGAGGCACTGGGTTCGGTACGCTTGATGTTTTCTTTACGTCTTCTTTCTGATCTTCATCCGTTCGTGGTTCAAAACGTATTATTTCTGCTTTTTTGCTTGTTTTTTCAAATCCCTGATCGTCAGTCCATTTTCTTTCTTTGTGTTCAAAAGTTGCACGTCCTTTCTTTCCCTTAAAATCTGAAAGTTTCGGTGTTTTCCCAAGTCCGAAACAATCACAGAAAATTGACATGGTTCTGTCAAAGTATTCACCGTCAACGATGTTATGGATGTATGGGACAAAGTTTGAATCTGCAACTCTGAGCGTGATGCATACCATTTCTTTTCCTGATTTTGCAAACTTTTCTACTGCATCCATGATTACAACGTCATGTGTTCCGTCTTCCACGTCAAAGCTTTTTGCTTCTACATATTGAAATCTTTCCATAAGTGCCATCTTTTACCTCGCTCAATATATATCCATTGGGTCCATGTTTTTTTCCACGACATCTTTCACGCCGCTTATTTTTTCCGGAAGGATTTTTTTCACTTCCTCAAGCGTTGCCGTAATTCCGACGGCATTCACCATCGTCCTGTAATGGGCCTTTTCTTCATCCGAAAATACAGGGTTTCCAAACTGTACGGAATTCATTATTTCCGCAAGCTCTTTCAGCAATCCTTCCCTGTTTTCAGAAGGACTTTCTGTTTCTTCTTTGGGCGTCACGTCCTTGAGTTCCTTTTCGCTTTCTTCAGGCTTCTGAATCTGGCATGCAGGATTTTCCATTTCTTCCGGCATGTAGATTCCTGCAAGAGCATCAGGAAAAGCGTCACGAAGCGCATAGCTCAATGCCCTGTGCTTCAGCATTCTTGCAGGATACTTTTTCCAGTTGTCCTTGCCTGTAAGTCCTGCCTTTTGGGCATCTTCCCATGTGTAACGTCCGATAGTTTCTTCTTTTATGCCGTTTGGCATTACACGTGTTATAATGCATTCTGCTTTTTTTTCGTCCTGACAGTTCCATTTTAAGCCGCCGTATTCAGGATTATGTCTTACAATCGCATGCATGATGTCCGCAGAGAGCGTAGGCTTTCCGTTTACGACCGCAACGTTGTTTACGGCAACCATGGGTGAAAGTCCAAGTTCTGCACCCCACTGCAATGCAACGCATACCTTTTCGGGAGTGTTCAGTCCCTGAGGGATGAGTCCTGATTTTGCAAGAACTTGGGACATCTGCATCTTTTCAGAAAATGATACAGGCATCAACTCATTCATTTTTATACCTCCATCACAAGGGCATACGCCTTTTCGTAATATTCCTCCGCCTTTCTTGCATAATAGGCGACCATCTCCATGTTTTTCCCGGCATACCGCATTCCACGGATTTCACATGCACGTGCCTTTGAACAATAATAGTTGTACAAGTTTTCCGACCTCATCGTTTCCTCCATAACCTTCAATGCTTTTCCCCTTAAAGCATCAAGTTCGAAATATCGAACTTAACAACATATTAATATTATTTCGCAAACTTGTCAATCAAAAAGTTTCACATTTCGAACTTTTTTTTAAGCAAAAAAAAGGGACACCGTTTTCGGCATCCCTTATGAATTTCAAAATCATGCATCCGGTTGCTTACGGACAGGCTGCAAACCACCGCCAAGCAATTTTTCAAGCAAAATCTGCTGCTGCCCAATGATGGCAGAATAGTCTTCCACCTTGAAGTTAAGATATCTCTGCTGCATGGAAGACACCCCCGTGCTGTGTCCCATGACGGATGCAACTTTCAGCGGATTCATGTCCATTGAAAGCATGTATGTGTTGAAAAAATGCCTCCATGAATGAAAGCATATGTTTTTTCCCCTTGCGTAATCTGTCATTCCGTTTATTTTTATGGAGCGTCTCAAGCCTTCGTTCATTGTAGTGCATCCCATCACGGAAAAATCAGTTTTCCCTATGAGTTCCTGCAAAAGAGGACATATCGGAACTTTTCTCGGTTCCTTTGTCTTTAACGGCATGATTTTCTTGTAATACATCTGGTCCACTATGTCCATGTACCCTTTCTTGATGACCGCAGGACGAACCCTGTATATTTCGCCCTTCCTGAGCCCCGTAACACATGCCACAACATTGAAGAGCCATGCGGTTTCATTCACCCAGTTTTTTCTGTCAAGGATTTTGCATGCTTCTTCAAGCGTGAAGCAGTTTCTTGTCCTTGAATGGCTTTTAAGAGGCACAAGTGTCTTGCATGGATTTTTTTCCATGATGCCGTCTTCCAGTGCCGAATCAAGTATGAGTTTCAGCGTGCTCAACACGTCGTTTATGGTTTTTCGGGACAGTTCTCCCTTTTCGATGAGAAACAGGCGGAATTTCTTTACGGCAGTCACTGTCATTTCATCCATTCTGTAACCACGGAAAAAAGGCATGATCTGATACTTGAGTTTCTGTTCGTGACGTTTCCGCGTGCTTTCTGTGATTTCCCTTGTCAATTTCCTGTCACGCACCCAGAGACTGCCTGTATTGAAAAAATCATCTGCGTAAGTGGTAAAAAAATCTGTTTTGTTGCGGGGCTTTTTGAGTTCCATCAGTCTGTCGCAAAAGGCTTTGGCATCCTCAAGATTCGTGCAGGATGTCGATTTGCCCTTGGAAAGGGTACCGTCTTCGAGGTAAAACTTGAAATAGAAAATGTGACCGAATTTCTTTGATTTTCGCTTGTAGATGAAATAATCTGCGTGCATAATTTGCTCCAAGTTTTTGTATACAAAATTATTCACGCTTTAAGGGGGAAAAGATAACGTAAATCC
>JAZQMW010000029.1:0-13774 GCA_045627025.1 Treponema sp. | reverse complement strand
AGGAGGCACTGAAAGATCTTCTTGGCAGTACCATCAAGGAAATGATGGAAGCCGAAATGGAAGACCATCTTGGTTACGAAAAATCAGAACGCTCGGACAGTGATGATTACCGCAACGGCTACAAGCCAAAGACAGTTCAGTGCATAAAATACTCTTGCAAATTTAAATCATTCACAAGACAAAAAAAGCAGGGAAAGAACAATCATCCATCAAATGCATGCATCAAAATGAAACACGCCTTCAAAAGATTCATCCTTTCCCTCTGAGAAAAATTTAGGCAGTCACTATTTTTTTCTCTGCTTCTTCCAATGAATAGCCTATTCCACGGGATGTTCTTATTCGAACGCCTACTCCCAATTGGTCAATTTTTTTGCGGAGAAATGAAATGTATACCTCAACATTATTATACTCCGCATCGCTATTTCCGCCCCAAATTTTCTCGATGATTTTTTCCTTCTTGATAATTTGGTGAGGAGCCTCGAAAAGAAGAACAGCAATAGACAGCTCTTTCAGGGAAAGCTTTATTCCCTGATTATGCATGTTTTGCAATTCACAATTACTTAGGTTTAGAATCAAATCCCCAAACTGAATTGTTTCAGTTTTCAGCTCGCCTTTTCTTCTGGTGAGCGCATCGATTCTAGCAACAAGTTCCATCGTACTGAAAGGTTTTGTGACATATCCATCCGCACCACTATTCAATGCCTTAACAATATTTTCAACGTCAGTAAGCGATGACAAAACCATAATGGGCACATTATTTTTCTCAGAACGGAGAGTCTCCACTACAGAAATAATTTCATCGAAAGAATGAGAAAGAGCCAGGATTACAACATCATAACTGTCAGTACGAGCATACCTCAAACACTCTTCACTTGAATAAACCGCATCAACACCATAAAGATGCTTTTGGAATAATTCAGTAAGAGCCTGGGATAAACGTAAATCTTCTTCAACTATCAATACTCTCATAAGAATAAGTATATAACACTTTATATAAAAAAACTATTAAGTTTAACTAAAAAACTCTTTTTTTTAAAGACAATTCTAAGAACGCAATACATTAGTATATCATAGTCAAAAATTTACTTTATGAGCTTAAATTTTTGCTCAATATATAAATCCCTGACAACCATTACAGAACAGTGGGCACTGCCAATAACTTCGTTTTCCTGATTTGAAAGAACTTCCCTGTTCAAAATCGAAAGCCTGTTTATGTTTTTGGCACCACCAAGAAGAATAAGATCTGCATTATAATTTCTGGCGGCACAAACAATCTCTGACCAAAGGATTCCCTTGAGAATTTCTGTCTCAATTTTTAGCCCTTTTGTCATTGCAAGATTTGAAACATAACAAAGCTTATTCTGTCCATCAGTCTCAAAATCTTCAGAATTGGAAAGACCGCTCTCGGAAGAATAACCGTAATTTTTCAGCTGCCTTATTGATTCTTTATCAACAACATATATTACCTTTACGGAACAACCGTATTGCTTGGCCATTATCAAGGCATATTTCACAGCATTTTCTGATGATTGGGAGCCATTATAGGCTACAAGTACACGATTAAAAAGTCTAATCATTTTTTGATCTGCCTTTCTTCAAAGCCTTTACAACAAAGATATTCTCCCTTTCCCTTTCCTCAAGAACACCTTCTATGTATTTTGCAGTTTCCATGTTTTGTGGAATAACCATCTTATCAAGGGCATTTACACGACGCTGTGTCTTTCTAACTTCAATGGCAAGACGCCATGCAATAGTCCTGATGCTGGCCATTTGCGTGGAAAGTGTCAGCAGTTCAAAAAAATCATTCACAACCTTATCACAATCCGCAAAAGATCCAATAATTGACGAAAAAAGCTGTTTTCTTGGAAGATTCACGTCAAGAGCTGTAAAACCTATTCCAGCAATTGAAACAGGATGAGATGTAAGCTCAAAATCATAATCTATTCCATGCCCAATACGTTCAACACGATCTCCTCCGACAGCCATAAGCATCTGCTTAAGAGACGGATAGGCACTCGATATGCATTTATCCATCTGATTCTCAAGAAGTTTGACCTGTTCAACAATGCGCATAAGCTCCATAACAAGAATCTCTCTCTTTTGCTCAAGAAGGTCGTATCCTTCCATAGAAATCGTAAGCTGTTCTTTTACGGCAAGAAGATTCGATTTTGTCGGTGCAATATTAAGTTTTGCCACTTTATGCCTCTGCTTCTTCCTTTTTTGGAAGATATTTGTCAAGCATTTCGGTTTTGATTCTGTATAATTCTTCCCGAGGAAGAATACTTAGAATTTTCCAACCCAAATCCAAAGTTTCTTCTATAGTACGGTTTTCGTATTCACCCTGGCAGAAAAACTTTTCCTCAAGCTCATTTCCAAATTTAAGATACAGACGGTCAAGTTCTCCGAGTTCTTCTTCACCGATAATGGATGCAAGATTTCTTATGGATTTTACATTGCTGTATGATGCAAAAAGCTGGCTTGCAACGGCAGCATGATCTTCTCTTGTCATGCCGTCACCAATACCGTCTTTCATGAGTCGGCTTAGACTTGGAAGACCGGAAACTGGCGGATACATTCCTTTTTGGCTCATCTCTCGGCCAAGAACAATCTGTCCTTCGGTAATGTATCCCGTCAAATCAGGAATCGGATGAGAAATATCATCATTCGGCATGGAAAGGATAGGTATCTGCGTAATGGAGCCTGAAGCACCCTTGATTTTTCCGGCACGCTCATAAAGTTCCGCAAGATCGGAATAAAGATATCCCGGATAGCCTTTTCGTCCAGGAACTTCACCCCGTGTCGTTGAAATTTCACGAAGGGCCTCACAATAGTTAGTCATATCGGTCATGACTACAAGAACATGCATGTTGCATTCATAGGCAAGATATTCCGCAGCTGTCAATGCACAACGTGGCGTAATTATGCGTTCAATACTAGGTGCATCAGCAAGAGACTCAAACATGACAACCTTGCTCAATACGCCGGACTCTTCAAACGTATGCTTAAAAAACTGAGCAACATCATATTTTATTCCCATGCCGGCAAATACCATGACAAACTGCTCATCACTATTCTTAAGTCTTGCCTGCCTGATTATTTGAGCGGCAAGCTTGTTATGAGGAAGTCCGTTGCCAGAAAAAATAGGAAGCTTCTGACCACGAATAAGCGTATTCATGCCGTCTATCGAAGAAATTCCAGTCTGAATAAAATCTCTTGGATATACTCGTGCAAATGGGTTAATCGGACATCCGTTTACATTAACTTTTTTGTCGCTTATTATTTCCGGATAGCCGTCTATAGGTTTTCCAAGTCCGTTGAAAATTCTTCCTAGAAGGCCTTTTCCGACACGAAGTTCCATCGGTTCCTCAAGAAATTCTACAGAAGTATCAAGAAGATCAAGTCCTGTCGTAGATCCGAAAACCTGGACAATCGCACAGTCTTCATTTATATCTATGATACGGCCTGTCTTTTTTTCACCATACTTGTCACGAATATAGACAACCTCGTCATATGAGGAATTCTCACTTCTCTTTACAGCCACAATAGGACCGTCAACAGTCTTAAGACCCTTATATTCTACACCTTTCATTAGACATCCCTACTATAAAGTCTTTCAAGCTCCAGCATCTGCTCATCCAGATGATTCTGAACAATAACAAGCTGATCCATGCGGTCATTTGGAACCTCACTCTTTACGCGTATAATTTCATTCTTTACAGGAAGTTCTGTCAGCTTTAAAAAAGGACATCCCATTTTCAAAAGCTTTTTTGCCCTCTCATAAAATGTCATTATCAGAAGAATAATGTTCACCTGTTTCTCAGGAACAGAATATGCATCAACCTTGTCGAACGCATTCTGCTGAAGAAAACCGTTTTTTATCATGTCTGCGACAACAAGAACCAATCTGTCAACATCAGGAAGAGCATCTGGTCCTATAAGACGTACAATCTGCTGAAGACGCTGTTCACGCTTTAGAAGATCAAGTGCCTCAAGACGTATTTTTGACCAAAGCGGATTATATTTGTCCCACCATAACTTTACTTCCGATGCATATTCGCTGTAACTTTCAATCCATCCAATTGCAGGATAATGGCGTGCATTTGCAAGTTCCCTGTCAAGTGCCCAAAAGCATCTGATAAAACGCTTTGTATGCTGCGTGACAGGCTCTGAAAAGTCACCACCTGCCGGGCTTACGGCACCAATAACTGATACACTTCCCTCTTTTCCGCATAGAGCAGTGACACGACCTGCACGTTCGTAAAATTCAGCAAGACGTGTTGGAAGATATGCAGGATAGCCTTCTTCTGCAGGCATTTCCTCCATTCGTCCTGAAAGCTCACGAAGAGCCTCTGCCCAGCGACTTGTAGAATCTGCCATGATGGCAACATGAAGACCCATGTCTCGATAATATTCTGCAAGCGTAATTCCTGAATAAAGAGATACTTCTCGTGCCGCAACAGGCATGTTTGAAGTATTTGCAATAAGAATCGTTCTCTCCATAAGGGAGCGGCCTGTTCGAGGATCTATGAGGGTAGGAAATTCCTGAAGAACGTCAGTCATTTCGTTTCCTCGCTCACCGCATCCTATATAAACAATCAAATCTGCATCGCACCATTTTGCAACGGCATGTTGCGTCATTGTCTTTCCTGTTCCGAAACCTCCAGGAATGGCTGCAGTTCCACCTTTTGAAAGAGGGAAAAATACATCAATAACACGTTGGCCGGTAACAAGCGGCTGATTTACTTCAAGCTTCTGTTGAAAAGGACGAGGTTTTCTTAAAGGCCAATACTGGCTTAATGTAATTTCTTCATCAAGCTCCGTCGTACCAATAACATCATCAACACAATATGCTCCAGATCCCTTGAATGTCTTGAGTTTTTTACCCTTGACAAATGGACTCACCATTATCTTATGCAAAATGGAGCCTGTCTCCTGAACTGTACCCAAAACACAGCCTGCGCTTATGTCTGAGCCTTCAGAAAGAATTGCATCAAATTGCCATTTCTTTTCAACATCAATCGGAGATGTACGCTGTCCAGGAAGAAGAAAAACACCTTTTTCGTCAAACATCTCCTTTAAAGGTCGCTGAATTCCGTCGTAAATGGTTCCTACAAGACCAGGACCAAGTTTCAGAGAAAGGGAACGCTCTGAAGAAACAACAGGTTCCCCTATTTTCATTCCAGTAACATCCTCATAAACCTGAATTGTAGACATGCCTTCGGCTTGACGGATAATTTCACCAATAAGCTTCTTTTCACCAACATCAACGACATCATAGAGACCGGAGTTTTCCAATCCCTCCGCATATATAATAGGACCCGATATCCTTGTTATTTTTCCAGTTATCATTCAGGCAACCTCCCGCCGAAAAGGGCAAGTGCCAAAGACTCCCTGTTTTCATGAAGAATTTCATTCACCTTTTCTTCAAGAGTAAGACGGCATATAATCTTTGAATCATCAGTGCGTACAATAATCCCGTAAGAAAGGGAATTTTCAGCACGACAATATCCTTTTTTTCCAGAAAAACATCCTGAATCAAACACATTGCCGACAATTCTGTCTGCATCAGAAAGATCAAGCGAACCAACCGTTTCATACACGAACTTTCTTTCACCTACAACAGGCTTTATCCTTGCCACAAGATTTTTCAGCAATTCATGCTTAACTTCAGTTTTCATGGACAAAACATAACTGTCTATGGCTTTTCGGATTTCTCCATCAATATAGGAAACAAGATACCGTTGTTTTTCTAAAGGAATGGAGGCATTTATATTTTCCCTGTAATCGGAGACAATATGATCAGATGCTTTTTTTGCATCTTCCATAGCTTTTTGAAGACGGTCAGAAAGACTGTTTTCTATGTCTAAAGCCATCTGCTGCGCATCGGAAAGTATTTTTTCTGCTTTCTTCATGCTGTCGGTTCTGATTTCCTGATCAAGAACCTCTAACGATCTCAATTCTTCCATTGCACCTTTTATCCTTCAAGATGAACTATACATTAATTCCAACTGCTTCCCGGATGGCATCTGTCAAAGTTTTTCGTCCCTCAATGTGGCCGTTTATTCCAGGTATCTCTACTACAAGAGGAGATTTACCTTTCATCTGCCAATCTTTTAGTTCAGAAGAAAGCATGTCTGCAACATCTTCCGTCACAATAAGTACCTTCGGACAATTAAATCCAATGTTGTCAGACACCTGTCTGGACTGCCCCGTAACCATGTTAAAGGCATCAAGAGCAGAAGACCTGTTTGTGACAATCTTTCCCTTAACACCTACCAGCATAAATCCGAGTACAATCTCCCGCTCGGCTAATACGAAATAATCCATAATGAAAACTTACATTATCATGATGAAAAGAGCTACAAGGAATCCCCAAAGACAGATACCTTCAGCAAGACCAACAAAAGGAAGAGCCTTACCGGAAAGCTCTGCGTTTTCGCTCATGGCACCCATTGCAGAAGAACCAATCTTTCCAACTGCCGAACCGCCACCAATACATGCAAGACCAACTGCAAAAGCGGCAGCGACATATTTTATCGCACCAGAATCATTCTTAGCTTCCTGCACAACAGTCTGCTCATCATCAGAGCTGGAAGAATCTCCAGTGCCTGCAAATACTGCTGCATAAGACAGCATAAACATCATAGCCAAAGAAATTAAAAATTTTCTGTTCATAAAAAATACTCCTTATATAATTATAGTCCTTTATCTGAAGAAAACAAACAAAGTCCCTTTTTTTACAAAAACAAACACCTATGCTCTTCTAAAGCTCCATTTTTAATGTAAAAGGTGCAAATTCACGTCCCGTTTCATTGAAGAATTTACTGAAGAACTCATAATACTGAAGACGGACAACCTGAATTGCAACAATCATTCCCTCAAGCACAATCACAATTGCATTTCCCACAATAAGAACAAGCGCACCACCAATACTTGGCGCTATGCCTGCCATCATCTGGATGATATACCCAAGAACGGCATGGGCAAGTGCAAAAGCTCCGACTCGAAGAAAACTTACGGTATTTGACAGATAAGATGACACGACCTCAATGATTTCAACAACGGCACTTATTATGGCATTTGACACACCGTTTTCAAAAACCGGCCTTTTTTTATCTACAAGACGTTCAAAAGTTTCTCCAAATGCAGTAAGAAGCAGAGACCCGAGTATTATCACCCAATCATAAGGTGCAGGAACATGCGACAAAAACGCAACACGTACGGCAAAAACAATCACATACCAAAAGAATATGGCTCCAGAAAGACCCGTTTTTCCAAAAAGAGCCTTACCCAATCGATGAAGGCAGAACTGATTAATTATGTTCAAAAGGATGCCGCTCGTATTTATGACAAATCCAACAGCAACAGTAAATCCGAAAAACATGAACATGCGTCTTATGGACTCAGGGTCGCTTGAAGGCATCATGTGAAGTATGACGTTCCTAGGCTCCCCGAAAAGACCCGTGACAAACCGGGAAAATGGTACAAGAAGTGTGTCATTTGCAAAGAACTCACCGGTAAGAAGCCCCATGACGGTGGAACTTACGCCTATGGAAACAAAGACAAGACCGAATTTTTCCCATCCGGCAAGCTTTATGAGTTTAAGGTACATGAGTATTCCAAGAATCAAGAATACAAGTCCCTGGCCTGCATCGCCAAACATTATGCCAAAGAGAACAGTGAAGAAAATTGCAACCAAAGGTGTCGGATCTACAGTTCCGTACAAAGGAGAACCGTAACTGAATATGACACGCTCAAAATTTTTCACAAGCTTTCCGTGTTTAAGCTGAACCGGTACTTTTTCAGCACCAGACACGACAGACGCAACTTCACTTGGAAGATAGACACGAACTCCTGCCCGCTTGCATGTAAGATCATCCATATCCTTCAGCATGTCATGTGTCCTATATGCAGGAATCCATCCTGATATGCGGTAGACAAATTCTGTTGATTCAAGATTGTTCTTGACATCCGCTATCTGATATCCGATTGAATAAGCCTGAATAAGCCTGTAAAGCTCATCCTTATGCGTTTCGGCAAAATTTTTTCTTTCACCCTGAATCTCAAACAGAGCTTTCGAAGCCTGGTCTTTTTCATTTTTCAAAGAATCCAGGACATCTTCAGGAATTCCCTTAAAATCTTTCGGAAGTGCTATCTCGATGAATCCGATGGACTTAAGCTCATTGTCAACCAAAAGCCTGTCTTTTTTCGATGATGCGACAAGAATCTTTGAAGCGTCATTTCCAAGAGGAATTACAATTCCATGACTGCTGACATTTTCTTTAAGGGATTCAAATTTTTCAGGATCAATTTTTCCAATACGAAGTGTCAAAAATGAAAGGGATTCAAGTTCCTGATACGAAACCTTTAGATTTGAAAAGGCAAGAGCCTCAGCATATGAAGAGGATACGGATTTTTCCTTTTCCTGAAGCTGAAGTTCCTTTTTATGAAGACCTTCAACAGCATCTATAATCTTTACGGCAGAATCATAATCATCAGGAACAGGAAGACATAAATCCCCCTTATACGATTCAAGCTTATCAAGATTCAAAGAACACCTTGCGTTTTCAAGCTTATCATAAACAGATCGATTTGGGTTCGAGACACCGCCTGCATCCATATCAGAAAAATTCTGCTGAAACTGAAAATCTCCGAATTCACCAAGATACTTCAGGACAGAATCAATATCTTCATTCAAAACCATCAACTCTACCAAACGCATGGTTGTTGTCCTTGCCATCTTAACCCCCAATCAGCAGTCAAAAGCTCCAAAAAATCATTCCGGAGTTTTTCTGCCCGTGATACAGATAAAATCAAAGTTTTAAAAGCATGCATAAAATACTTTCAAGACAACCTAAAAAAAATCTTTAGGCGTTATAAATATTTTAACACATTTTTAAGATTATACAATTCATAAACCTATTTTAGAACAATACTTTCTACGGCAGTCCTTATATTGTCCAGCTCATTTCTTTTTATGAAAAAAAGGCATATCAGAGGACATTCCGTAAAAGGATATTTATGGAAGAGACTATACACTTTCTTCATGAACATGGAATTCAGGCTGTTTGAAATCCATCTTGGATCTACTTTCCAGGTAACGGCATCTTCATGAGGATTCAGAAGTTTTGAATATTTCCACCTTGACCACTTTTCATAATCGTCAAGTTCAAAACCCTTTGTGCTCTTTACTTCAGAAAGCAATATGTCACCCTTGCGCTTATCTTCGTCCGAATACAGCAGCAAAGGCATTATTTCTTCATTTACAAATTGATAGTAAAGCTTAAGCCTGAGCATCCATATGACATTGTCAATGCTTAATTTTTCGGCAATAAGATTCGTCACCTCTTCCCTGCATTCGGCACTTATCTTCGACAGGGCCGCAAAGAGTTCAACAACATACTGACTGTCAATCCGGCTGTCAAGAAGATATTTTTCAGAAACAGGCACACTTTCCCTGCACCAGGACAAAGAAGAATGCTTTGTCATTTTTTCAAGAGAAGGCCATCCCTTGTAATCAATTATGTTGAAAGGATTTATGCACCTCAAATTCGGAATTGACTTTTCATTGAGTGCAATGGCAGCTGCAACATCCTTGAGATTCTCAAAGTCATAATGATTCAAAAGTGCATGGTAAATTTGATGGGGAGATGAATAATAATTGACAAGCTTTATGTATTCTGATGAAAAGACATTGAACGCATGATTTTCAAGTTCCCTTGCAAGCATGGCTTCTGGAATGACAGGAACATCTTCCTTATAAAGGAATGCCCAAAGTTCAGGAAGCGTATGAAAATTATACAAAGGACGTGCTTTTTCAAAAACATAGGAACGAGACAGGATACCGCTTGCCCTTGCGTAGACAAAATGATTCGCAGCAGACTTATCCATAAATCACGCCCTGCCATCAGAAAATAATTTTGCAAACGCATCGTTGAACGCCAAAAGGTCTTTCGGTACGGAAAGCAGATTATTCTTAAAACTGTCTATTTCTTCCTTATGTTTTTTATCTATTTCCTTTATGGATAATTCCTCATCCCGATTTATTTCCTTGACAAGCTCTGCATAGGAATCCTTGAATTTAGTCTCAATCTTTACCTTTGCCTCGGCAATAATATCATCAGCTTTTTTTTGTGCATCAAGTAATGTAGAAGTAGCATTTTTTTCGACATCTAAAAGGTGCTGAATTACATCAATTCCTTCTGTTGCCATATTAACCTCGCATTTATTTATTCTACATTAAATAATACATCAAAAATCTCCTCAGGAACACTTTTTTCCAAAATTTTTTCAATAAAATTTTTTTTCTGCACAAGAACAACAATATCCTTCAATATCTGAAGGTGAAAATTTGCATTTTCCCTACCGCAAAGCAACATGAACACGACATGTACGGGATTTCCGTCAAGAGATTCGTATTCAATGCCTTTCCTGCTTATGCCAATTATTCCCATGCAATCCTTTATGGACCTGCAATATCCATGTGGAATGGCTATCTTGGGAATAAATCCAGTGGTCATGTTGGCTTCCCTTTCAAGAACAGCATCAAGAGCTTCCCTGCCATCGAAGTCTGGATTTACACGGCATGCATTATCAATGAGTTCGCTGAACACTTCCTCTTTTGAAGTACTTTTCAAGTCAACAAAAATATTTTCAACCGGGAAAATTTCTTTCAAATTCATATTCAATACCTGTTTGGACATAAAAAAAACTTCCCTAAACAAGTTAGAGAAGTTCTCAACAAAAAAAAATCACTTACTGCTCTAAACCTAAAGCATATTCCTCTGAAGTCACTGCATTCTCATCATCATTTTCAGATGCGTCAGAGCTTTCTTCAACAGATGTTTCTGCGCTTTTTACAGATGTTTCTGCATTTTCTACAGCTTCACCGGCATTTTCTGCAGGTGCGATTTCATTTTCAAGCCAATTTTCTGTTGCAGAAGACTCAGGTTTTGCTTCTTCACCCTGAACCTGTGCAGCTGTTGCAGACAAATCATCTTTTTTTGAAGTTTTGTTCATGAAAGAAAGACCAAATGCAACAAGAAAAAACAAAGCTACAAATACACCAGTTGTCTTTGTAAGGACTGATGCGGAACGTGCACCAAATGCCGTACTGTTTCCGCCACCGAATGCACTGCCCATTCCGTTATCTTCTTCGTTCTGAACAAGAACAAGCAAAATCAAAATAATACTGATAATTACAAAAGTAACAAGAAGAACTGTCTTCACAATACCCATTTTTTTCTCCATTTATGAAAATCCCATAGGAGTTTTCAAACTTCACACTTTAATAGCAAACATAATATCAAAATAACGGCAAGAAGTCAACTTAATATCTGATAGATGGATAAAAAAAAACAGGATTGCCTAAAATGCCATGTCATGAAAAGCCAAAATCTTTGCCCGGGCACAAAAAAAATGCGCAAACACGGAAACAGAATTCATTCGGCAGCATGATTCATACATGCAAGACAATCCCATTTGTTAATTGGACATTGAAAACATCATCAAATGCCAATAACCAGGAAGGGGTCTGATCTATCAAGGTTACCTCTAAAAAGCATTTTTAAGGATGCTCTTAAGATAACATCAACAGCCGCCCCCATATTTCATTGCCGGAACAGATTTATTCACATGGAACAAACCCGTGATTTTCTAGCATTCACAGATAGGTACGAATGTCTCAGCCTTGAGTGATGCACCGCCAATAAGTCCACCGTCAATGTCAGCCTGCTTCAAAAGTTCAGGTGCGTTTGCAGCCTTCATTGATCCGCCGTACTGGATTATTGTGTTTTCTGCTGTTTCTGCATCGTAAAGCTTTGCAATGTAAGAACGGATGAACTTGTGGATTGCCTCTGCATCTTCTGGAGTTGCAGTCTTACCAGTTCCGATTGCCCATACAGGTTCGTATGCAATTGTCACCTTCTTCATCTGTTCCTTTGTAACACCTGCAAGACCTGCAGAAAGCTGGAATGCACAAACCTGCTCTGCTTCACCAGCTTCACGCTCAGACAAAAGTTCTCCTATGCAAAGATCAACTTCAAGACCTGAATTCAAAGCCTTGCGAACTTTTTTGTTGATGAGTTCATCAGATTCACCGATTTCATGACGGCGCTCAGAATGTCCGAGAATTACGCACTGGCATCCGATGTCCTTGAGCATTGCGCAAGAAACTTCTCCAGTGTGAGCTCCATTGTCAGTTGCTGCACAGTCCTGGGCTGCAAGAATGATGTTTGATCCCTTTACAATCTGTGCAACTGCATCAAGATATACAAACGGAACACCAATCATGAATTTGTTTGTCTTTCCCTTGAGCTGGGCAACAAGATCCTGGGCAAGCTTTACAGCTTCAGCCTTTGTCGTGTTCATTTTCCAGTTTCCAGCGATGTAATGTGTACGTGCCATATAATTACCCCTGTAATGGTTTGATAAGATGTCCCAAAGCATTCGGAACATCTGAAAAAAAAAGACATCCGCAAAATTGCAGATGTCTTTTACTGAGCTATTGCAGACTCGAACTGCAGACAGCCGCCTTAAAAGGGCGGTGCTCTACCACCTGAGCTAATAGCCCATCGTTCATAAGAACCACATCAGCAAAAGTCAGACTAGTGCTGATGTAAAAGAATATATATCAAATAAAACTTTATGTCAATAGAAAAAGGAAAATTACAGATTTTTTGGCAGAATGCACCATTTTGCGGCCTCCCGAAAATTCAATTTTGAAAGATGCGGTTTGATTTTTCGTTTTTTTTAATGTATAGTGTGCGTTGCTTTTGCAAGAATGCAAGACAAAAAATCACGTTTCATTTCAAACGTGCAAAGAAGTGCCAGTCAAGGTGCAAATCATCAGAATTGGCATTAACGGAGAACAGGATGACGGAAGACGAACTGAAAATGCTTGAGGACGGCACAAAGTCCCTTTTGGAAATATTCGAGAAAAACATGCCGATTACAAAAGACGGTTATGACCTTGAAAAAACAAAGATTACGATTAAAGAAATGGCAGAAAATTGCATTGAGGATGAGAATGAAAGAAAAAATTTTCTTGATTGGATGGAAAAACATGAATTCTATGCATCCCCTGCCTCTACAAAATTTCACGGAGATTTTGAAGGAGGTCTCTGCATCCATTCGCTCCAGGCAGCATGCCAGGCTTTAAAGCTTGCACCGTCTCTTTTCGGCGATTTCATGAAGTCAAAATACGCAGGGGAATTTTCTTTCACGGCGGAAGACATATTCGTAAGCGCAATTTCACACGATTTTTGCAAGGCTGGATTTTACAGCACAAGCTACAGGAACACAAAGGACATTTTCGGAAGCTGGAAGAAAACACCTTATTTTACGGTAAAAAGCGGCAACAGAAACCTTGGGCACGGAAACGAGTCCGTACTGCTGCTTTTGGAATCAATGCCGTCATACATAAAAAAAAGACCGGTTCTCGAAGCCATAAGCCGACACATGGGATTCAGCGACATAACGGATACAGAAAAGATAAACTATTCGAATTTCCTGACAAATCCGCTTGTAATACTGCTCCAGCTTGCAGACCAGACTGCAGCCGGTTGGTATGACTACTGATGAAAGATTAATTTTTCGGGCGGGAATAAAAATGCGGCAAAGCATGGAAACTGTTCCCGACTGAATTTGCCGGTCAGAAACGAATGCTGGACTAAATGAAAAAAAACAGGATTTTAATGGAGTCTAAACCACCAAGTAGAAAATTCGGGCAAAAATATAGTCCTGCCTTGAAAACAAAACAGGACTGTATTTTTTT
>JAZQMW010000028.1:0-6436 GCA_045627025.1 Treponema sp. | reverse complement strand
GATAATTTGCACTAAAAACTTGCCAAAAGAGAAAAAAACACCCCATAATGATTGTATAAGTTTTGCTAACCCAAAAGAATCACATCTGATGGGAAAGGAGAATCAAATGGACACTAAAGTTGCTTTAATCGGCATTGTAGTCTCGGACTTAAATGCTGCAAAAAAGTTGAACGAACTTCTTCACGAATACGGCGAATATATCATCGGCCGCATGGGACTTCCTTACAAAAAAGAAAACATCTCATTGGTAAGCGTTGCAATTGATGCACCACTCGACAAAATCAATGCGCTCACAGGAAAACTCGGCGCAGTCGAAGGCATCAGCGCAAAAACAATTTTTCCGAACAAATAAATTTTCTCAAACTAAAGACTGAATTGCCCGCAAAGAATTAACTTTCCACCAATGGCATCTTTACTGAAAATGAATTTTTTTCATACTGCAATTCTGTCTGAGGAAAATCCCAATGCCAGAGAAAATTTATTTTCGTTCAGACCTCATAGAATTAATTTCTCACTACAAATCTCTTCGCGAAACTTTCGCCGAAAAAGCACGCGCAAATCAAAAAGAAAATTTTGCAAATGGAATTTATATCCGCGGCTTAATTGAAGTTTCGTCGTTCTGCAGATGTAATTGTTTTTATTGTGGAATTCGAAAAGACAACAAAGATGCAGAGCGTTACAGACTTTCTGATGAAGAAATTATAGACCGTTGTAAATACGGTTACGAAAAAGGATTTCGAACTTTTGTTTTACAGGGCGGCGAAGATTTAGTTTTCTCTGATGTTCGCGTTGCAGAATTGATTTCAAAAATTAAAAATCGTTTTTCTGATTGTGCAGTCACACTTTCACTTGGCAAACGCGATGAAAAAACTTACAGACTCTGGAAAGAAGCAGGCGCGACAGATATCTTTTACGACACGAAGCTCGAGACCCGAAATTATTTTCTCTTCTTCACCCGTCAGAACAAAAACTTGAAACAAGACTTCACGCACTCGAAACATTAAAATCCCTCGGTTATCAGACAGGAAGCGGTTTTATGGTCGACGCTCCATATCAGACAGTCGAAAATCTTGCAGATGACATTTTATATTTACAGAACCTCAAACCAGAAATGATCGGTATCGGACCGTTTATTCCACATAACAAAACACCGTTTGCAGACTACAAAAATGAAATCACAGACAAAGAGCTTACAGATTCCACTTTAACATCATCACTCGACCGTACAAGAGCTTACCTGCTTTCTCATCAGCTTACTCAGAATAATTTTTCCGCACGCACTCATTCCGGCAACGACAGCACTCAACACACTTTCACCAACTGGTCGCACCGACGGAATTCTTTCCGGTGCAAATGTCATTATGCCAAACCTTTCTCCGCTTGAAACGCGCACAAAATACGATCTCTACGAAGGAAAATCAAATCGTGCACTCGAATGTGCAGAAGAACTCGAACGACTCGAAAATGAGATGAATAAAATCGGATACAAAATTCTCTTTAACGAACGAGGGGATTTTAAAAATAAATGAAAAACGAAAGGAGATAAATTATGAGTTACGATGTTAAATCTAACAAAGCAGAAGACTTCATCATGGAAGCTGACCATATAACACCATGGGTTGAAGGTGGTAGAACTGTCGCTGAAAACTGTCAGATGTTATGTAGAGATTGTAACAGACGTAAAAGTTCAAAATAAAAAGTTTACGAATACGGCTTTTTGAAACAGCCGCATTATTCTGCAATTTAATCGGCAAAGTGCGACGGGCTTTTTTTATGTTTGGCTTTCGGGGGCGTTACGGGGGTATCCCCCGTAGAGAGGGTAGCGGAAAAGCTTTGCTTTGGAGCGAGGGAGAGTCTTCTCCCCCAAAGGCATGAAAGCTCTTTTTTCTTTTTTTAAAATGCATTATAGTGGTAGAATGTTTGATTATTTTACAAGGATTCATTTCGGAAAACTTATTCTCATAATGCTTCAAAGTACTGTCACGAGCCTTGAAGTTTTTTTTCTTACGCTTGTTTTTTCAATTCCGCTTGCGCTTGTCATTTGTTTTGGCAGGATGTCGAAATCAAGGATTCTTTCCGGCGCCACAAGTTTTTTTCTTCTCGTCATAAGGGGCACTCCGCTTATGCTTCAGCTTATCATCGTGTATTTTGCGCCGCAATATATTTTCGGAATCGGCTTTGACAGGTTTACAGCCGCCATTGTCGCAATGGTCATAAATTATGCCTCGTATTTTGCAGAAATTTACAGGGGCGGATTGCAATCAATTCCAAAAGGCCAGTATGAGGCTTCAAAGATTCTGGGTTTTTCAAAGACGCAGACTTTTTTCCGAATCATCATTCCCCAGGTTTTCAAGAATATTCTTCCAAGTTTGGGCAACGAGGTGATTACACTTGTGAAAGATACGGCACTTGTTCAGGTTTTGGGCGTGGCAGAGCTTTTTCATGTGGCTCAGACTCAGGGTGGAAGGCTTGCGAGCGTGATGCCTCTTTTCATGGCGGGTTTCATATATTTTGTCCTGAACTATATTGTGGTTGGATTTTTCAGTTTTGCAGAGAAAAAACTAAGTTACTATAAGTAGGCTGTTTATGGAAGAAATCATAAAAATCAAGAATTTATGTAAAAGATTTGATAGACTCGAAGTATTAAAAGACATAAACTTTTCACTGCACAAGGGAAAGGTTCTTGGCATAATTGGTCCAAGTGGAAGCGGTAAGTCTACCCTACTCCGTTCTATTTGCCAGCTTGAAAGAGTTGACGGAGGTACGGTGGAAATTGACGGCAGGACACTTGTAAAAGACGGTGTTTATTCTGACAAAAAGACAATGCATGATATCGGCCTTGACATCGGTCTTGTTTTTCAGAACTTCAACCTGTTTCCTCATTTCTCCGTTTTGCGAAACATTACGGAAGCTGAGCGAATTGTTCTAAAAAAATCAAAGGAAGAAAGTGAAGAGATTGCGTTTGAGCTTTTGAAAAAAATGAACCTTGAGTCAAAGGCGTATTCGTACCCTTATGAACTTTCAGGCGGACAGATGCAGAGGGTAAGCATTGCACGTGCTCTTGCCTTAAAGCCTAAGGTTTTGTTTTTTGATGAGCCTACATCTGCACTTGATCCTGAGCTTACGGGAGAAATCCTTAACGTAATAAGAGACCTTGCAAGAGAAAAGATGACCATGGTTGTCGTGACACACGAAATGGCTTTTGCACGTGATACGAGCGATTATCTTGTTTTCATGGATGGCGGAGTCATAGTGGAGGAAGGAAAGCCGCAGGATGTCATCAATAATCCGAAGGAAGAACGTACAAAGGCTTTTCTCAAAAGATTTAATGCAAACTGAGTTTCTTTGTTTTTTTTGAATTCAACGGGGCATCAGTTTTAATCATTCCATTAAAAAAGTTTAATTTTTCTCAATTTCGGAAACCTTTGAAAGTTGCAGTTTTCAGGGCTTCCTTTCAGGATGTTTATATGTTGAATTTTAAATTATCTGACAGGGACAAAAGTTTTTACAGCCAGATGTTCAAGCTGACACTTCCAATAGTCCTTCAGAATTTTTTGAGCGCGGCGGTGAATTCCGTTGACGTGATAATGCTCAATTTTGTCAATCAGACTGCAATTGCATCGGTTTCGCTTGCAACGCAGTATTTCATGATTTTCTTCATGTTCATGAACGGGCTTGGTACGGGTCTTTCCGTATTGTGTTCCCAGTATTACGGAAAAAATGACTTCAAGTCCATAAAGACGATTCTTGCCATAGGAATGAAGATTTCAGTTGCGCTTGGTCTTGTGTTTACGCTTGCATCTCTTTTTGTTCCGGACGTGATGATGATGCCTTACACAAATGATGAAAAGCTTCGGGAAGTTGGAGCAAAATACTTGAGGATTGTGGGCATTACGTTCCTGATTTGGGGTTTTACGGAAAGCTATTATGCAGCGCTCAGGTCCACGGGCCACGTTACGGTATGCACTGTCATGAACGTGATTGCGAATGTGCTGAACATTCTCCTGAACGCAGTTTTCATTTTCGGATGGCTTGGATTTCCAAAACTCGGTGTTTCAGGAGTTGCGCTTGCAACTTCCATTTCAAGGCTCGTGCAGCTTGCGGTAACGATTGCATATTCTGCATTTTCCAAGGACATGAAGATTACTTTTTCGCTTTTGCTCCTTAAAAACAGGATGCTTTTCAGGGACTACATAAAGGTTACGATTCCTGCGATGCTGAACGATGTGTCATGGGGGCTTGCGTTTTCGGTTTATGCGGCGGTAATGGGCCATCTTGGAGAAGATGCCACGGCTGCATATTCTCTTGTAGGCATGATAAGGAATTTCGGCCAGGTGTTCTGTTTTGCGCTTGCAGTTTCAGGAGGACTTTACCTTGGAAAAATCATGGGCAACAACCAGCTTGAAGATGCAAAAAAGGATGCGGGAAAAATCATCAATCTCACGGTTCTTGCAGGTGCCGTTGGCGGCTTGATAATTCTTGCGCTCACTCCCCTTACCGTGGATTTTGCAAAGATTACCGATCAGGCAAAGTCATATCTTGAAAAGATGCTTTTAATCAATACGGTATACGTCATGGGAAGTGCCGTGAATACAGTCTTGATTGCGGGCATCTTCCGTGCAGGCGGAGATACAAAATTCGGTCTTGTGTGCGACACGATCGACATGTGGGCATACGCGGTTCCGGTTGCGCTTCTTGCAAGCTTTGTATTTAAGCTTCCGGTAATGGCAGTCTACGTTCTCCTTTGCACGGATGAATTCGTGAAATGGCCTTGGGTCATAGCCCATTACAAAAAGAGGGCCTGGCTCAAAAACATCACGAGGGATTTTGAATCATAAGGACGAAAGCCTTCTTTCAATAAAGATGACCTTTACATGCCGGTTCCGAAAAATTGCAAATTTTCAGGATGCCACATTAAAATTACATTGAAACCACGCTAAAACAAATTCAAGCATCGGCAATTTCCAAGCGTTTTTGCCGGTGTTTTTTTGCACAATATTGAAAAAAATCATAATATCCATATAATATCCCGTATGAATGAAACAGCAAAACAGGAAAACAAGATGGGTACGATGCCCATCACGAAACTTCTTTTAAACATGTCGCTTCCAATCATGTTCTCAATGCTCGTACAGGCATTCTACAACATTGCGGACAGCATTTTTGTGGCTCGGATTTCTGAAGGCGCCCTTACTGCCATGTCAATAGCATTCCCGGTTCAGACCCTCATGATTTCTTTCGGAATAGGAACGGCAATCGGCGTGAACGCGCTCCTTGCAATGAGGCTTGGACAAAAGGATTTCAATGCAGTAAACAAGATTGCGGTAAACGGCTTTTTTCTTGCAGTATGCACTTTTGTCTTTTTCTGCATTTTCTGCTTTTTCGGACTCAATGCATATGTATGCTCGCAGACTTCCGACACTCAGATAATTGAATTCAGCAACGATTACCTCAACATCATTCTTTACGGAGCAATAGGACTTTTCCTCGGCATAATGAGCGACAGGATTCTGCAGGCTACGGGAAGGACTTTTTTCACGATGATTACCCAGCTTGTGGGTGCCGTTACGAACATAATATTCGATCCGATCCTCATTTTCGGAATCGGTCCGTTTCCAGAACTTGGCATGAAAGGTGCGGCAATTGCAACGATTCTTGGACAGATTCTTGCTTTCTTCCTTTCAGTTTTCTTCAACATGAAATACAATAAGGAAATCAAATTCAAGTTCAAGAATTTCAAGCCGGACGGACTCATCATCAGGCAGATTTACAAGATTGCAATTCCTGCAATTCTCATGCAGTCCATAAACTCTTTCACGACATACGGAATGAACATGATTTTGAAAAAGTTCACGGATACGGCAATTGCGGTTTACGGCGTATATTTCAAGCTCAACAGCATTTTCTTCATGCCGCTCTTCGGCCTTACTACAGGAATGATACCTATCGTTTCGTATAACTTCGGAGCAAGGAACAGACAGCGCATCATAAAGACAATAAAGACGACTCTTTGCATAGCAGTAATCATCATGCTTGCAGGTATTTCTGTTTTTGAACTCATTCCGGAAGAGCTTTTAAGGATGTTCAAGGCAAGCGACAACATGATGTCCATGGGAAAAGCATCTTTGAGAATAATTGCGCCAAGCTTTATCGGTGCCGCCATCGCCATCACGTTCAGCGCATCTTTCCAGGCAATGGGCAAAGCCGTGTACAGCATGATAATTTCTTTCATAAGGCAGTTTGTAATTCTTCTTCCCGTTGCATACGCTCTTTCTTTTACAGGCGATGTCAACAAAGTGTGGCTCTGCTTCCTTATTGCGGAAGTGTTTGCCATAGCATGCTCGCTTTACTACATGTCAAGGCTTAACAGAAAGCATCTTTCTAAGATGAACTGATTTTTAAATCTTTTCGAAAGATATTTGGAGTCAATTTTTTT
>JAZQMW010000027.1:0-13533 GCA_045627025.1 Treponema sp. | reverse complement strand
GAATATAAATTTTTCCCAATTAATAATTCTGATTATGGAAAAGATAATTTTCTGACGTTCTTCACGACTGTAATTTGATTTCATAATTTCTTCCACCTTAGGTAGAAGTTTAGATTAAAGATTTATTTTGGGAAAATACATGAGAATTGACGGTTACCTTAAAAATAAAAAATTACCTCTAAAAATTGCAAATTTTAGAGGTAAATAAAATGCGATGTTTTACAGTTTATAGCTTAACTTTTAATAAGAAAGTTCCTCGACAATTGAATTTATCAGCTGAAGTGCTTAAGTAATCAGGATGAGTGATAAAAATGCCTTCTAGTGAACCTTCAAGCATTAAATTTGATTTTACGAACAATGCTCCTGATGCACCTATAGATCTGTAGGTTTTATAGCAGCCATAATATTTTGAATATTTTTCCGAGCCATATACATCAGCACTTCCAACAGTCATGCTGTAAATGTAATTGTTATCTGGACACCATCTATGTAAAAATGGCATAAAATAACCTTTGTTAAAGAAAAATTTCCATGCAAGATATTGGCTGTTTCCAAAATATCCGCTTCCTGCTCCAAGTATTTGGCCGTTTTGTGTATAGCCTTGCTTTACAAAACCATGAGCATAATAACCCATATATTTCCATTGCATCTGGAAATCCTGACTCATTTCAAAATTATTCCATTCAAATATGAGTTCTGATTTTACAGTCTTAAATTTTGGATTAATTTTATCAAATGATAAAGGAATATATTGTTTTACACCAACTGTATAAATTGCCGTATGAAATGGATTTGAAATTTTTTGGCTTGTAAAGTCATCAATTCCAAGTTCTCCGTAAACTTCAAAGCCTATTTGTGGGAACATCCAATCAGCATTAAGTGCAACTTTTTGGTCTTCATCATTTCCACTTGAAGCTAAAGCATTTGATTTTTCAAGAGTAAATAATCGCTTGATGTATTTAATATTTTCCTTTTTCCAATATGTAAGGAAAATCCTGTTTACTCCTATTTTGAGTCCAGGAATAAAACTTGGCGCATATGCAAGAGAAATAGCATTTAACATTCTGCTGTCATTTGAACTGTCGGTATCAAAATATGATGACTCTGTCAGTTTTCCAGTCCAAATTCGTCCTTCAATGTCTCCCATATACCAGTCAAGATAAGGAATCTTTAGTGAAGTTTTTCTTAATCCAATATCAATTTTGGGATAACTTGCGGCATTATTGCTTCCAAGCATTGGATTTAACCAGGCAGATCCGAGCCATGGATTTTGGTAGCCGAAACCAATTGTAAATTTGTGCCAGTTCCATCGTATTTCTGTGTCTCCCCAGTCATAGGTCCAGAAAGAAGAATCTCCGTAACGCTGTACCAAGTCGATGTTTCCTGACCAAAAATAACTGTATTCACTGCCATAAACTCCTGGCATGAAATCGAAACTTTTATTCTGGCTGAATGAAAGCTGAGGCTTTAGGGTAAGTTCAAATCCCATGCCTTCAAATCTTGCACCTGCAGAAATGCTTGTGTTGTAGCCTTTTCCCTGCCAAAGGGCACCGTCATTTTGTCCGTAAGGAGAAGATGTATTGTATGAATTGAACCATTCCGGGCCATAGAGTTTAAGATAACCGTTACGATTTAAGCCTTGCGTGAACCAATTTTCATTTTCTGTTTCATTTGTCCAAAGCGTGTATTTCTTTCCAAGATTGTTGTTTTGCCACGGATGTGTTGTGTTGATGTTTGATGAATCGCAATCAGGCTGTTCCCAGACTGAATCACTTAAAGTTCTGTAATTAAGGGTTGGACGCTCAACTAAACCTTGAAGGCTTAAAAAGTCATAGTATTCTTCTTCTGTTGATTTTAATGCTTCTTGTGAAAAAGACTCGGTGCATAAAGCTAAAAAAGCGGTAACTAATAATAACTGTTTCATAATTTATTTTTATTATAGGAATTTTGAAATTATTTGTCGAGATGGAAATTTATGGTTGAAAATGTGTTTTGTGCTGATTGTGAGTTTATTTTCAGACTATCGAAAGGATTAGGAAGCTGTTTTGCCACTGATAGATGTCCTGTTTGGAAATCGTGAATTGGAACTCAAATCGGCAGAAGAGGCAGGCTGTGTGTCGGTTTCCTGCCTGATGTCTTGAAAGCAAGCCGAGAATTGACATGAAAACTGACATGCAGAACACAAACTGTGGTTTTGAACGTTTACCGATGCAATGGGCAGAAAAACATCTTGATGAAAACTGAGAAACTAAATGTAAACCGTGAACTGGGATGCAGACCGTCAAAGGGGGTGCCCCAAACGCATGCCAGTGCATATCTTTACGCAAATTCGCAATCAAACCCAATTCAGTTGCATATGTGCGCCCGCGAAAGCATTCCAATGTATACTCTTACGACCAATCTGCAATCAAAATCCACCCAATCGCAAACTGCACTATAACCGCATCCTTTTATGGCTGTATCAAATCAAATTTTATGCCGGGATGTTTTTGCCTGAAGAGTGAAAAGTCAAATGATTTGCTGCTTACGCATAGTTGCTTGAAATTTTGGGGAAAAACGACATCTTTTGGAAAATCTTTTACCTTGGAATTGATGAAATATAAGTTTTCAAGCGTGCTAAAAGACGAAAGGTCACTTGGAAATTCTTCTATATCGGTGCTGAATAGCGTGAGTTTTTTTAATTTTGAAAGCTCGCTTAAGTAAAGTGGAAATTTGGAATCAAAATAATTGTTGATTGACAATTCTTCAAGAGCTATGAAATTGCTGAAATTTGAAGGCAGATTGTAATTTTCGATGACCGTAAATCCAAGTTTTTTTATGTGCGGAAATTTTCTATCAGGCGATATCTTGAAATTTGAAGAAAACCAGGCACTTTTAAGATATTCCAAATCCGAAATCGATGACACGTCAAATTCTTCATCAAGAAATAATTGAGATATCCTTAAATCTTCCAGGTAATTCAAATTTTTTAGCGAACTGAAATCAGTTATGTGGGAACAAAAAAATTCTAGTTTTTCGATGGAAGAATTTTGTGGAAAGCTTATGTTTTTGAGGTCTCCGTAATAAGTTGAAAGCTCTTTTAGTCCCGTGAGATTTTCAAGAAAAGATGAAGAAATCGATTTTATTGATGATTCCTGCAAGCTTAGTTTTTTTATGCCGTAATTTGCCTTGCTTGCAATAAGTTCTCCATGGCATCCTTCTTTGAGTATTATATCCAAGGCATTAAATTCAATATTTCCCATGTCAAAGTCATCCATCTTGCAATTTTTGAATGTAATGGATGTAAGGTTTGGAAAATTTTTCTTCAAATTTTCGCATGTGAAGTTGTTTTTTTCGACAATGATTCCTGTAACTGCTTCATTTTTGACATTTTTGCATGAAAATGCAGTAAAAGCGAATGCAAGTGCGGCTGTTAAAAATATTCTTGTTTTTTTAGATGTGGATTTGTTTTTTATCATGTAAAATCTTCCGAAAATCAGTTAACTCCATTATATCATGAAAAAAAATTGATGTAAAATTATGTTTTCTGTTTTTCTATGACGGATGGATAGATGCAGAATTTTCCTTATATGGAATAAATTTGTAACCGTATTAAAAATAGAGTATTATATTAATATGAAGTACTTGAAAAAGGCAGTGCTTGTTTCTCTGTTTTTTTGTGTGGGAAAAAATCTTTTAGCAGAAGAATATGAGCTTACCATACAAAAATCTGTGGAACTGGCACTTAAAAACAATATAGATGTAAAAAATGGCGAAATCAATCTTGGTGGTGCTGAAAGAAACTATAAGTATTCTTGGAATTCTCTGAGTCCTTCTTTGGGCGGAACTGCAAGCTATTCAATTCCTTATCCAAATGATAATGATGAAAAGGCAAAAATCAGTGTAGGTGCAAAGGCTTCGGTATCGTTTTCTACAAATCTCTATACATCTGTACAGAGTGCAAAAGTCAATTATGAGAAGGAAAAAATTTCTTATGAAGATACGCTCAGGGCTGTTGAACTTAGCGTAAGAAAAGCTTTTTATTCAATCGTATTCAATCAGGAAAAAATAAAAATCCAAAAAAAATCGCTTAAAACTGCAAAAGAGCAGTATGAATCGAACCTTGCAAAATATAATCGTGGAACTCTTTCGAGGCTTGATGTTTTGAATGCACAGGTTACGTATCAAAATGCGGAACTTTCTGTTGAATCGCTTGAAACGACTCTTGCGGGGCAGATTGATGAATTTAAGCAGGTTGTGGGAATTCCTCTTGAAAGCACAGTTTGTTTTAGCGGTGATTTTGAAAATGTGCTTAAACTCAAGAATATTAATGCGGAAGATTTGAAACCTGATTATTTTTCGCTGAAAATTCTTGAAAAACAGCTTGAAGGTGCAAAAGTCGGTGTGCTTTCATCAAGATTTTCTGCATATTCCCCAAGTCTTACCGCTGGCTACAGTTATGCATATTCAAGTGCAGACGGCGGTGAAAACTGGAATGATGGCGGAACAATTTCTTTGGGTGCATCGATTCCTCTTGATGGAATTTTTCCATGGTCATCGTCATCCCTTAAAATTGATGATGCGAAAGATAATGTAAAAAGCATTAAACTCAAGCTTGAAAATGAAAAGACGTCTCTTAACGTAAAAGTTTCAGGCTGTTTGAGTAAAATCAAGCAAATCCAGTCAAGCATAGGTTTGAGGCGAAGCAGCATTGAGCTTGCGCAAAGTTCCTATGAAATGACTCTTGAATCATATAATCATGGTACGAAAGACTTACTTGCATTGCAGACTGCCCGTGACAGCCTTATGGATGCACAGTTAAATCTTTTGCAGGAAGCTTATAATTTGATATGTTCTGTTCTTGAACTTGAAAATATAACAGGTTTGGAATATGAGACTTTAGGAAAATAGTATGAAGAAAATTAATGTAAAAACAATTGTGATATGTATTGTGTGTCTGGTTGGACTTATTTTTACGTTCGTGTATTCAAAGTCAGCCAAAAAAAGAGGCGGTTTTGCACGTCCAAAAAGGGAAGCATCTGCCGTAAGCGTCCGTACTGTCAAGGCAGAAATTCGAACACTTCATGATTATGTAAAGACGAATGGTGAAATAGAATGCGAAAGTTCTGTTGATGCATTTGCAGATATTGGCGGAAAAGTTGCCAAAGTGTATGTTTCGCTTGGTGACAGGGTAAACAAGAATGATGTTCTTGCCGAGGTCGATCCAAGTGAGCCTGGCGCACGGTATGTGTACAGCAAGGTGTATGCTCCGATAAAAGGAACCATTACGTCAATTCCAAAGGAAATCGGATCAAGGGTTTCTACTTCCACTGCAATTACGACCGTCGGTGACGTGACGAATCTTCAAGTGAGGGCCAAAATTCCTGAGCGTTATGTTGCGGCCCTTCGTGTGGGGCTTTGTGCAAATGTCGTTTTGCAGGCTTATCCTGATGAGGTTTTTAATGCAACTGTTAAACGCATAAGCCCTGTTGTTGATGTTCAGAGTCGTACAAAAGAAGTGATTCTTACGTTTGACAAAAAAGATTCCAGGATAAATGCCGGAATGTTTGCAAGCATAAAGCTTTTTACACTTAATTATACCGGCTCCGTTACAATTCCTTCCAGTGCAATTGTTGAAAAAAACGACAGCCTGTATGTATTTGTCGTAAATGAAGATGGAAAAACTGTATCGCTTCGAGAGGTTTTGCCGGGATCCGAGGTGGACGGAGAGGTTCAGCTTTTGATGGGCGTGAAGGAAGGCGAGAGGGTTGTTTATGAAGGCATGCGTTCACTTGCGGAAGGTTCTGAAATTGTGGATGTTGAAAATCCTTCTGCGGTCAATGATGATGAAATGAAAGACATGAATCATCCTGATGGTGATGAAAGAAAAGATATGCCAAAACCTCCAAAACATGATGGCAGGAAGGGTAAAAAATGATAAGCGAGAAAACTTTACAGCATCCTGTCCTTACAATGATGATTTTTGTCCTTCTTGGTTGTACGGGATTGTTCACCTTAAAAAAGACGGCCATTTCATTGATGCCTGACATAGACATGCCGTATCTTTCGGTATCGGCATCTTATGCAAACGCAGGTCCTGAATCCGTAGAAAAATCTGTCACCAAACTGATAGAAGATGCCCTTATTTCTCTTAGCGACCTTAAAAATCTTACGTCTACATCTTCTGAAGGTCGCAGCCAGGTTTCCCTTGAATTCAATTATGGAACTGATCTTGACATAGCTTCAAATGACGTACGTGACAAACTTGACCGAATTACGCGTCGTCTTCCCGATGATGTTACTCCTACCATTTTCAAGATGGACAGTAACAGCCAGCCTATTTTAAGAATTGCGGTACGTGGTAATCGCTCCGTAAATGAACTCAAGCAAATTGCAGAAGACAGGATTGTCGATTTCCTTGAACAGGCAAACGGTGTAGGTGAGGCTGCATGTTATGGCGGAAGAAGCCAGATTGTGCGTGTTGAGCTTGAGCAAAACAGACTTCATGCTTACGGCCTTACTCTTTCAATGGTTGCAAGTGCGTTGAGCAGGCAAAATCTTGAGCTTGGCGGCGGATCAATTACTGAAAACAAGATGGATTATTCTGTCAGGACTACGGGCGAGTATAAATCAATTGAAGAAATAAACAATACCGTAATAAAAACCGTAAACGGCTACAGCTTGAAATTAAGCGATATTGGACGAGCCTTCATGGGATTTCAGGATGCCACTAGCGTCGTTTATATCAACGGTGAGCCTGGCGTCTATGTAAACATAACCAAGCAGTCTGGTGAAAACAGTGTTGCCGTTGCAAATGAAGTTTATAAAAAGATGGATCAGCTTAAAGAAATCCTTCCATCCGACATATCCCTTCAGATTGTGCGTGACAATACAGAAAGCATTCGCGATACAATTAACACTCTCATTGAATCGGCAGAACAGGGACTTATACTGGCAGTTATAGTTTTGTTTGTTTTTTTGTGTTCAGTTAAATCAACAATTATAATTGCAATATCAATTCCTCTCTCCATAATAATTACGCTCCTTGCCATGAACTTGTGTGGACTTACGCTCAACATGATGACTCTTACGGGGCTTATTCTTGGTGTCGGCATGATAGTTGATGCTTCAATCGTCATGATAGACAACATATATTCCTACAGGATGCGAGGTGCAAAAGCAAAAGTCAGTGCAATCCTTGGAACTTCAGAAATGATAATGTCGGTTCTTTCAGGAAACCTTACTACAATTTGTGTTTTCATACCTTTCCTTCTTTTCATGAAAGATTTGGGATACATGGGACAGATGTTCAAGGGCGTAATATTTACCATTGTAATAGCGCTTGTAAGCAGTCTTTTTGTTGCAATATTTCTTGTACCCGTACTTGCAGGTCATTTTCTTCCGCTTACGAATAGAAATGAACATCCTGTCAAAAGCCGTTTGATAAGAAGCTTGTATTCATTCTTTGAGAAAACTCAGAATTTTTTCCAGACCATATATAAATACTTTTTGAATAAGGCAATGAATCACAGATATACGACAGTCTGCATATGCGTTACGTTTCTTCTTGTTTCATTCATGCTTGTTCCAACTTTAAGAATCCAGATGATGACAGGCGGTCATGATGACAGCGTTTCCATAAATCTGACGCTTCCGATTGGAACTGCAATTGAGGAAACTACAAAGGTTGTAAGGAATTTTCAGAAAATCATAGAAGATGAAGTCAAAGGATATACTACAATCATAACAAGCATAGGCAGTGGAAGAAATGGAACTTCATACAAGGGAACAATTCAAATTGGTCTTCCAAAAAGTGAAGAACAAATTGATAACGATGTTACGATTCAGAAGAAGCTTAGAAAACATTTTAATGATTTTACGGGCGTGGAATTTTCATTTGGCAGAAATACAAGGCAGCAGCTTGCAGGTGATGATATAGACATCGTTTTAAGGTCAAACAGTCTTGAGCTTGCGATGGATACCGCCAAAAAATTTACGACGGTAATGGAAAGCCTTGATGATATCGGTGAGGCTGAAATTGACACTCAGGAAGGTCTTCCGCAGGTGCAGATAGAAATTGACCGTGAACGTGCGTATAATTTTGGTGTGGATGTAAATACTGTTGCCAATGAGATAAAATCGTGCATTGAGGGTACGACAAGTACAGTGTTCAGAAAAGACGGAGAAGAATACAATGTGTATGTAATGCTGAGGCCTGAAGACAGACAGCAGGTTGTGGATCTTGAGCAGATTTATGTTTCAGGCTCAAACGGACTTGTAAGCGTCGCAAATTTTGCGACAGTGAACAAAGGTCTTGGTCCTGTAAACATCATGCGTGAAAACAGAATGCGTATTGTTCATGTTACCGCATCAATTATTTCTGACAGGAATGCAAGTGATGTTGAAAAACTTATCCAGAAAAAAAGCGGTGAATCTTTCATAATACCTGAAGGCGTTTCCGTAACTTATGAAGGTTCCGTAAAAGACATGAAGGAACAAGGTTCTACATATGGACTTATTGCCATCATGGCCATAATACTTGTTTTCGGAGTCATGGCAGCTACATATGAAAGTTTTAAGGCACCTTTCATCAATCTTACTACAATTCCTTTCCTTATAATTGGTGTTGTTTTCATTTACAAGATTTCGGGGCAGGCTTTTTCCATGATGAGTGCAATTGGAGTAATCATGCTTGTAGGCATAGTCGTCAATAACGGTATAATCCTTGTTGACTATACGAATCTTCTCGTTGACCGTGGCGTGGAAATGAAAGAGGCTTGTTTCAAGGCAGGGGTTAGCAGATTCCGTCCTGTAATGATGACTACATTGACAACGATTCTTGGCATGATACCAATGTGTTTTGCAACTACAGGAAGTGCTGGAATGGTACAGCCTATTGGAGTTGCGGTTGTTGGTGGGCTTACGAGTTCAACTTTTGTAACATTATTCTTTATTCCTGTTTTGTATTCTTTTGTAATGAAAAAGAGAAAGAATTCTGAGCTTAGGATAAAAGTCAATTTTGATAATATTGAAGAAAAGCCAAATGGTGATTTGAATTGTTCTGCTGAATCTTCATCTCTTGAAAATGAAAACTCTGGCGTTTCATGGGGCGATGAAGAGGGGGATTACTGATATGTACCGAGTTGAAATCATTGCAAACAAATCCGTGGAAGAGGATATTTCGGAAACATTAGAGGCTTATATTCCAAATATTTTATACACAATTATACCATTGGCATATGGAAAGGGAAAACTTAATCGCAAGATGGGAACTACTTCATGGCCTGAGACAAATTTTGTGATGGTGAGCTATATTGAAGATGATGACCTTTGCAAGATAAAGGCTGTGGTAAAGGCAATCAAGGAAAAATTTAAGGACGAAGGAATAAAAATGTTCGTTCTCAAAGCTGAATAGTGTAAGCCGAAAGATTGTGGAGTTGCAGTCATTCTGCACCACGATGCGGAAGACTTGGACTGGGTGGGTTTTGATTGCGTCTTTGCATCAAGATGTATGGCGGCCCTTCTGACGGTTAGGAAATCGGTTTACTGTGTGCTGTAGTTTGTGGCAGTTTGCTTTTAGTGTCACGGTTAGCTTTTGGTATGCGGTTATCGTTTCAAGCCACGTTTTCCAAAACTGTGCACCTGTTGGCGGCCAAATGTTAATCAGCCCCTTTAGGAGGTTTGGAAACTGATACGAGGCATGCTTTTTGTGCGATTTTGCGATTTGAAATATTTTGATTGCACCTTTGCATGAAGTTATGCATCAGTATGTTTTGGGGGCGTGGATTTGCAATTTAAAAGGTTACGATTGCAAATTTGTCGTAGGAAGTATGCATCGGAATGCGTTTGGGTGGGTTTTGAGTGCACCTTTGCGTGAAGAATAAACATCGGCATGCGTTTGAGTCAAACTTTTCAAAGAAGGCAAGACATAGCGAGAGTTAAAAAATACAAAAAGGTATTGAAATGAAAAAAAGATTTTATTCCCGTGATTTATACGGAAGAGAAATTTAAGCAATTATATGTAAGGGCATTGAATTTTGTATATAACGAAAAACATACCATTTTGATGCTTGATGCTGAATTTGAAATGCCGGAGAATGCATGTCCATTGGGAAATGATGAAGAAGCCTGGATAACAGACGGAAAATTTTACTGGTTGAATGGATATTTTGCTTATCCGAAAAAAAAAAACATGCTTACAGCAAATGTGATAATTAAGAAAAAAATCGATTTTAAACAATTTGCATTGCTCAAGCAAATCAGATAAAAGAAAGTTCCGATGCAACACATGTCATAAAAAAAGCGAATTCCAAGTCCTTTTTTAAGACCTGGAATCCGCCCTCAAATTTAGAAATATCTTAATTCGCTACTCAATATCGGCGTTTTCAACTTTTTCAAGCGTAATTTCTTTTCCAGCTGCCAAAAGTTTTTTGCCGGCTGCATGTGCAACATGATTTACAATCTTGTATTCAATTTTGCAGAATCTGTCGATGTCGATTTTTGCAGGTTTTTCTGTTTCACTTTCAAATCCTTCAAGTGTAAGAAGTGTACCTGGTGCTGCCCAAGGTGCCGTCAAAAGCTCAACTTTTTCCTTTCCGTCTTCTGTATAATCAGATGCAAGAAGCATTCCGTGGCTTTCAACACCCTTCATCTTGCGAGGTGCAAGGTTTGATGCAATAATTACATGCTTTCCGAGAAGTTCTTCCGGCTTGAGATATGGCCTGAGTCCAGACTGAATGATTCTGTCGTTTCCGCTGCCGTCATCCATTGTCTCGATGTAAAGTTTGTCTCCCTGTGGGTTTGTATCAACCTTGAGGATTTTTGCAACCTTAAGTTCAATATACTTGTTGAAATGTGCGACTGCATCAAATTCTGGTTTTGGCTGAACTTTTTCTTCTTTTTTAGGTTCTGCCTTTTTTACAACATGCTCTTTTGGTTCTGTTTCCATGAGGTAATCAAGATCGATTTCTCCTGCTACACAAGGAACTGTTATCTGCCAGTTTTCAAGAACCTGTGGATGAATTTCACCAAAGATACCGGCCTGCTTTCCGTTTACCATGATTGCTGCCTGTCGTCCTGGAATGAAACGTGGGTCATCAGATTCCTTTACTTCGTATTTGTGGTCAAGATAATAAAGAATCGTGCTTACTTCGGAAGCTGCATCGTTGAAGTTTGCGTTGTTTGATGCCGTGAGGAATCCGAGCGACTGAATTGTTTTTGTTCCCGTATTTTCACTTTCATCAATGAATGCAATTTTTCCTACTTCAAAAACCTTGTGCGGATATACTGCATTTGCGCTTTGTGCTTCAGATTCAAAAAGAGATGCAATAATTGATGGCCTGATGAACTGATAGTTTTCGCTCATAGGGTTTGCAATTTCTATTACACCGCTTGCATCTATTCCCATGTTGTCGATGTATGTCTTCTTGGAACCGAGGTAATTGAAAATCATTTCCTGGTATCCAAGTCCTGACATTATGTTTTTTACCTTGCGACTGTATGTAGTTATTGGAAGAAGTCGTCCGATTGTAAAATCATTAGGCTTTTGAGGCTTAAAGTTGTCGAGTCCGTGGCCAATCATTACGTCTTCAATTACATCAACTTCATGCAAAAAGTCGTTTCTGTATGGTGCTGGCATTACAGTAAATGTGTCGCCTTCAACTTTTACAGTATTTCCCATGTTTTCAAGGGCTTTTACAACCTGGTCTTTTGTAAATTCCATGCCGAGTTTTTTGTTGATGGCATCAAGTTTTGCTGATGTCGTAGGCTGGAAATAGAATGGTACCGTAATGTCTTTTCCGTACTTTGTTTCATAAGGATGCTGTACTTTTACAGGAAGAATTTCATATCCTGCATCAAAGAAATCACATGCAACAATGTTTGCTGCAAGCATCAGGTTTTCTATGTCATCACCTGTAAGCTCAACCATAAGTTCTTTGTCACCAACTTCAATTTGTCCTAATGTGGCACTGTTGATGATAGGGCTCATGCTCATTATTTCGCCGGAGTCATCTTTCAAAACAGGATATTTTTTGAAGTCCTTTATGATGTGGCCGAAATCTTTTCCTTTTGGATGCTTTTCAAGAATTTCACGGCAAGTCATTTTTTCTTCTGACTGGAGTGGAACAAAACTTGTCGTGTCAGGATCTGCAGCTACATAGTGAACTGGCCATTTGAGGTTTTCTGCACGGTAAACGCCCATTGAAAGGCTTTTTCTTTTTCGTCCAAAGTTCCATGCAAGCTTTTCCTGTGTCTGCATGATGTCTATGAGCATTCCGTTATCTACAGGTTTTCCTGATATTACGAATGCCACCATATATGGACGAATATCCTTGAGTTCTGGATCAACAATTGCAATTCTTGACTGGCAATCTTTAATGTCGCCGTTTCTTGAAAGGAATACTGAATAGTCTGAATGCTTTGCACCTTCGTGTTCCCTTAAGCATCTTGTAACTCCGCCTGTTGACCATAAATCCGGTCTGTTTGTATCATTAAGTTCGATTTTTATAACTCGATCTTCAGGTTTATCATTTTCATTTGGCTTTTCATCAAGCTCTGCCTTTGCGCAAGTAAGTTTTTTTTCAAAAAGTTCCCAGTCTGTGTATTTTTTTCCTAAAAGATTCCAGAACAGATTTTCGTTTACTTCAATTTTTGGCATAATTTTCCTCGATTTAATATGACAGCAGAAAATTTCTATTTTTTAGAGATATGCTGTATCCTATACATTTTAATCGAATGAAAGAAAAAATTCAATGCTGTTTTATGCAAGATGGTGATTTGCCCGTGCACGTCCTCCTATCTTGTTTTTAGAACTTCGCAGGCCTTTTGGGACACAACCGCGGCTTTAATATCCCAGGAATGTGGAATTTCATCCCGAACAAATTCATAGGCTTTTTTGATATAGTCAAGTTTTGATTCTGAAAGTTCCATGTTGCCGTCGTTATCCTGAATCAGTTCAAGACCAAACATCTGGGAATAAAAATCCAAGGCCTTTTTGCACTTGGCACTTTAGGTTCTATGAATTTAAATACTAGATCTGAAAATTAAAAAGGAATAATAAGAGTTGAACCAACTTCAACAATTTCCTCATTTTCTAATCGAACTGCTGCTCCAAGATCACTCCAGTCACAGTTAAATATAATGCCCAAATTGCGTGTACCGTCATCAGACTCATAATCTACTACAATTCTCGCCAATTCTATCATTGGCAGCAGTTCCTTCTTATCCTCTATAGCTGGATATCCTTCTTTTTCACCCAATCCGTGAACTTCTTGTCGTTCTACATAATACTTATATAATGCTGTTAATATCTCTTCTTGAAAAGAGTCCCATTTCTTCCACAATTCTTCATAAGACTTATACTGTCCTTCTTCAAAGATACCATCGTCTTCTCCATAGATTGCGACTAGAACCTCATATTCTTTTCCCATAAACGGAACCTTCATTTTTTTACACCAATTACTTTGATACTCGATTTCTCCAAATACTTTATCCACTATTTTCATAATGCTTCTCCTATCTATTCTCAGTTTCCTGAATTTTTTCATCTGACAC
>JAZQMW010000026.1:0-3982 GCA_045627025.1 Treponema sp. | reverse complement strand
GGATTTACGTTATCTTTTCCCCCTTAAAGCGTGAATAATTTTGTATACAAAAACTTGGAGCAAATTATGCACGCAGATTATTTCATCTACAAGCGAAAATCAAAGAAATTCGGTCACATTTTCTATTTCAAGTTTTACCTCTTTTTTTGCTTTCATGATGCAATTATAAAGACTGTGATTTTAATCATCTGATATGGATATAAGGATGTGGGTCATGGTAACATTTTTGCCGTTTATTTTGGCGGTTATTCTTGTCGGAAGTTATCGGAATTCTACTGATCAAGACGAAGAAACATAATGAAGATAAAGAGGCATTTGCATGTCGTCAGATGGAAGCTCGTCATCTTCCCTGTCTGGAAGTGCATGCATGTTCTTTAGCCTCATGCATTCCCCTTTACTTTGATTGATATCCATATTTCGCATGTGTAATCAGGTTTAGTTACATTGTCGTTCGGGTACACCTCTAGTTCTGCACATTCTCCGTATTCATATTTGCTGTCTTCTGAGAAAAATTCTGAAATAATCCTTTTATATGTTTTATGAAATGATTCTGGAATTTTGCCCTTGCACGTAAATACAGCCCATGTAGTTTTTGGAAGCTCCACCACCACAAAATCGTCATCTGTTATCTTTTTGCCATCATATTCTACACCTATGCCGTATGGAAAAACACCTTTGTCTTGCTCAAAAGAAAAACAAATGCCAAGAAGCCCGTTGATTGAAGGTTTCTCGGGAAAATATTTAAGAAGCCTCTGAATTGAGCCGTCAGAAGTGCAGTCGTGCCAGAAAGTCGTAATATCATTGTCTTCAAACGATACAGGTTTTTGCACTCTCTTTCTCTTGCATATCACCTTGATGCAATCTTTTTTTTCTATTCTGTATTCAAGGCCAAATCCGCCTGTCAGCATGAGCGTAAGAGTAAGCCTTGAAAAAGTTTTTACGTTTTTTCCGGACTTCACTTCGCTTGGAAGGCATCCGTGAAATTTCTTGAATGCACGTGAAAAACTTTCCGGTGTGTCATAACTGTATTTCAACGCAATGTCTATGATTTTGCTGTCTGAAATCAAAAGTTCGTTTGCGGCTTCAGAAAGACGCCTGTTCCTTATGTATTCTCCAACCGTATATCCTGAGAGAATGCTGAATATCCTTTGAAAATGAAATGTTGATGTGCATGCAGTTTCTGCAATTTTTTCAAATTCGATTTTCGTTGTGAGATTTTTTTCGATGTAATCAATTCCCTGCTGTATTCCTGAAAGAAGGCTCATTTTGTCTCCGGTAAATCAGTTTGAGTATTGTTCCATTGTAACTTTTTTTTGTTTGTTTTTCTATAATTTTGGGGTATTTGCATAGAACTTGAAATTGCATTATTATGGAAAACTCTGATAATTGAAATTTTTAGAGATGATCTTATGTAAATCGTCGGCAGGAAATGGGGAAAGAAATGAAAATAAAAATTCTTATTGACAATAAATCTGACGGAAAACTTCTGAAAGAGTGGGGACTTTCTGTTCATGTGGAATACTGCGGAAAGCATTACCTTCTTGATACTGGACATTCTTCCAAGTTTTATAAAAATTCAGTTTCAATGAATGTTGATGTTTCAAAAGTTGATTATGGCATCCTTTCTCATGCACATTATGACCATAGTGATGGATTGAAGACTTTTTTCAGAAAAAATGAAATTGCAAAGTTTTACATACAGGATTCTGTCGATGAAAACTGCTACCACACGCATAAATTTTTTCATGTATACATAGGCATAAGAAAAGGATGGCTTAAAAAATTCAGCGACAGGTTTATCCGGGCAAAAGGAATTTCCTGCATTGCCGAAGGAGTTTATCTTGTGCCCCACAGTACGCCTTCTCTTGAAAAAAAAGGATTGGCCGCACATTTGAGCATCAAGAAAAACGGAAAATATGAGCCGGACAATTTTGAGCATGAGCAGAGCCTTGTTTTTGATACGGAAAATGGGCTTGTCGTGATGAACAGCTGTTCTCATGCCGGTGCTGACAATATTATCTCAGAAATATGCAATGCGTTTCCTGGAAAAAAAATACATGCACTTTTGGGAGGTTTCCATCTTTTTTGTCTTGCAGATGATGATGTAAGGTCATTGGCTGAAAGACTCAGAAATCTTGATGTTCAAAAAATATATACCGGACACTGTACAGGAGACCGTGCGTTCGCGATTTTAAGGGATGTCCTTGGAGATAAGGTAGAACAAATCTATTCAGGCATGAACATTGAAATTTGATGGAAGGATTTTGCAGGATTTATGAGAAAATTTTTCCAAAATCGAATGACGATAGATTGAATGTGTTTTTGCATCTTAATGCAATGTTACATTCTGAATCAAAAAAATGCCTCTTTGCGAGGCATGTATCGTCATGCATTTTCAAATGGTATTTTTTAGGGATGCCTTAATTCAGATAATCTGGAATTTCTTTTTTTCTCGTATATTTCCAGTCAAAATCATGTGTGCTTGGAATTTTTCCCTCAACCCTGTCGTTTTCTTTTTGAAGCTGGAATTTTATCATTTCCTTGAATGTTGTCATGAGAGGTTCCGGGTTGATGCTTTTGTCGACGATGTCTGCATCCTGCAATTCCTTTATGAGGTAATAGCATGTTTCTATTGTGGATATGCAGTATTCTTTTGGTTCGTGCTTGAACGTGAAAATGCTTCTGTAACTTCCCGTAAAAGAAAATTTTGGAAGTGAATTTACGTTTTTGCTGTATCTTATCATCTTTTTTGAGCAAAACCATGTGGAATCTATGATTATAGCAAGCAGTTTTTTTCCGTTAAGCTCAAGCTTGAATCCCTCTTTCTTTGCTGTCCATGCATCTTCGGAAGGGTAGAGAAGTACCGGGTAATACCTGGGGTCTTGGATGAGTGCGTTCAGCCGTTCGTTGTTTGTGAAATCGATGCCCATTATTATTTCGCTTTCAGGCAAACTTAGAGATGCGAGTCTTCCTGTGCCGGTGCGCTGTTTTTTAGCCTCTTTTGGATGCATCAGAAATACAAATTTTACTCCCGTGTCTAGCGGTGATGCAAATTTGCAATAACAGTTGGACTTTGGCCTCATGCACCTGAAACATAAATCCCTGTAATGTTCTTCGTCCTGGTTTTCATTCTGTGTTCTCATGAGGTGATTGTATCCAATAGAAAAAAAATATTCAAGGGAGACAAGATGTTTGGCTCCCTTGATGGTGGAATGCCTCGGATTTTCAAAAATTGATTTTCTGGATTCCCTATATCTTGAAAAGGTTTATCTGGTCACCGATTTTTGTAATTGAGCCTGACATCTGGTCTGCAATTCCTGAAAGGGCTGTTCCAGTTTCCGTAATTCGCTTTGCGCTTTCAGACATTTCTTCCATTCCGGATTTCATGCCGATTGTCGCATTCTGCAGCGTCTTTATTTCCTCAAGAATGGTTTTGTTTCCTTCAGACATTTCTTCCGAAGCATTTCTTACCTGAAGTGTGCTGTCGTTCATGTTTGTAAGGGCTTCTGAAATCTGCTTGGAACCTTCTTCCTGTTCCTGCATTGCGCTTTTGATTTCACGAACAAGATTTGTCGTGTTGTTCATTCCTTCTGAAACCTCAGAGAATGCATCTGTTGCTGTTTTTGAAACGTCTACGATTCTGCTGATGCTTTCGGTAATCTTCTTAAGCTGTTCGCCTATTGTCTTTGACTGTTTTGAAGAGTTTTCGGAAAGCTTTCTGATTTCGTCTGCGACAACACTGAATCCCCGTCCTGCGGCTCCTGCATGTGCAGCCTCAATTGCGGCATTCATGGCGAGAAGGTTAGTCCGAATTGCTATGCTTGAAATGACAGAGTTTGCTTTTCTGAGTGATTCCGACTCGTTTGCAACCAGAAGGATTTTTTTGTTGACGTCTTCCTGTTTCTTGATTCCGTTCTTTGCCTTGAATTCAAGATCTTCAAATGACAATGCCATTTTGTTTACCGAGCCGTTTACGGAATTT
>JAZQMW010000025.1:0-37272 GCA_045627025.1 Treponema sp. | reverse complement strand
GGGGCTCAGCCCCTAAAACCCCGGCTGAAACTGGTAAACAACTTTTAGACAGAATTATAGAAGAACGCAACAAAAAACTTCTTGCAGAATGGGAAGAAACAAGTCGGAGGCCAAGCGGTCTTAGGAAGACAAATCCTTGATGCAACTCCTTGGCTCACAGAACGACATGGCTACGATCCGACTTGGGGCTCAGCCCCTAAAACCCCGGCTGAAACTGGTAAACAACTTTTAGACAGAATTATAGAAGAACGCAACAAAAAACTCCTTGCAGAATGGGAAGAAGTACTCAAGAAAAATGTCGGTGGCAAAGCCACCTCACCGAGTTTTGCAAGCAAAACTCGCACAAAAAAGCCAGTTCCAATTGTTGCAAGTGAAATTGATGAAGATGAAATTCCGTTTGAGATACCTGAAAATTGGTGTTGGTGCCGCTGGGGGGAATTATCTGATTCTATTCAATATGGTTATAATGCCCCTGCAAAAGAGACTGGTCGAATCAAAATGGTTAGAATAACAGATATTCAAAATGGAAAGGTTCAATGGGATTCGGTTCCATATTGTGATATATCTGACGATGAAATAACTTCATATCAACTGAAGAAAAATGATATTTTGTTTGCTCGTACAGGAGGAACTGTAGGAAAATCTTTTTTAGTTGCTGAAGAACCTGAAGATGCAGTATATGCTGGCTACTTGATTCGTACTCAATATGATTCAGAAAAATTAAATCCAAAATACATGAAAATGTTTATGGAAAGTCAGTTGTATTGGGATCAATTAAAAAATGGAACAATAGCAACTGCACAGCCAAATTGTAATGGACAAACTTTATCAAAAATGATTCTTCCTCTCCCGCCATTATCCGTTCAAAATGCCATTGTCGCAAAACTTGAACAGGTACTGCCATTGGTGGAGAATTACGAAAATGCAGTTCTTCAGAAAGAAGAATTAAAAAGCTCACTTTCAGACAAAGTAAAAAAAGCCATATTGCAGGAAGCCATCACCGGAAAACTAACAGAAGAATGGCGAAAACAAAAAGCAGAACTTGAGCAAAAACACGCGGTGGTTGAGCCTGTCGAAACCACAGAAAGTGGAGAACAGCTTTTAGCCCGCATCATTAAAGAACGCAACGCAAAAGCCCTCGCTGAATGGGAAGAAAAAGTAAAAATCAACCCAAAAGCAAAAAAGCCAGTGACAATTGTTGCAAGCGAGATTGAGGAAGAAGAGATACCGTTTGAAATACCAGAGAGCTGGTGTTGGTGTAGATTGGGGGATTTAGTTTCATTTGGACAATGTGAAAATGCTGAACCAAATGAAATAGAAGATGGCGCTTGGATTCTTGACTTGGAAGATATCGAAAAAGATTCTGGAAGAATTCTGCAATTTAAGAGTAAGAAAGAAGTTGATTCTAAAAGTACTAAACATGTTTTCAAAAAAGGGTATGTTTTATACAGTAAACTTCGTCCGTATCTGAACAAGTGTGTTATAGCACCCAAAGATGGATATTGTACTTCGGAAATTCTACCATTGGATTTTGGCAACTTTGTAAACAATAAATTTGCTCAGATATTTTTAATGTCACCATATTTCGTGGATTATACAGATTCATTATCTTTTGGGGTGAAAATGCCAAGACTTGGAACGGAAGATGGCAAAAAGGCATTAGTTCCGCTTCCTCCATTGGAAGAACAAGAAGAAATAGTAAAAAAAGTGGAAGAATTACTTCCGTTATGTAAATAAGTGAGGATTATAATGGCAGACTCAAATACATTTTCAATTTATTTGTTAAAAGAATCGTTTAATTCAGGTAATTTCGAAAACATATACAGACAGAATTGATAATACAGTAGCAAAAATCTTTTCCACAGACAATTTTAATCTTCCAAAATATGATAAAAATATTACTAATGGAGAAGGTGAATATAATGATAAACTTGCAGCTACAATTTTTTTGGAACTAGATAGAAATAATGTTTACTTTGGGAAAAAAAATAAAATTGAACCATGTGATTTAATTTGTTGTGCTAATAATAAAGATTATTTGATTCATGTAAAAATTGATGGAAAATCTTCATCTCCATTAGGGCATCTTTTTAATCAAGGTTATGTTTCAACTGAGTTATTATTAAAAGACCCGAAAATGAAAACAGAGGTCATCAAGAAAATCAATAATGATAAAAACTCTAGTGCTAATAAAAATGATTTAAAAAAACATTTACAGCATGATGAATTTGAAGTTGTATATGCAATTATTACCAAAAGGAAAAATATAACAGATTTGCCATTGTTCACAAAAATAGCTCTAGTAAAAGCGTGGAAAAATTTAAATAGACTTCAAATAAAATCGCAAGTAGTTTTTATTGAGGATAAATCATAATTATGCCCCACCGACTCGCAGTAATTCACCCATTAGAACGTCTCGGTGGAATTGCCACACTTGGAACTTTGTATCAGGAAGTTTTCAAAATTACTGAATGTACCTGGAAAACAAAAACTCCCCAGGCCAGTATCCGTAGAATTGTTCAGCGATCATCCATTTTTACACCTTTGCAGCCTTCGATTCTTTCATCGTCAACAAGATTGATTGTGTCGCTTGTGCTGTCACAACCTGAAGAACTGAAAGCTAACCGTGAATCGGTTTCCTGGCCGTCACAAGGGGCGTACAAAATATCCTGTCGAAAACGTATACATGGAAAGGTAACAGTAAATTAACATGCAAACTGTCACAAGAGCCGCCCCCAAACGCATGCCTTCACGCAAATTCGCAATTGAAACCATTTCAATCGCAAATTTTCCCAAAAAACGCATGCCGCTGTTTACTCTTGCGACAAATTCGCAGTCAAAATCCACACATTTGCAAAACCGCCCCTAAATGCAAATCAGTGTTAAATTTGCCGCAAATTTGCAAATACAGCCTTTTGAATTGCAAATCCGCCGTCCCAAGCATACCGATGCATACTCTTGCAATAAATTTGCAGTCTAGACCTTTTAAATTACAAATTTCCCACAAATATTGAAATCCCATTAAAAAAATTCTTAAAAAAGTTTGAAAAAAAACGCCAAAACTACACTCTGGAGTAGTGACATATTTTCCATTGTGTTTTAGAATACTAGTGCAGGAATGCAATATAACAAAAAAAAGTATTGAACATATTACTTTCTACAATGTATAATGTAAGTACCTATAAAGAAAGGAAGGGGTTATGAAAAAATTTCTGTCTTTAACATTTGCAATGATGCTTGGAACAAGTGCCTTTGCAACCGACATCTCTTTACGCGTTACACCGGGTGTACTTATGCCTTCCGGTGATTACGAAACTGGCTTCATGGGCATAGCTCAATGTGACTTGGATCTCTTTGGATTCTTGACGGCAGGAGTCGAAGGACTTTTTGCAAGCATAAAGCCTAGTGGACTTTCAGAATCAATGAACCTTATGGGTGGCGGAGTCGGTCTTGGCGCATATTACTTTCCGTTAAGTCGCCTTTATATTGGAGCAGGTGGAAGCTACGGAACCTACAAGTTTTCGACAAAAATCAACGATGAAAACAAAAGCGCAAGTGACCTTTATTACAGAGGATATGGAGAATTGGGATTCCGCTTTAATCCAACAGTTACGGTAAATGCAGTCTGCGGCTATAATTCATTCAATGTTTCTGATGCAGATCCCCTTACAAAAGGCATTTTTGCAGGTGTTGGCACAAAGATTACATTCTCAACCAATAAAAAATCATCCGGAGGATTCAGCGTTTCATTGGCACAAAATGAAGCAGCCTTCCCAATCTACATGAGCGCATACAGAAACTTCCCTATCGGAACCCTTACAGTCCGCAATACAGAAGGAGCTGACGTTACTGATGTTCACGTATCATTCAGGGCAGGAAAATACACATCATCAACTTATGAATCAGCCCTCATTCCAAAACTCAGAAAATACAAGTCGGTTCAAGTTCCTCTTCTTGCAGATTTCAGCCAGGAAATCTTAAGGTTCAGTGAAGACGGAAAAATTCTTGGAGAAGTCGTAATCGATTATACTTTCCTTGGCACGAAAAAACAAAGCATTCACAGCGTTGTATTCGATGTCTACAACAGAAATGCTTTTGTTTGGGCAGACCCAGCAGCCATGGCATCTTTCATTTCTCCAGATACTCCGGAAATTCTTGAATTTGCAAAATACGTTGCAGGATTTGCAAGAAACAACTTCAAGACGGGTATCAACAGAAACCTCATCATTGCAGCCCACATGGCAGAAGCCATAAAACTTTCCAAAATCAACATTGAAAAAGACGAATCTACACCTTATGAAGAATATCACAGAAACATGGGCGTAGACAGCATCAAGTATCCACTTCAGACAATGAACATGCTCGGTGGTGATCTTGATGAAATCGGAATTCTTCTTGCAAGCTGCCTTGAAAGCGTCGGTGTAGGTACAGGATACATTCCTCTTGATGATGACATGATCATTCTTGTTGACATGAACATCAAGCCAACGGGAGCCGGAAACAACTTCACGGATACATCGGGACTCATCATAGATTCTGAAAAAGTTTATTTCGGCATTTCCATCAAAAATCTTGCATCTGGATTTACAAAAGCAAGAAAAGAAGCTTTCAATTCAATCAAAAAGATTCTTTCAGACAAGGAAGCACTTCTTGAATTCTACGACACACATTCACTTTGGGAAGTTTACTCGCCATCTGTTTACACAGGTTCTACAGGAATTTTCACAAGACCTTCCCAGAGCCAGATTGAAAAGGCCGCTATTGCCTCAGTTGATGAATACTTGAATACTGAAATTGAAGGTGTCATCGTAAACGCAAGAAAATCAGGTGATCCAAACAAGCTTGGCATGGCTTTGGTAAGAGTCGGCCATTATGAAGAAGCAAAAAATGAATTTGCAAAGTCAAATACAGTCCAATCCATGAACAACATTGCAAACGTTTATCTTCTTGAAAAGAACTTAAATGCAGCAAAAGCCCAGTTTGAAAAAGTACTTGCAAAAGACCCTGAAAACAAGACAGCATTGAAGGGTATAGAAAAATGTAAGCTATTCTAGATGAAGGATTGAATATGAAAAAGATAATTTGTTTATTTTCCTTCTCAATGTTTCTTTTCTCAGCATGGTCAGATGTCAGCATCAAGGCACAGGGAGGAACTTATTTTCCAATGGATTCAGAATTGGACAGTTCATTGGAAGCAGAAATAGGTTTTGAATATTCTCCATTCATATTGAGAAAGCAGGACAGCATTATTTTATCAGCAGATGCAGGATATGGAATTCTCAAGGCAAATGGCATTAGTGATTTCAATTACTTGACAGCCAGCCTCGGAGCAGGATACGAATTTACTCCAATAGACAGATTCAGCATGAGTCTTATAGGTTTTGCAGGACTTTGGTCAGTACCGGAAAGCAAAGACAACAAATTCTCAAGCGCATCAGGCGTTCAGTACGGAGCAAAACTTAACGGATATTGTAATGTATCGCCTTCTGTTTCTATCGGAGGATATGTAGGTTACAGAAAATTCAATTACTCACCGGATCCTTTCCTCACAGCCATAAATGCAGGTGTAGTTTTAAGGTATAATTTCTCAAGGGGAATTATGGGATCAAGCAGAATCCAGACACAGGATTATGCATTTACACCAGTATTCCCGGTTTTCTTCAGCCAGTACAACGACATTCCGTTTGGAAGAGTAGTTTTCAAGAACACTGAAAAAAACAAGATTAAAGATGTTTCAGTATCCGTTTTCATTGAAAAATTCATGGCAAATCCTAATGAAGTCGTTCATTATGATGTTGTGGAAATCGGAGAAGAATTTGAAGCGGACATTACGGCATTCTTAAACGAAAGCATCTTAAACCAGATTATACCTTCCCCTTCTGCCGCAAAAATCATAGTAAACTATTCGTCTTTAGGCAGACGCATGGAATTTGATTTGAATGTCGAGCTTCAGACCCTTGGACGAAACAACATGTCTTGGGATGAAGATGAACGGGCCGCGGCTTTTGTCAGCGGTAAAGATGCAGCTGCAAACAAATTTGCAAACATCGTAAGGCTTCTTCTCAGAGACAAAGTTGATTTTACAGGCAAAAACAAAAATGAACAGTATGCAAAGGCCATGTTCGCAGCCCTCAAGGCTTATGGTCTGAACTATGTCATTGACCCGGCATCAGCATTTACCGACAACACAGGTTCAAGCGCAATTGACTTCCTGCAGTTCCCTTACCAGACAATTCTTTACCATGGCGGTGACTGTGACGACTTGACAATCCTCAACTGCTCACTTCTTGAAGCCTTGGGAATTGAAACTGCATTCATTACAGTTCCTGGTCATATTTACATGGCATACAATTCAGGCTATGAAGTTTCAGAAGCAAACATGATTTCAGACGGAATGTATATCATTCAGAATGACAAGGTATGGATTCCTGTAGAAATCACGCTCTGTCAGGATTCTTATGCACTTTCCAAAACAACTGGGTTCAAAGAGTGGAAAAAATATCCAAATGATGGTAAACTTATACCAATGAAGGAAGCTTGGGAAATGTACAAGCCAGTAAGTATTTCAGAGTCTGACGTAGACTTTGAAATTCCATCAAAAGAAAAAATCTTAAAATACTTCTAGAGGAGGAATTTTATATGAAAAAACTTTTAATTGCTGCAGCTTCACTTTTTTCTGTGACATTCATTCATGCCGAAAGCTACACGGTAAAGTCAGTTACTGGATTGGCAAACATTCAAACCGGTTCAGAAAATTGGGTTGAACTTTCAGAAGGAAAAACTGTTACTTCTGAAAACATAATCAGCACAAGCCTTAATTCAATTCTTGTACTCTCTGATGAAAACGGCAAGGACATCAAGATAAAGGCCAATCAGAACGGTTCTGTTGATATTCTTGTAAATGCAGCATCTACACCTGCAGCCGGCATCAAAAGGGCAAAAATCACAACTGCAAATTCTAAAAACGCAAAGGGAACTGTGGCAGCTTTCAGCCGTGCAAGCGAAGCAAAAGAAGACATTGACTGGGACGAATAAAAATCTTCCCAAAATTCTCGCACCTTAAGGCAGCAACAGTCAAGAAAACAAAAAATCTGTCATTCCTAAAATGCAAACTGTCATTCCGAACTCGTTTCGGAATCTCTTTGCAAGGGAATGCAAAATGCAAAACTCGCCAACTCTTAAAATCACAATGCCATCATGCAAAGCAAATGTGCATTAACCTTCATGCATTGATGAAGCCTCTTTTTTTCATGCTATATTAAGACTGGACTTAAGTCAATAAAGAAGACACAAAAAATGATAGTTTAAGCTGCAAGTTTTTCACATTTTGAATGAACAGCTTCCGGAGTTCTGTAATTCAGACTTGAATGAATTCGCCTGCAGTTATACCAAGATTCAATGTATTCAAAAACAACTTACTTTAGGAGAACATTTTGAATATCTTAAAAACATATGCATTTTTATTTGCAATTCTTTCTTTTCATGCATATGCAGAAAATTCCAGCTGGTGCAGTAATGATGCACACTACAATATCACCGTGGTTGATTATTATCAGGAAAAGTCTTTTTCAGGAGATGATTTTATGGAAATGACTTTTTTATCTTCTAATGTTGCCAGCAACGAAATCGAAAAACTGATTTTGGGAGCTTCTTTATTCCACATGCAGGCAAAGTTTGGTAACTTCAACACTGATTTAGATTTATTTCCAATCAACATATATTTCAATACATTTAATGTTCATAGAGTAAACAATCATGAATCCTTTTTCGATTTTCAGATATACAATTTCTTATACATTAAGTCTTTTTTGTTAAACCTCAATCTGCAAGACTCAGGCATGTCATACAAACCTTACGCATTGGCAGGAACTGAATTCGGATTTTCCCCCATCATTCCGCTTTTACTTGGTGCAGGTGCCGACTATAAAATTGACAGTGATATAAAAAATGCGACAGAATGCTACAGGGATAAACTTAAATTCAAACTGTTCATAAGATTTGGAATTTTAACAGATTGTATGATATAAAAAAAACATGTTGATTCCATACGCTTTCAAGATAATGCAATGCAACCCATAAACAGTTTTCCAAACTGACACAATGAAAGCAAACCGAGTATCCTGATGCAGACCGCCATCCAGGGCGCCCCAAATGCATACCGATGTTTACGCTTACGACAAATTTGCAACTAAAACCATTCCAATCGCAAATTTTCTCCCCAAATGCATACAAATGTATATCCTCACGCAAATTCGCACTCAACCCCCACCCAATCGCAAACGGCCGCCCCAAACGCATGCCCGTGCATATCTTCACGAACAAGTGCAATCAAAACCTTTCCAGTCGCTAAAGGGTTCTCAGGGAACCTTTTTCCCTGAGTCGTGCCCAAGGAAGGTGGGGCTTGGGGAGGAAAAATGCGGACTTCGAACTCTGAGCTGGTTTCCTCTCCAAACACAATTTCTCCAAAATATTTCTTGACAACAAATAAGCAAAGGAAGTATATTTATCATGTCACGTACGTGACAATATTTTTGCGGTGTGCAAAACGCGCATGGCTTTCTATGGAGTGCGAATCATGAAATTCTTTTCCTTTTCATTTTGCTTTTTCTTTACAAACTCACTCTCGCTCCCAAAAGGAAAGTCTTTATAGCGCAACATGAAATTGGCTTTAGAATGCGGTTCCTTTTGGAGCCGCATTTTTTTTTGCATTTTGATTCGGAGGTTATATGGAATGCATTGATGAAGAAAACAAAATCAAGGTGTCGTATTGCGGAACAGAAGGTGCATATGCATTTATAGCGGCAAGAAAACTATTTCCCAAAGCAGAACTCGTGCCTTTTTCATCCTTCGAAGGAGCATATCACTCAGTCATGAGCGGCAAGACACAGTCTGCAGTCCTTCCCATAAAAAACAATTATGCGGGAAAAGTCGAATCTGTTGTAAAACTCATAGAAAACGGAAATCTTAAAATATGCGGAAATCTTGAAATGAATATAGACCACTGTCTTGTAGGTACTGCAAACGCAACAAAAGAATCCGTTAAAAAAGTCCTGAGCCATCCAAAAGCCCTGCACCAATGTGACGACTTCATAAAAAAACAAGGATATGAAACGGTAAATTTTTCAAACACAGCACTTGCAACACAATGCGTCGAAAGCATAAACGATCCAGAAATCGCATCAATTTCATCTGAAGAAACTGCAAAAATATTCGGATTAAAAATACTTGCAAGAAACATATCCACTTTGCAAGAAAACAAAACAACTTTCGTGGTACTTAAAGCAGACAAAACATCTTAACGGTGAAAAATTGAATCAGGAGAAAAAAAATGAACATGACTTACAAAAAAATTCTTCCGGATGCTGAAGAAGTATCGGCCATCTATCCAATTACAAAAGAACTTGAAGAAAGAAAACTTCAAAACGATGTCCAAATAAAAAACATATTATCGGGAAAAGACACAAGACTTCTCCTCATAATAGGACCTTGTTCCGCAGACAGGGAAGATTCAGTCCTCAAATACGCAGAAAAACTTCGAAAACTGCAGGAAAAGACAATCGACAAAATCCTCATGGTTCCAAGAGTATACACAAACAAGCCCCGCACTACAGGAGACGGCTACAAGGGCATGTTCCATCAGCCAGACCCAAACGGAAATCCAGACATACTAAAAGGACTTCTTTCCATAAGAAAACTGCATCTTGACGTACTAAAAAACACAGGATTCTCACCGGCAGACGAAATGCTTTACCCAGAAAACTATCCATACCTTAAAGACCTTCTTTCATATGTGGCAGTGGGAGCAAGATCCGTGGAAAACCAAAAGCACAGACTCGTATCGAGCGGACTTGACATTCCGGTCGGCATGAAAAATCCAACAAGCGGAGACCTTTCAGTCATGATGAATTCCATAACAGCAGCACATCATCCGCATTCATTCGTATATGCAGGCTGGGAAGTCCAAAGCACGGGCAATAAGTTTTCACATGCAATTCTCCGGGGATTTGTAGACAGATTCGGAAAAACACATCCAAACTATCATTATGAAGACCTAGAAGCACTTGCAGAAATGTATGAAAAATCAGGACTTGAAAATCCGGCCGCAATCATAGACGTAAACCATGCAAATTCAGGAAAAAAATATCTTGAGCAGATAAGAATCTCAAAAGAAATTCTCCACAGCATGAGGCACAGCGATTGCATAAAAAACATCATAAAGGGCATGATGATAGAATCCTATCTTGAAGACGGAGCACAAGAACTAGGCGGAACAATTTTTGGAAAATCAATAACCGATCCTTGCCTTGGATTTGAGAAAACGGAAAAACTTGTCATGGAACTTGCATCGCTTATCTGACAAAATCCAAAATGATAAAGGGAGAACATGAAAAAAAATCAAAAAGCATGTCTCCCCCAAGTCCAAACCTTTTTTTTTAACTAAAAACATGCTATACTTTATATGGTCTTTAAAAGATTTTATCTTTAAGGATTTGCATTTTAAGGAGTCAAAATCAGATTTTTTCTAAAGGGAACCTCTAAAAATTGCAATTTTAGAGATGCCCAAAGTTATGGCTTATAGGATGTTGGGCCCCTTATAAAAGAAAAGGATTTCATATGAAAAAACTTACCATTATTTTACTGATTTGCGCAATTTTATTTCCATCTTGCAAAAAAAAGACTGCAAAATCAAATAACAACCAGAACACGCAGCAAATTTCGGAACACAAAGACAATTCTGAAAAAAAGCCTGAAAAACCTCTTGAAAGGATATCATTTGACAGCGAATCATTTGATCTTGATTACACGCCAGAGACTGCAGAACCGCTGATTCCTGCAAGAAGAGTTTCCATCAAGGCAAAAACAATTTCAGAAGAAGAGCCAGAATCCTGCGAACCGGGCCTTCGCGACATATCAAAATACAAGACATCCTATTCAAAAAAAAGAATGTCTCTCAAAGAATACTTTGAAAAACTTGCAGAAAAGGCAAAATCCACAGCAGATCTTGAAGAAAAATTCGTAAAGAAAGAAAAACCTCAGAAAGCAGAAAAAAATGAGGAAAAAAAGGCAGAGAAAAAAGAAAAAGAGAAACAAAAAACAGAAAGTGCCAAAAAAACAAAGAAAAAGGAAGAAAAAAAGGAATTTTCGGTATACAGAATCACACCGTCAGAACTTTCATGTGAATCCAAATTCATTACAATAGAATTCACTGAACAAATCACGCCTCTTGAAGCCTACAAGACACAGGAAATCATAGACCAAAAAGGAGCCGAAATCTTCACCATAGAGCCTCCTATAAAAGGAAAATGGAAATTTGACGCAACAAAGGAAGTTTCATACGAATTTGATGAAATACCAGACTCGTATACAGAATACAAAGTCATCATAAACAAGAATTTCAAGACCCCAAAAGGTCAGGTTTTCAATGGAAATTCCGAATTTAAAATCGATGCAAAAAGCAGAAAGCTAAAAGACCTTTCTCTAAAAACTGAAAGAGATTACCATTATAGCGACTATACGGGTCTACCTGGCGAACAGCTAAAAAAATACAGCATCGACTTCAGGAACAACATACTTAAATCTGATGTTGAAAATAACCTCAGCGTATCATATCTGAATCAGAATAACGAAAAAATGGACGACATTCCATTTACGATTGACATAGTGGACAGCAGGTACAACGTAAAGGACAAGGCCACATCATTCATCATAAAACTCTCACCGGGATTTAAGATTGAAAATGACATGAGGGTAAAACTTTCATACAATGATACAGTAAGCAACAATACCACAACAAGGACTTACAACTCACTTGTACCTTTCAAGATTACTTCACACGAAATCGATTTTCCATACGGTGCATTTTATCCAAGGCTCAACGTTTATTTTTCTCAGTCAGTTGATGAAAACTCCGTAAGAAATGCAATCAGCGCGTCAAACGGAGAAATTGATTACGACAACATAAGGGTAGACAGCAACGAACTCCACATTTACAACATAAAGGTAAAGTCCAGGCAAGATGCAGTTGTCACCATAAAGAACATCAAAAGCAGAACTGGAGAAACTCTTTCTTCACCAAGCAATTTTACAATTGAAGGACGAGATTTTCCAGGATACGCAAGATTCATAGACTACGACAACAAAATGCTTGAAGCCCAGTTTGACCCGAAACTCGTATTTGAATACAGAAATGCAACAAACCTTAACTACAAGATTGAAAAAAACTGTTTTTCAATATACAACATGATAAAAGGCGGAAACAACATCGAACTTTATGATTCATGCGGCAACCCTGATTATGAAATTCACCTGAACCAGCGAAGATTCAAGGAAATAGACCTTAAGCCATATCTTGAAAACGGCAAGGGACACGTCGGATTCAAGGCGAAAATAGGCGTTAAAAGCTATAACTGGAGTGGAGAAGAAATAACAGACACAAGCAGCAACTACCTGAACATACAGGTTACGGATCTTGGAGCTACAGTAAGATACGGCGTAAACAAGGCAGTTGTTCTCGTCACGTCACTTTCCACAGGAAAACCCGTAAAAGATGCCAGCGTATGCATGTTGTTTGGAAACCGTTATAATGAAGAACAAAGAACAGAATGGGTTCTCACGGATGAAAACGGAAAAGCCGTAGTGCCAATGAAACATGAAGGAAGGCTTCTGTATCAGAATTACGATTATGAGCACGATTATGTTTTTGCAGAAGTAAAAACAAACGACGACCATATATTCTTCAGACCGGAAGGACACAACTATTCGGCAGACGCAGTAGCATATGAAAATCCTGTAAGAGCACTTTATAACAAGCAGAAAACATTCGTTTACACAGACAGAAAACTCTATAAGCCAAATGAAACGATTACGATTTCAGGCGTAGACAAGAATCTTTCACTCGGAAAATACACACCGTATGCAGAAAGCAGCTACACAATCAGCCTTGAGGATGATTCATATTACGATCCTACAGTCTACAAGACAGTCAGCGGAAAAACATCGCCAAACGGCACATTCAAGGCAGAAATCACGATTCCAGACAGCATTTCATACAATGACTACAAAATCGTATACAGACGAAAAAATTCTTCAGACAAAAAAACGGAATACATAACGGTTGCATCATTTGAACCAGCAAAATTCCAGACGCAAATAGACATTCCTGAAAGTCAGTACATCCAAAACGAAGTCATTGACGGCACATTCCTCGCATCATATCTTGCAGGAGGACCACTTTCAAATGCAGATTACGAGCTTTACCTTTACAAAAAGTCAACCACATTCAGGCCTGGAAAGCAGGAACTCAGCGACTATTGCTTTGGACCTGACACAGCTGAAAATGCACACTGCATCCGCTCAGACGAAGGAAGACTTGATTCAAACGGACAGCTCTCATTCAGCTGCAGCACTTCCGACCAATATTCAAGCGGTTCCCCTTACCTTTACAACATAGAAGTAAGGGCCACGGACAAGTCAAACCAGTCAATAACCGGAAAAAGAAGCGTTTTCGTACATCCGGCATCATTCTACATAGGCCTTGGAAAATTAAACGGAACCGGAGGATTTGCATCAAAAGACCAGCAGCTCACGATTCCTGTCATTCTCACGGATACAGAAGGCAACATATTCGAATCCGACAAAGAAACAAAAGGCCACAACAAGCTCAAGGCAACATTCTCATGCGAATACTGGACATACAACAACCAGAGCAGCGCATACAGCTCATATTATTCAAGATGGGAAAAACACAATGTTGTTGACGACACCATAACTGTAGAATATCTTAAAAAAGACACAGACATCGCCTTTACGCCAAAATACAGCGGATGGTACACACTCAACGTCGAAGGTTCCGATGAAAATGGAAGGACAATAAGAACAACAACAGGTTTCTACTGCACGGGAAGCTCAAGCTACATGTCATCAGAAATTTCTCCGAAGTCAGTAAAACTTACGCCGGACAAGAGCATGTATCTTCCGGGAGACACCGCACACATTCTTCTTGAAAGCCCAATTGCAAAGGGAGATTACCTTGTAACAGTTGAGCGTGACGGTATTTTCTCAGAAACAGTAAAACACCTGGATTCAACAACATCAATCATTGACATAAAAATTGCAAGGGAATTCCTTCCAGTTGCATATGTTTCTGTATCATCATTTACAAAACGAACATCAAGCTATCCAAACCATTCGTATGGAGAAATAGACTTTGACAAGCCACATGAAATATACGGAGTTACAGAAATTCACGTAAATCCAAGAATCAGGGCATTCAATGTCACAGCCGAATTCAACAAGGAAAAATATGCTCCGGGAGAAGAAGCAGTAATAAAACTCAAGGCAACACGAAACGGAGAGCCTGTACCAAATGCAGAACTTACGATAATGGGCGTTGACAGGGCAATTCTTGACCTCATAAACTACCATGTTCCAAATCCGGTAGAATATTTCTATAATAAGGGCAACTTCCCTCTTTACGTTGATGGAGGAGACAGCAGAAGATACCTCATGGATCCTGTAACATACAGCATTCAAAGCCTTCAGGGAGGAGATGCCGATACAAAAGAAGCAGAAGAAAGAAAGGATTTCAAGCCTACAGCATTCTTTGAAACAGGACTTACAACCGACCAAAACGGAGAAGTAACATACAAATTCAAGACTCCTTCAAACCTCACCACATTCCGCATGACTTCATTCGGAGTAAAAGATGATCTTCTTGCAATTAATGAAGATGAGTTTGTCGTGCAAAAGCAGGTAAACGTGCAGGCAGTACAGCCAAAACGCCTCAGGGTGCGAGATACGGCAGAATGTGGAGTCCTCATAACGAACCTTACGGATGAAACCCAAAACGTGGAAGTCGAAGCCAAAATAGACAATACGATGTACGGAAAAGAAGATGAGGTGACAGGTCTTTTCATTCCAAACGGAGATGCATTCATAGACGGCAAAAACAAATGCACGCTCAAAGTTCCGGCAGGAAAATCCACAGTCGCATATTTTGATGTCGCCGCCACAAAGGCCGGAAAAATCAACATTGTCTACAGCACAAAATGCGCGGCAATAAAAGAAAAAATGTATTCTTCAATGGAGATTGAAAAATCATATTCATTTGAAACAGTTGCCACAACAGGATGTCTTGAAACCGTAAAAAAATCATCATCCTCAGAAGAAGAAACAGTAATAATTCCTGATTTCGCAGAAGATGATTTTGGATACATGAACCTTACTCTTGACGCATCAAGACTCGGTGCCTTAAAGGGAGCCGTAGACTATGTATTCCGATATCCATACGGATGTATGGAACAGAGAAGTTCCAAGGTTCTTCCACTGATTATTTTTGAAAAATACATTGACGTCCTCGGTCTAAAATCAGAAGTCATGAACACGAAAAAAGTCGTAATGCAGGAATTGAAATACTGGAAAACAGTCCAGAAAAGTTCAGGCGGCTTTCCATACTGGCCTAGCGGAGACCAAGAAAACTTCTATGTATCTTCAAGAATCGCACACATATGTGCAACAGGAAGAAAAAACGGATACTCAGACAAAGAACTTTACATCGACATAGACGGTCTTGCAAGATATTTGAAAAACAACATCACAAGCTCAAAAATATCTGCAAAGGAAAGGGTATATGCAACCTATGCGCTTACCCTTCTCGACCCAAGTTTCGGGGACAGCATACTCAAGGAATTCTTCAAAAACGATGACACCGATGATTTCTATGTGGCAATCTATGCGGGACTTTCATACATAAATAAGGGCAAGCAAGAATACAGCGATGAAATTGCAAAATGCACTGGAAAAATCCTCGAACGTGTATCAAAAAGAGGAAGATTTGTATCCGTAAAATGGGATGACAGCTTCTCATGGTATCTTGCAAAGAGCGGTTACCTTTCAGCCTTGATGCAATATTTCGTACAGCTCGACCCTAACGACAGCCTTGTTGACACACTGTGGTCTTCAATCCTCAGATATCAAAAATCAGGCTACTGGACAAGTACCGCAACAACATCCGCAATACTTGAAGGCGTTGCGACAATGATAAAGGCAAGAAATCTTGCGGAAACAAACCTCAGCACAAGGGCGGAATTCAACGGAAAACTGATTGCAGAGAAAAAATTTACATCAATGAAAGACGAACCTTTCTCCGTAAAAAAATACTTCTCTGACGAAGCATTGAAATCTGCGGGAGTCAACGTACCGACACCTCTTGAAATTTCATGCGAAGGAACAGGAACACTTTTCTATACTCTTGAAATGAAATACGCACTTCCGGATGAAATACAGCAGGCAAGGGATAACGGATTTGTCTTCACGACAGAACTTTATGATTTGAAGACAAAAAACCGCATTGTTCCACAAGATGGCCTCATATACACGCTGGAAAACGGAAAGACCTATAAGATGAAGGCAAAATTCAGCTCAAGATATGCAGAAAGTTTCGTTGCATTGAGACTTCCAGTACCTTCCGGTGCAAATATCGTCAACAGCAGGTTTGCGACAACAGCTACATCAGACGTTCAGGATGACAGATACAAGGAATACGATTCATCTGAAATCAGGGACAATGAAGTCCGATTCTTCTGGAATTATCTGCACCAAAGCGACGACAAAAACGAGATAATACATGAAGCAGAATTTACATTTACAGCCGAAAGACGCGGTGTATATCCAGTTCCTCCGGCAGTCGTGGAATGCATGTATGAAAGCGAAGTCGCATCAAGAACAGACGGAATGCTCTACACGATAAAATGACGTGCATGAAAAAAAAAGCTGCAGTTGCCTTAAAAATCATCATTTATGCGATGACTGCAGCCTGGTTTCTCATCAACATGATTCCGTACAAGGCTTTGGTTGATTTTTCCAGGCAATATTACAGTACATCTTTCTACGACAGAAACGGAAAACTCCTGCAAGTAGCGTCTGTAGGTGACGGAACAAGAAGGGAATTTACAAGGCTTACAGGCATTCCAAAGGATATCCAAAAAGCATTTATTGATTCCGAAGACAGCAGATTCTACTTTCATGCAGGAATAGACATCCTGTCGGCAATGAGGGCAGAAGTCCAGAACATCATTTCACGCAGAAGGATAAGCGGAGCCTCCACCATAACAATGCAGCTTGCAAAAATGGTAAGCCCTTCCCCATCCAGAAATTTTCTTTCCAAACTCAAGGATTCTGCAAATGCAATACGGATTGAGCTTAAACTTTCCAAAAAGGATATTCTTGAACTTTACCTGAACAACATTCCATTTGGAAACAATGTGGAAGGAGTGACATCCGCCGCAAAATTTTTTTTCGGAAAAGAACTTGCAGAACTGACATATGAAGAAATTCTATGCCTTTCTGTCATTCCAAGGCGGCCTGAAACATACAATCCAATTAAAAACCCTGAACTATGCGCAAAAGCGGCTTTTAAGATTTCGTCAACTTCAAGAACAAGCATGGAAAAAATCCTGGACGCATCAAAAAAATCTTACAGGCACAAATGGCATTTCTATGTTCCTCATGAAATAGAAAGAATAAAACAGGAATGCGGAAGCAAAAAACTTTCAGGAAAGAAAATAACGCTTGAAAATGACATAGAACTTCAGCTTGCCTTGGAAAATTATCTTGCACTTGCACTTGAAAATGCAAAAAAATCAAGGATAAAAAATTACGGTGCCCTTGTAGTCGACAACATGACAGGCGGAATACTTTGCTACGTTGGAAGCAACGACTGGTTTGATGATAAAAATTCAGGAAAAATCGATGCAATCAGGGTAAAAAATCAGGCAGGAAGCTCCATGAAGCCTTTTTTGTATGCACTGGCACTGGAACGCAAAGTTGCAGCACCAGCATCTGTCATACCAGACATTCCCATGGAATTCGGAAACGAAGAACTCTATCTTCCCATGAATTTCAACAACAGGTTTTCAGGCCCAATTCTTTTCAGAACAACTCTTGCATCAAGCCTTAACATAGGGGCCGTAACACTTCTTTCAAAAATAGGCATAAAAAACTACCTCGATTACCTCTACACACTCGGATTCGATTCACTGAAAAACGGAAAAGGAGAACGTGCAGCACTGGGACTTGCACTTGGAGCCGGAGAAGTTACGCTTGAAGAACTTGTACGTGCATTTACGGTTTTCCCTCTTGACGGAAAAATCAGAAATCTTCATTTGATAAAACAAGACGACATAGACATCGCAAACAGAGTAATGGACAGCGACATCTCCAGAATCATAGCCGACATCCTGAGCGACAAATCTGCACGGGCAACAGGATTCGGCCTTTCTCAAGTCTTCGAGACAAACTACCAGTCCATATTCAAGACAGGAACCGCCAACCAATATCAGAATATCATTGCGCTTGGAGCAACACCAAGATGGACGGCAGGCGTATGGATGGGCAATTTTGACGGAAATACGGTAATTGGCAAAACAGGAAGCTCATTGCCTGCAAAAGTGGTTCGAAAAATACTGGACAAGCTCGTAAAGCAAAATCATGCAGAAAGCGACAGATTTCCCAAACCAGAAAAATGGAAAAAAGAATGCATATGTTCGGTATCAGGAATGAAAAAAAGTGAATGCTGCACCTCAACCATAAATGAATTTTTCCATGAAGGAAGTTATGAAGATGCAGAAGAATGCAACTGGCACAAAAAATCGGAAGACGGAAAAATAAAACTCACACTTCCTGCAGAATATCAGCAATGGCTCAAAATAACAGGAAAAGACATTTCTCTTGATTACAGCACAATGAACCTCAAGATAATGACTCCAAAAGACAGGAGCATTTTTTACAAAACAGGCGAAAATGACATCATCCAGTCAATTCCAGTAGAAGTTTTTGGCGGACAAAATGAAAATGAAACGCTTGAAGTACAGTACGATGACAAAACTTTTACAGTAAACAGACCTTTCTCATTCTATCTTCCATTGGAAAAAGGCCAGCATACACTTAGAGTAAAAGCCTCTGACGAAAACGATGAAATAAAATTTATGGTAAAATAGGATTTTTATAATTTAAGATAATTTTTAGTATTAAAGGGATTTTGTAAAAGGAATGTACGAAAAAAGTGGAGATGACGGGACTTGAACCCGTTACCTCTTGCATGCCATGCAAGCGCTCTAGCCAGGTGAGCTACACCCCCAAACTAAAAGCATCTTATCAAAAATAAAAAAAATTATCAAGTAGATGAAAACAACCAAACAAACTCAAAGCCACGAAAATGATTTCTTCATGATATTTTTTTACAAATTGTTCCATACTTTTTGCTGTCGTATTGAAAAAAATAATCGCATAATGATATAATGAAAAAATAATTCTGTATTTTGCAAGAAGAGGAAACAATATGCTTAAGACAATAAGACCTGAGCAGCTTACGGACAATGTGTTCAAGCTCATAAGCAAAGACATGATGCTTGTATCAGCCTGTACTGTAAGGGAAGATGACGAAGGAAAACTCATTACAGGAAGACCTAATACAATGACGGCAAGCTGGGGAGGACTTGGTTTTCTCTGGAACAAACCGGTTGCAACAATATATCTAAGGCCATCTCGATACACAAAAGAAATTATTGACGCAACAGACACTTTTTCATTAAGCATTTTGCCTCAAAACCTCAAAAATGCATATGAATACTGCGGAACGCATTCAGGAAGGGATGGTGACAAATTCAAGCCATGCAAGCTCGACTGCGAATACATGAACGGAACACCTTGGGTAAAACAGTCTCGCGTTGTTCTTTTCTGCAGAAAATTGTATGCACAGGAATTTGATCCATATTCATTTACCGATGAAAAAATATGCAAGCAAAATTACAAGAAAGATGATTTTCATACAATGTACATTGCAGAAATTACAAAAGTTCTTGTAGATTCAAGAGACTTAAAATAAAAAAATGAAAACCTTTAAAATTTGCAATTTTTAGAGGTGACTAAAAAAAATCGATGTTCCAAAACTTGCAATTTCAAGGCTTGGAACTCGTCGGACAGCCCTAAATGGTATTTTTTAGAGTTGCCCGGATAGTTCCCATCAACTCCAAAGCCTAAAACTCTGGAGCTGGTCATTATTGATAAAAGTTCTGGAGAGAAATTCATATCAAGATGGTGAATAAATGTTATCAAACGAAAAGAAAGTTTGGACGAGAGTTTCATACATCAGCTTTTTAGTAGGATTTGCATGTTTTATTGTAAGTTTTCTCCAATACTTTGTCGACCGAAGATATGAACTTACATTTTTGCGAAAGTATGACAGCCTGCTCACAAATCTTGTAGCTTTCGGAGGTTTTTTCTATCTCCTGTTCAAGCCCGTAAGTTTTACAGGATACGCATTGGTATTCTATTTCTATGGGATTGGAAATTTTCTTGATGACGGAAATGTAATAGCATCACTTTGCATCACGCTTTCATTTCTTTTTCTGCATCGCTCTGGATTCATGAAGAAAAAAAAGGTTCTCAAAACATGCCTGCTTTTAATAATTCCAATGTGGGCGCTTATCTTGCAGTATTTCAGGCACAATTTGGTTTTCTTTTTGCTGGCATTCATGCACATTGTCGGAACGGTATTCATACTCTATCTTGCATATGTGCTTCTATATTCCAAAATCAAGGAACTGGAACACATCAACAATACAAAAATCCTCAGCAAGGAAAAATGCACCCAGCAGGACATAGAATACCTTAAGCGCGTACGAGATGGCGAAAAGTACGGAAAAATCGCACAGCTTTACAACATCTCTGAAAGCAAGATAAAATCACGCATGGTAGAACTTTATGAACTGCTTGACGTAAAAACACGGTCAGAATTTCTACTTCTCTATCATAATTACGAATTCCAGATTTCTGAAGAATAAAAAAAAGCAATAAAAGACATTCACATAAAAAAATGCCTTTTATTGCAATATCCCCTCAAAAAAAATCTTAATATATTCTTAACAAAAAAACACATAATCACTTCAGATGAAATGCACCATAACACCCGAGTCAGATTTTCAACGCTGAATTGTACCTTTTCGGATTCTGTCGCATTCAGCCTCACCTGCAAGCACTTTTACAAGTTCCATCGTAAACTGCTCTGCGCAACCTACACTGCATCCCGTAATCAAATTTTCAGAAACAACGAAAGGAACATCTGCAACACGATTTTTCATGAGATTTTCAGGAACACCATAATCATCAGGATAGCAAGTCCATTTTTTACCTGCAAGACATTTTGTCCTTGAAAGAACAAGAGCCGGAGCTGCACATATTGCAGAAACAAGTTTGCCTTCATCATTCATTTTGTCCGCATACTCAAGCACTTCCCTGCATTCGCTTAAATTTCTGCTTCCGTTAAGTCCGCCTGGGAAAAAAATGCAATCAGGAAGAGAACTTTCTGAAGACAAATATTCTGCAAGAGTCTTGTCGGCAACAAAATGAACATTATGGGAACTGATGACATCTTTTGCCATATTGATAGAAACAAGAACAACTTCAACTTTTGCACGACGAAGATAATCAATTGGAGTTATAGCCTCAACTTCTTCAAATCCATCAGCAAGAAAAACAACAGCTTTTTTCATAAAAAATAAATCTCCTATAAAAAATATTGGCACAACACAAAGCCCTGCCACCTTGAATATTAAGGAAGCGCTGATTAATTGAGGTGAAATTAACCATCGCTTCCTTGGCAAATCGTGCAAAGCATTGCTTTTCACGATTTGCGGATATCAGTGTTTCCTTAAAAACAAATTGCAGACATAAGACCCATAAGCCAAATTTCCAAATGAATCATGACCATATGAGCCACAAAACAGCGGATGCAACAACCGTCGTAATCAGCGTAAATGAGCCGCAAATTTTAATCCATTTTCCCCAAACAGAAGCATTTCCTTCCTTTTTTACAATTCCCATGGCTACAATGTTTGCACTTGCACCAAAAGGCGTAAGATTCCCTCCAAGACAGCATCCTATCAAAAGAGCAAACATGAAAAGTTCCTTGCACACACCAAGACTTTCAGCCATTCCCTCAACTACAGGCAGCATTGCAATTATGTAAGGAACATTATCAATAAAACCGCTCACAACAATTGAAACGAGAATAATGACACAAAAACCGAAAAAGACAGATCCACTTCCGGCATCTGAAAGAATCACTGAAAATTTGTCAAGAAAACCAGTTTCCTGAATTGCCCCGATTACAATAAAAATGCCCAGCAGAAAAAATACAGATTCAAAATCAAGATTCATGATAAGATTTTTTACATCACCAAGACTCTTTTTTTGAAAAAGCCAATACCAGATAAGCCCGATGAAACCAAGGGAGAGAACAATAAAACCGCTCATGTACTCATATCTTGAAAATAAAAATGAAACAATAACAAGGCTCGCTATCATCAGTATGAGAAGAATAAACGGAAACCACGAAACTACATTTTCATCGGCAACAAGAAGTTTGCTTTTAAACTTCTTGGAAAGCACAAAATAAAAGAAAATGCATCCAGCCACAAATCCTGCCTGCACGATAAAAAACAGCGAAGGTTTTCCCATCTTAAAGAAAAAATCATTAAAAGAATATCCTGCAAAACTCGCAAAAATCATGCTTGGAGGATCGCCTACAAGAGTTGCAGTTCCCTCAAGATTACTCATGACAGCAAGCCCCATCATAAAAATCGTAGGATTAATGTTATTTTTTTTGCAAATTGAAATCGCAATAGGAGCCATTACCAAAACGGTTGCGACATTTTCCACAAATATGGAAATAAAACCGGTCAATGCAAGAATAGACAGCATGGCCAAACCGACATTCTTGCTTCTGCAAACAATGGAATCAGCTATTTTTGACGGAACCTTGGAATAAATGAAAAGAGATGCAATAATCATGCTTCCAATATAAATCATCATGACATTCCAATTGATGATGTCAAGAAACACATGCTGTATTACAAAAAGTCTCGAGTATAAAATATTGTCAAGCGCAACAACATCCTGAGGCAGTGCAAAAATTTTTCCCGGAAACATTACTCCAAAGGCAACGACAACGAAAGCCGTAATCGATGTAATGAGAACTTTTTCAGTTTTGAAAGTTATAACCATGACATACATGATTACAGCAAGCAAACAAACAACAGCTTTTAAAGACCACATACCCACTCCCCTCATTTAAAATATCTAGCCGTCAAGGCATCTGCAAGATATTGAGCCTTCCTGAAAGTCTGAAGCACAAGCGGAACAAATACAGGCACAAGCATTTTTATCTTTTTAAGTCCTTTTGCATTTCCAAATGCACCACGCACGATTTGAGTCTTTATTATGCCGGAAAGTTCATCCATTAAAAGCGGAATAAACCTGAAAATTATGCCGGCAACCAAAACAAGATGTCTTACAGGAATTCTCAAAAGTCCCAGAGGAGCCAGAAGACATCCCAAACCATCCATTATTTCGCGTTCACTTGTAGAAAAAAGAAAAGCTGAAATTAAAAAAATTGAACAAGACGAACGCAAAAAAGTCCTTAATATAAAATTAAGTTTTCTATCGGTGAAAGCATATTTTCCAAACTCAAAAAGAATTTTATCACCCTTATAAATAGGATAAAACAAAATCTCAAGAAGTGCAAACATAAAAATAAAAGGAAGAAGATTCTTTATTGCGGACAAAGGATTTTTTAAAGGATTTTTCGCAAGCAAAGAATAAGTTACAGACAAAAAAAGCACAACTGCAAGGTTCTTGTATCCAGAAAAAATCAGTGCAGACAAAAACAAAGCGATAAAAAGAAGAAATTTTCCAAGAGGATGTACATGACTTATAATGCTTTCAGGAATTTTAGGAGGTGCCATAAAAGATGCCGATATTCCGGAAAGAGTCTTCAATATCCTTGCATTCGGAATAATTTTCTGCTCAGCAAGAGACATTTTCTTTTCAGCAACAACATTATCCTTAATGTCACTCCAATTTATGATTTCATCGGCAACAGCAGATTCCTCAATGCGATGAGTGCTGAACAAGACAGTTTTCCCACTATCTGAAAGTTGTCTTAAAGTTTCAAGAATATATTTTCTTGATGATGCATCAAGACCTGCCGTAGGCTCATCAAAAATCATTATTTCCCTGTCGAGTGCAATTATTCCTGCAAGCGAAAGTTTTTTCTTCTCACCGCCACTCAAGTTGAACGTACTTCTCTCGGCAAAATTTTCATAAGGAATTCCAGCCATCTCCATTGATTTTTTTACTGATTCAAGAAGTTTTTTTCCATTGATGCCATTATTTTCAGGACCAAACGCAACATCATCACACGCAAAAGGTTCAAAAAGAGCAGATTCGGAATCCTGAAGTGCCAGAGACGGCCTTGAACATGCATAAATTGTTCCAGAACTGACATCCCTAAGACCTGCAATGCATTCAAACAAAGTGGACTTTCCACAGCCGCTTGGTCCCGTAATAGCCACCAGAGAGCCTTTTTTCACATCAAACGAAACATTCTCAAAGGCACAAGCATCACCATAACAGCAGGAAACATTTTGTACAGAAAGCGCAATGTCGCAATTTTTTTCTTTCTTTAATTCTTTATTTTTTCTTAAAAAACTCTTTAATTCATCTTGAGGAAGAAAAATAGAATCGTAAATCTCCTTATTTTCCTCAAAAGACTTTTCCGTACCATCATAAGCCACTTTACCGCCAGAAAGCACAATAACCCTATTTGATTTTTGCACTTCATCAAAATCATGCGTAATCTGAATGACAGTGTGTCCCTTCGAATTCCATTGTGAAACAAATTCCAAAAGGCTTTTTCGAGCTTCTTCATCAAGCATGGATGTAACTTCATCAAGAATCAGGATATCCGGGAAAAGTGCAAGAATTCCACTAAAGGCAATACGCTGTGTCTGCCCAAGCGAAAGTTCAAACGTTCTTGAAAGGGCCTTGTCTGCCATTGATGTTACGGAAAGACATTCTATCGTACGAAGTTCTATTTCTGATTTTGACATGGAAAGATTCTGAGGCCCAAATGCAGTGTCACGCTCAACTACACCTGCAATTATCTGTTCCTTAGGCTGCTGAAATACAATTCCGCAAAGAGTTTCTTCAGCTTTCACGATTTCACCGCTTACAGGATTAAAAAAACCAGCCATAAGGCGAGCAAGAGTACTTTTTCCAGAGCCATTCATTCCAACAACGGAAACATACTCTCCCCTGTTTATGGAAACAGATACATTCTCAAGTATATTTGCTTCCGACTGAGGATAAGAATAAGAAACATTCTTCAATTCAATCAATGCCATTTCTATTCATCAACTTTAACAATAAATGTATTCAGGCGTATACTGTCTGTACTCGTCATAAGAAAATTCATAAAATTTTTCTTCAAACGAACTTTTTCCTTTCTCAAGCTTCAAGGTCGCAAAACATTTCGGCTGTCCGCCACGTGGAAGATAGCAGCTTCCAGGATTCAAAAGAAATGTATTGTTTTTAGAAACCGTGCTCATGGCAATATGAGTATGCCCGAAAAGCATTATTTCGGCATCAAGATTGGCGGCAACTTCAGATATTGGCTCAACTCCACAATAAAGCGCATATCTATGTCCATGAGAAAACGCAATCTTATGAGAGCAAACGTACATTGAATTTACAAGCGGAACCTTATATTGTGCATAAAAAAAGTCATCACCGTCACCTTTTGTTGCCACATAAATGTCAGAATCATTATTTCCACCAACTATGCCAACAACAGGAGGCACATTCTTCTGCAATGCAGGATTATCTACCGCTGCAGAAACAAGCTTTACAAAATCAGACATGCCGTCACCGCAAAATACAAGCGCATCACAATGTCTGCCACAATGATTCAAAACAGTATACAAATTTTCATAAGAACCATGACTGTCAGAAACAACAAGAATTGTCGCAGAATCCTTTTCTGAAAGTTTTCTGATATCAGCCATGCTTCCTATCAATAAAGACTCTTGCTGCTGAAATGTATTCAAAACTACTCCGTCCGTTTTATCGTAAAATGATTTCTTGCAGAAATTCCACTTTCACTATCCACAAAATTACCGAATTGTCTGTTGCCCAAAATCTGCTTAATATGAGCCGAAAGTTCATTATCCAATGGTAAAGGTCCAGGCAAAGAAGCAATATACTCAATTGAGTTAAGAAGGATATCATAAACATCCTCACTCACGCACTGAACCTCCTGCTCAAGAATATCTGCATTCTCCGCTTCATAATCCAGAACCAGATTGCAAGTTCCTTCCTGAGGCAAAACATCATCCTGCGGGAAAAAAGAAAAAATATTGAAGAAAGGCCTGTCATCATATTCCTCTCGTATGCGACCAAGAACTACATGGGCATATTCAGGAGCACCCAGAAGAATGACACCGCGAATCTGTTTTTCATCAAGAAGACCCTTCAAATTTGAAATTCTGTTATTCAAATCTCCTGGGAAAACAACAGGATATACAAGCCCCCCGTTGCCGTCAAGACCATATTTTTTTTCAATTTTCTCCAATGCAGACTTTACAAAAGTCTCGTCATTATAGCCATACCCAAAAAGCACGCAAACAATGCCACTTTCATTCGTCCACTTTGTGAGAGATTCTGCCATATCAGACGCACTTGCAACATCATCAGGATTTATCTTTAAAGAATCTTGAGTCAATTCAATATTCTTGAATTTGTTTTTACTGCAACCTGCAAAACATATCAAAATAAATGCCACAAAAAAAATATACTTAAAAGATTTCATATAGATAATTATACATAAAATGAAAATAAAATTCAAACAATAGATAGATTCTAAAACGTACTCATTAAGCCGGTAAAAGGCAATGAAGTTAAGTTCACTGCACGTAAATAAAAAAGCACCCCTAAAACCCATAAAATGATTTCAAGAGTGCTTTTTCAGCTATTGCAAAACATGATTACAGACTTATTGCAAACACACCTGAAACAAAACATCAAGCAGTTTGCAAAAACCCAAACCATCACCAATCGAAGCTTACGTTAATTAGAAGCGAATCTTACATTAATCCTCATAGAACCTTTTTTCGAAGATGGTGTTGATGCTGCAGCGGCAGGAGATACAGAAGGTGCAGATGATGCAGGAGCTGATGCGACAGCTTCCTGTGATGCGATAGACTCAGTAGAACTGCTAGCAGCTCCAGAAGATGCCTTTGCCTTTTCTGACTGTGGAGAAGAAACCCTTCCGCTTGTAGGATCAGCCTTGCTTACCTGACCTGCGGCAACAGGAACGCCTGCAAAACCTCCAACATCTTCAGCAGAAGTCAATGCAGTTGTTACAGGAGCAGGTGCAGCCTCTGCAACAGCAGCTTCAGCACCAGCAGTCTCAGAACCACCCTCAGCACTTGCAGCAGCAGCTTCTTCAGGTGCAGCCTCTGCAACCTCATCCTTGCTGTCCGTATTTACCTCAGGAGATGTCGATTCTGCAGGGCCAAGTGCAACAAGACCTTTTGAAACGGCAAGCTTTCCTGACGAAGAAAGAGAAAATGCAGTACCACGGACAGAAGCGGTTGCGACCGCCGATCTAACCTTAAATCCAACTTTTTTACCGTCTGCCGAGCCTACATCCGCCTTGATTGAACCTGAATCAATAAAAAGCTGAGTAGAGTCCTTTGTACTTGAAGATACAAGATCTTCTATTGTAAGACGAGTCAAAGGTCCTAAAGTAAATTTTGATCCCTTTACTGCAAGAACCACTTCTGATTTAAAACCAGTTGAAATAACAGTACCCTTCTCAATAACATCACCTTCATCAATAGGAGCCCAAACACTTCCGTCCTGTATTTCAACTTTTCCCTTAACAGATACAACTGTTGCATCCAAAGCAGAAACTGTTAAACATGCAGTCATTACAGCTGCAAAAACCAAAAGTTTAACAAACCTCTTCATAAACCACCTCTCTAACTAGAATGACAAGGCTAAGCTTACAGTAATTTTCGTACTGCAATCATCCTTCTCTTTTCCAATAAATGAAGCACCACTTAAGCCGAGTTTCATATCAGAAAAAAGCTGATAATTCATAACAGCATTCAACTGATAGCCATAAAACTTTGTGTCCCCATCAGGATCATTCTCATCCCCAATTCTAAAGACAGCATCACAACCAAGAGAACAGAACATTTTGTCTATAGGGAGAATCGAACCTGCAATACCGCCCTTGATTATTCCTGCAAGGATAGGCTCAGATGCTGAAGAACAGGCAGTTGCTTTTGTAAATCCCATATAATACTTTTCATCTTTTCCTGATGCATATACACCAGATAACGTAATTGACGAAGACTTGTAATTCGGATAGAAATTCAAGCTACCCTGTGCAAGTATACCGGTAGTCTTCATATCAACACCGTCTTTATTCAGTTTAGCAGATAATACGGTTCCTGACAAGTTGTAAAACACAATTGTGGACAACGGACCGTTTACAGAAAGAGTTCCGTAAATTCTTGTTGACTCATCCTTTGAGTTGTCGTCAATATCAGCAGGTCCGGAAGAACCGATAAAAGCATAACCTTCCAATGTTACAGTCTGATTCAAAAAACAGTATGGTGCAGAAAGTGAAAGACCGCCGACAATATAAGGAGCAGTAAAATCATACAAATCTTTTTCATCATCAGCACCAGGTTCCCATACAGAACCAGTCCTGAAAGAAACATGCGAAATGTTTTTCACATTCAATAAACCTGTATATCCGCCATACAAAGATGCTGCAAATCTCGGCGTATCATACTGAAAGAAAGCTCCGTCACAGTTCTGGGCAAACACAAGCCCCGTAACATCAGAAACAAAGAATCTTCCGAGAGAAATCTGCAGGGAATCTGTATTATTCATCTTTATTAATGAAGAAAACTTGAAAAGGTTACAGTCTAAAACAACCTCGTTTTCTCCATCAACATTATTTTCACCGGTAGTTACATCATAATTATCGGTAACTATGGCTTCAGCCGAAAAATACGTTGAACCGTCAGCATTAAGAGGAGCCTTAACGGAACCTGTAAATGATTCAGAAAATTCCATAATCTGGGTATCATACTTATTGCCATTAAACTTTATGTAAGAATCATCTGATAAAATACCATTGAATTCGACTGCATTCAGGCTAACTGCCATTACAAAAACAGACGGCAGCAATACAAAACGTTTGCAAAACTTCATTATTCAGCCCCTCCATCATTCTTCAATTCATAAAGCTCAATACAATCAGTTATTATGCTAAGAAACTCTCGACCGGAAAGCTTTTTGTCCGGATCCATGGAACTTGGGAAAACGCCATCAGCCTTCATCTGCCTGAAAGCATATCTTGGAGTTCCTAAAAGACTATACATCAAGCTTCCTTTTATTACCCATGTTTTTGAACATATTTCAGCAACCTTTTTAGCTGTAACAAATTCACCGGCATCTGCAGAATCAGACAAACCTCCAACGTCTTTCAAGGCAGCCATGCTATTTTCCTCAGACTCATCATCTTTTACAAGACCCAATGCTGTTGCTGAAAAATATGCCGCCTGACCAATCGTAACGTTTTCAGATTTTACCATCTCTGCGACTTTTTCCGCTGACTGCGAAAAAGCTGCAAAAGAGCAGGCCGACAATATAAGTAAAATGAAAATGCACTTCCTCATAAATTATTGCTCCTTAGAAAAAAACAAAAAAAATTGCTTTTATCATGATATTATCATAACATATGTTATAATCTTTGTCATGGGTAATGCAAAAAAAGATAAAAAAAGTTCATTTACAAAAAAGTATATGAGCTTCGTATTCTTGGGGCTGTTAACGATTATCAGCCTGGTTCTCGTAAAGTTTGATTCATTCCAGAAATTGAATTCACGTCTTTACGACTTTATGCTTGGAAAAACTAAGGAAATCAAGACAAACGAAGACATTGTAATCATAGATGTCGATGATGATTCCCTTGCTCGAGTCGGATCTTGGCCGTGGACTCGCGATATTTTTGGAGACATCCTCATAAGGATGAAAGAATTCGGCGCACGACAGGCCGTATTCGATATTGAATTCATATCGCCAGCTTCAAAAGGTGTTTCTGATGACCTTCAAGACAAGATAAACAATGCATTTGCAGAAGGTGAAGGACAAATTGCATCAAATGTTTCGGCTTTTTCCGGTGAAATTGCAAGGGGAAGCGTAAACAAGGGAAATGCCTTGGCCAAAGGTGAAGAACTAAGCGGAAACATAGACAATGTCCTTTATGAAATGCAAAGAGACATCACATCGGATTTCAACAAAGATCACGATGACTATCTTGCCCGTGCCGTACAATTTTTCAACAATGTTTCACTTACCGTAAACGTGCGAGACATCGGCGTGAAAAGGGAACAGGAAGACATTGATTACGTGCACAACAGATTCCTTTTCGACAATGTGGAAGACAAGGGAAACCTCTTTGCCAAGGAAAACCTTTATTCTGCAAAAGAAGAAGGTGAGGACGTAAACATAGGTTTCGTTCCTGCCCTAAACAAAATCATGACAAAGGGAAACTGCGCAGGATTTCCAAACGTTGTTGTTGACAGGGACGGTGTCCGAAGGCGAGTAGAGCTTTTCAACAACCATGACGGCAAATTTCTCGGACAGCTTTCTTTCGGACCTTTGATGCGCCTCATGGACGTACAGTCAATCATCAGGCACAAGCGATCTCTTGAACTAAAGGGACTCAAGGATCTGCACAGTGACAAGCGGTTCGACATCACGGTTCCTCTTGACAGCAGGGGCCGAATGATTATCAACTGGCTTCATACAGACTACGTGTCAAGTTTCCGCCATATTCCAACCTATGTTCTCTATAATCTGGACAAGGCAGAAATTTACATACAGGAACTCTTGGAAACAATATCAAAATCTGATTTAAGCATGCTTTCAGCAGAAGATGCCGAATACGTACAAAACGTAGCTTATTTCATTGACGGATATAAAAGCGTCATAGGCCGAAAAAACAAGGTGCTTCTTAAATGCAGGGGGTATGAGGAAGACGGCACACCAATAAAGGGCGGCATAAAAGACACTGACTATGAAAAATATTTCAAGGCAAAAAACGACTATTATGCGGAACTCAAAGAGTTTACAGATTCCTTTAAGACAATAGGAAATTCTGACAAGCTTAAGGAACTTGGAGAGCTTGCAAGCGGTGTTGAGCATTATCTTTCAGACTGCGAACTTATGAGGGGAATGCTTGACAATTCCTTCTGTCTCATAGGTAACTCCGCAACATCAAGTACAGATCTTGGCGTTACGCCTTTCACAAAACGTTACGCAAACCTCGGAACCCACGCCAACGTCATAAACACTGTTCTTGAGCAGGATTTCATAACGGAACTCAACACGACATGGGTAATAGTTTTCAGCGTAATTCTTGCTGGATTCATCATTTATATTACAAAGAAAAAGGGTGCATCTCCAGGTAAAAAGAATGCATTTGGACTCATTTATGTCTTCCTGCCGACACTGCTGTCCATAACACTGATGATTTTCTTCAAGAAATATACACCTGTTGTCATACCGCTGGCACTTTGTCTTGCCGTATATTTTACGGAAGTCGTGCTTAACTTCCGAGCATTGAATGCAGACAAGAAATTCCTTCAGACAAAATTCGGTGCATATGTTTCTCCGGATGTCGTAAAGGAAATGCAGAAAAATCCTGAACTTGCAGAACTTGGTGCTCAGAACAAATACATGACTGCTCTATTTTCCGATGTACAGACATTCTCAGGATTCACAGAGACTCTTAACAACAAGTTTGGAGAAGAACGAGGTGCGGTTGAGCTTCAGCAAGTCCTTTCCGATTACCTTGGATACCTTACAAAAGAAATTCAGGGGCAAAAAGGAACCGTCGACAAATTTGTCGGTGATGAAATCGTTTCTTTCTTCAACGCACCTCTTGATGATGATGAACATGCATTCCACGGTTGTGTTGCAGGAATTCGCATGCTTCAGTCTGAGGCAAGATACAATGAAGAACACATGGCAGACCTTCCTATAAACGAAAAGACAGGAAAACCTTTCCTGCTGCATTCTCGTGTCGGACTCAATACAGGATACATGGCTGTCGGAAACATGGGTACGTCGGACAAGATGAACTACACGGTCATGGGAAATGCCGTAAACCTTGCAAGCCGTCTCGAAGGTACGAACAAAGTATACGGTTCATGGATAATGGTATCAGACTCAACATGGCAGGCTGCTGACAACGGCGCACACAAAGGTGAACTCATAGAGAGGAAATTTGACTGCGTACGGGTAATCAACGTAAAAAAACCTGTTCAGATACATAACATTCTTGGACTAAGGAATGAACTTCCAAAAGAACAGATTGAGGCGGCAGAGATTTTCAATGAAGGAATGAACTGGTACCTCAAGGGCAGTGAAACGCCTGATGTCAAAAAAGACATTGAAGACCTAAAGAAGGCCTATGAATTCTTCAAAAAAGCAAAAGCATGCTATCCGCTAGATGCTTCATCCGAAAAATTCATGGAACGCTGCGAAGACTTCTTTGCAAACGGACTGCCTGACATTTGGGATGGCGTTTACACAATGAAGACAAAATAATACGCATTTGTCAAAAAAAATGGTCCCGAAACTCAGGAAGCAATCTTTTCTTGAGCAACAGGGACCATATGTTTCAAGGCTTGGAACTTGTCTGACATATCTAAAAAGTATTTTTTTATATGCCCTATACAACCAAAGCCCCGGATTTTTCATCAATTTTGGGATTTTCAGGAATTGATACTTTCAAAAGAGCACCGCTCGCAAGATTCTGATTCGTAATTATCAAAAGAAGACCTTTTTCAGAACACGCATAATATCCACCAGTTTTTCCTGGTATCTTTATCCTGTCACTCGTAATTCGAGCAAAAACTTTTCCTTCAACCGGCTTTTTTTCAATAGCACTTTCACTTGCGGCTACAAAACTCAAAACAGCCCTTTCTTTTGCAAGATCGGCCTTTTCAGAAAGCTTTTTTAAAGCATCAGGTGCAGTCTCGGTCGTAAATGCAAAATTGCACCATTTTCCGCCTTTCTTACCCTGCATCGGGCACTCTGACGCATGAGGACACGGTGACACAATTGAAAAATTCTTCCTTATGAAACTGTCGCGCATCAAGCTGACAAGTCGTGCAGATCTTGGATCTCCAGGCTCTACAACAAGAATTTTAGTTTTTCCAGAACCACGCTCTGCATATGACAATATTTTATCCACATATTTTTTTGCAAGAAAATCAGGTGGCATGTCTGCATCATCATGAAGCTCGTTAAAAACATTTCCACTTGTAATAAGAGCTGCCTTTTCTTTAACAGAAGTACCGAATTCGCCCTTGACCCTTGTGATTTTCCAGGATTCGGATTCAAGATTTGCCGCAACAGAATAGAAAATATCCTCACCAAAAGAAATAATCTGCTGGGAAATGTCCATGCAATACCAAGAAATATGCTTTTTACGAAGTTCAGGCCGTGCAAGATAAAGAGCAATTGGAATCGTAAGGGGACCAGAACCTATGTCAAGACATATGTCTCCGTCATCAAGAGCAAAAAAAGAACTGTCCATATTGGAAAAAAGCCTTGTAAGACGGACTAGATTCCACCAAAGATAATAATGGACGTATGCGGTAGCCTTCACTTTTTCATTCATATAGCTGAGTCTTCTTAAAGAGCGCTCATCAGTAAGATTGTGCGAAAGATCGCGAATCTGCTGGGGAAGAAGTGCCTTTTGCTTGGAATTGAGGGGATGAGTCCTTTCAACTATCTTCTGAAAATCAGCAAGCAGCTTCACGGCATCAGAAGGTATGCCATCATGTCCCAAAAGTTCATTAAGGACATCCAGAGGTTTTATGGCACGATCAAGTTTGTCACTTTTCCTGAAATTTTTCCTGTGCCCGGCTTCACCATTTGATTTCCTTTCAGAATTTATCTTTCTTTCAGCATTTTCCTTATGCTTTTGAAAGAATTTTTCCTTTTCGTCCTGAATGCGGATTTTGTCCTGAAGTTTTATTCCGCGCTTTTTTTCATACCATTCAAGTTTTGTCTTTTCCATAATCCTTTTCAAAAACTAAAAGTTCCACAAGTCGGCTTCTCATTTCCCTTATGCTGAATATTGCATCGGCACGTTCAGTTGCAAGACTTGCGGCATCTTGCACAATCTGCCGCCTGGCACCCTCAATCGTATACTGTTTCTTGTATATGAGATATTTCAGGCGAAAAATTATTTCCACATCCTTGTTTGAATACATTCTTCTGCCTGAAAGATTTTTATGAGGCGTAAAACAGGGTAGCATTTCTTCCCAGTAGCGTAAAATATGAGGCTTCACGCCAGTGATTTTCTCAACCTGCCCTATAGTATACAAAGCTATTTCCTCTGTTCATGTTCCGCTTCATTTCTTGATTCCCACTTTTGACGGCTTGCCTTCATCTCTATCTGCACAGGAATCTGGTCAAATCCCAAGTCTTCACGTATCCTGTTTTTAAGATAAGATACATATGTAAGCGGCACATTGTCTGGCCTTGTTGCAAAAATCAAGAAATTCACGGGATTTATGCTCGTCTGGGTCATATACCTGATTTTGAAATGAATGGATCTTGTTGCTGGAGGCGGATACTTGAAAAGCCAGTCTTTCAATGCAATATTAAGAGATGCGGTATCTATTTTCCTTGTAAGCTGCTCGTAAATTTCAATAGCCTTGTTCATAAGATTCTTTATGCCATCTCGATTCTTTGCACTCAAAGTGACAATCGGCGCCCAGTTCATTTGTCCAAACATAGTCTGAATCCAGTCTTCGGCAGCCTTTATGGCCTTATTGCTCTGATCTTCCATCAAATCCCATTTGTTAAGGATGAAAATTACACCTCGACCACGCTCAAAAGCAAGCGACGTGATTTTCTTGTCCTGCTCGGCAAGACCTTCCTTTGCATCTATCATGATGAAAGCAATGTCACACTCATCAAGCGTCTTTATGGCTCGGTTCACGGAATAATATTCGACATTTTCCTTTACCTTTGCCTTGCGTCTTATTCCCGCAGTATCAAGAATCTGTATGTCATGTCCGTTATAGCGAAAACTGCCTTCCACAACATCACGTGTGGTTCCTGCATAATCGCTTACAATCGAAGCTTCCGTATGCGTAAGGGCATTGCTTAAAGTAGATTTTCCCGTATTAGGTTTTCCAAGTATGGCTATGCGGATTTTTTTCTCCTCTTCACCTTCAGAAACCTTCGAAAAATCAAGACCTTCAACCATTTTTTCTTGAAGTACGCTTAAATTGTCACCATGACTTGCAGATATCAGTAAAATATCCTTAAATCCATATTTCATGTAGTTATATGCAAGATGCTCGTTTTTTCCACCTTCAGTCTTGTTGACGGCAACAATCATTTTGTCCTGATAAGACCTCAAGTGCAAAATAAGTTCCTCGTCTTCAGCATTCATCTCCGTGGCATCAAGAAGAAGCAGTATCCTGTCTGCTTTTTTCAGCATGGAAACAGTTTTTTCAACAACAAGATCATCCATCTCGCTTTCACGAGACTTAAAATCACGAGTAAGCTTATATCCGCCAGTATCCATGAGGTGCACAGGCATGCCGTCAAGAAAACACGTGCATTCAACCGGGTCACGGGTAACACCTGGAGTCGGATCCGTAATTGCGCGCTTGGTATGGGTAAGGGCATTAAAAAGAGTAGACTTTCCTACATTCGGACGACCGACAATAACTATCAACGGAAGATTATAATAAACCTTGTCTGGGAAAAATTTCTGCGTCCTTGATTTGCGAATGCTTTTTACATCATCCTTTTCATCCACATTCTTTTTTTCTTCCTGATTTTCTTCCTTTTCGATTTCATTTTCAAGCTTTTTTTCAGGCTTTGGCTTCGAGAAATCAGGTTTCTGTTTCTTTTGTTTTTTCATTTACATAACCTTTGCTTTATATAAGGGCTCCTCTAGACTACGAATAAGGTGCCTCATTTTCAAAGTTTGCTCCAAAAAACTGACGTTTTCAGAGATTTCTTAACACATGCATGACATCAAGTCAAAAATCTGGTGCTGACATCCAAAAGGATTTTTAAACACTTCCGTCAAATTACCGAACGCTTTGAAAGATTTTCAAGTTCATCAATAGAAAAACGGGAAAGAGTTTCTTTTATTACCGGTATCTGTTTCGGTGCCATGCTCAAATTGCGGATGCCCATGCCGGCAAGAACAATTGCTGCATCCCTGTTACCAGCCATCTCGCCGCATACAGAAACCGGTATGTTGTTGTCATACGCATTAAAAATAGTTGTCTTTATGAGTCGGAGAACTGCAAGACTGAATTCATTGTATAAAGGATTAACAGCTTGATTTTCACGGTCAACGCCAAGAGTATACTGAGTAAGGTCGTTTGTGCCAAGTGAGAAAAATGCAGAATGTTTTGCAAGACAATCTGAACATATAGCGGCAGCGGCTGTCTCTACCATTATGCCAATCGGAACATCTGGATTAAAAGGAATTCCATCTTCCTTGAGGGAAAGCTGCACACCTTTTGCAATTCCAATTGAAGTGTCTATCTGGGACACATCCGTAATAAGAGGGAGCATTATTCTAAGATTTCCGTAAACACTGGCCCTGTAAAGCGCCCTAAGCTGTGTCCTGAAAAGCTGAGGATAATAAAGAGACATTCTGATTGCGCGAAGTCCCATAAGTGGATTTTTTTCAGCCATGTTAGGCATATCCTGAGAATCTATGACTTTGTCGCCACCTGCGTCAAGAGTTCTTATGACAACAGGTCTGTCTCCCATAGTCTCAAGAACATGCTTATATGCCTGAAATTGTGCTTCCTCATTCAATGAATTTGAGAAAGAGCCATTTTCCCTGTTTATCTTCTGAATGGCATTCATGAAAAGGAATTCTGTACGGAAAAGACCTATGCCGTCTGCACCATAATCAAGAGCAATTTGAGCCTCTTCGGGAGTTCCGATGTTTGCATAAAGCTTGAAAATGGTGCCGTCTTCTGTCTGGGCAGGAACATCTTTAAGTTTTTTTAATGAAAGCTGATATTTTTCCTGGGAAAGGAGTTTTGTATTTACGGCTGTAAGTGTCGCAACATCAGGCTGTATGATAACTTCACCAATTGTTCCGTCAACGACAACATTTTCTCCAGTCTTTATGAGGGAATTTACATTTTCAATGCCGCTAACTACAGGAATGCCGTAACGTTTAGCAAGAATCGCAACATGACATGCAGGACCGCCCTCAGTAAGAACAAGGCCGGCTATCTTTCGCTTTGTAAGTATGAAAGTATCACTCGGTTACATGACACGGGC
>JAZQMW010000024.1:0-20712 GCA_045627025.1 Treponema sp. | reverse complement strand
CCTCTGGTCCCAAACCAGATGCGCTACCAGCTGCGCTATGTCCCGTGACTTATGGAGGATGAGGGGATCGAACCCCCGACATTCTGGGTGTAAACCAGACGCTCGTACCAGCTGAGCTAATCCTCCAAACTTGTCGTTTGATGTTTACATATTAGCAAAAACAAAGTTTTATGTCAATAGAAAACAACACTTTCAACAACTTTTTCTTAATTTTTTTTGAAGTAACCTCCAAAAATTGCAGTATTTAGAGGCTGCAACATGTCAAAAACAGCCGCAAATTACTCAAAACAGAAATTTACGGCTGAAAAACACTATACCTGAACAAAAGACACTATTTTTTTGAATTAAGACGGCGTCTCCTTACAGCGACCAAAGCACCACCTGCGGCAATCAAAGCCACGGCACCAAGAGCCACAGGCAATGTCCTGCTTCCAGAATAACTTTCAGCATTCTCTACAAATGCGTCATCGCCTGCCAAAATCTCAGCATTTGGCTCAGCCATTTCAGCTCCGGCAGCTTTCTTTACGGAAGTTACAGCCTTTGCCTTTTTGCCTTTTCGCTCAATCTTTTCAAATCCCGTATTCAAAGATTCAGAAACAGATTCATCTTCATGCATGACTGAAGTCTCAAGGACAGAGTTCTTTTCAGAAACACTAGATTTCTTTGTTTCCTCTACGCTTGAAATTTCAGCAGTTTCTGCATTCTCTTCGACCAAAGCCTTGGCTGCTTCCTTTTTTGCCTTGGAAACGTACTTTTTGCCACCAGAATAAGACTTTCTGAGCGCAAAGAAGTCCGTAACCGCAGAAACGAGTTTTTGGGCAGTCGTTTTCTTGACAGCAGAAGAAACGCTTGAATTTAAAGACAAGTTTATTGTATCTGTAGTTCCATCATTATATTTAACAATAACTTCTGTCAAATTCTCACCCCAGAAGAAATCGCCACTTGTAAAATTAATTTCTCCACTAACTGCGTTAGAAAAACTGACAGTCCATGTTCCATTAGAACCATAGGCATTGAAATGTTCATTCTTTGACAATGCATTTCCACCAGCAATTATAGTATTAGGATTTATCTGAGGGGCATCATTTGCACCTGTTCCGCTTCCTTTAAACGTAATTTCACTTACACTCAAACCATCTTTGACAGTAAGTGTAAATCCTTCGCTAATATTTGTCAAAAGTCCGTATACGCCTTTAATATTTGACTCCGGGCAGCTTATGAAAAGAAGCTCGTTTCCGACGTTGTCCTTTACCACATACTTAGAAGCGTCACCACCAGTATATGCAGGTATTTTGGCACCATCTTCAATCTTAACGCCAGATCCATCATCAGATATCGCAAAAGAGCTTAAAGAAATTTCATCATGACTTCCTTCACAATAGTATGATGAGTCAGAAACCTTTATCCAGCTCGGAGTGCCAGAAGGTACGCTTCCGACTTTTGGTGGTGTCGTGTCCCTTACAAACTTGTATGTAAGCGTGCTGTAGTTTCCAGCCATGTCAAAAAGATAAAGTGTACCGCCAGCAGTAACATCAACAGTAGTGGATCCAATTGCAGTTCCACTATCATCAGAGAACCATCCCATTACTCCAGAATCTGCATCGCTTAAGCCTGTAGAAACCAATGAAATGTCACCTACAGAATTCTTTCTTGAATAAATCGTAACGGAATATGAATTTCCACTGCCGGCAAACGCACTGTATGTATCAGTTGCCCCCGCATCACAAGGAAGAGGATTTGACGTAAACGAAGGAGGTGTATCATCCTTTATGAATGTGATGGAATACTTTGTCTTGTTTCCGCAGTTGTCAAAGAGATAAAGATCCTTGCCATTTCCGTCAACTGCAACAGTGTTGGATGAAAGAGCACTTGCACCTGCAGGGTCTTCATACCAGCCCTTTATGCCGGATTCTGCATCTTCATAATATCCAGAAGAACTTGGAATCGTTATGCTTACGCTCGATTCTTTCGAGTAAATCGTGACAGAAGAAACCGTAGAATCACTTGATTTTACATAAGACTTTTCACTTGCAGAGTAAAAATGTGCAGCAACCAAAGGCTGGCTTATGACAGGTGCATTCGTATCCTGAGTAAAGGAAACATCATATTTTCTGCTGTTTCCAACGTTGTCAAAAATATAGAGTGAAGAAATTGCCGAGCTGATTGAGCCTGAATAAGGAACCAAACCGGCACTATCTTCATACCAGCCCTTTATGCCTGAACCGTTTTCCATTACTTCCACATTCGATGAAGGAAGCGAAAGTTCAACTGAAGTTTCAGTTGAATAAATGACAACCGAAGCCTGTCCCGTGGCATTTTTCACATAATACTTTTTGTCGCTTGCATATTCATTGTCAGCGACAAGATATACGCCATTCCTAAGGGCAGGAGCTTCCGTATCTTGGCTAAATTTGATGCTGAACTTTACAAAATTTCCAGCATTGTCCAAAAGATAAATATCCATATTGCCAGAAACTGTTCCTGCAAACGGTGTATTTCCTGCAGAGTCTTCATACCAGCCCTTAACGCCTGAACCAGTTTCAACAATTAAAGCATCTGCAAGACAAGTTGAAATGTCGACACTTGCATCTTTTGTGCAAAGAGAAACTTTATATGGTTCAGTCCCAGTTCCAGCCTCATAATCGCTGGAAATCCAATTTTTGCCAGAAGAATCGTAAGATGCACTTTCAAGAGGATTTGATGAAAGTGCCGGTGCCGTCACATCCTTAATGCATGTTACGGTACATTCAACATAGTTGTCGCTGTTGTCGAAAAGATAAACTTTCTTGGTTGAAGCCGTATCTGCAGGCGTAAGAGTCAAAGACGTAACCTGAGTTCCCGTTCCTGAAGAATTTTCATACCAGCCTTTTATGCCTGAACCTGTATCGGAAACAACAGAAGTATCGGTAACATCAAGCAGAGTCACTTCAAAAGTATCACTTGCATATACGGTAACGGAAGCATAATCTGTACCGGAATTATTTACGTAATACTTTTCTGAAGAACTCCACTCATGGTCCGCTATGAAATGTGTCAAGACATCAGGAGGATCATTGTCTTTTTGCAAATAGACAATGATGGAATCAGACACATTGCCGACATTATCCCTTATATAGAATTCAAATTTCTTTCCATCCGAGAACTCAGAACACTGTTTAGGTATTACAACAGCAGAAGAAAGGTCTATAGACCCCATAGCTGCAGCAAGAGATTTTTCCTCACTGTCATCTTCCTTATAGTAAACATCCTGCACAAGGCCAGAGCCTGTTCCGTCACTGAAGCTTGCAAGCGTAAGATAGCCGAATTCTGAAGAAGAAACTTTGCTGAAGAACTTCCATACATTTGTTGCGGCATCATGAACCTTGAAGTATGTTTCGCTGGCAGGTAATTGAAATCCATTGCCATCTTCGTCAAAACTGAATGTAGGTTTTGTGTTGTCCTGAACGAACGTAATGGAATACTTTGTATAGTTTCCGACGTTGTCAAAAAGATATAGATCCTTGCCATTTCCGTCAACTGTAACAGTAAGGCTGGATGGAAGTGCCTCCGTGCCTTCCGGGTTCGTGTACCAGCCCTTTATGAGAGAACCTGCATCATTATAATATCCAGAAGAACTTGGGAGCGTTATGCTTACGCTTGATTCCGTTGAGTATATGGTAACTGATTTGTGTTCAGTATCTGTATTCTTTACATAATACTTTTCTGTACTACTATATTCATGATCTGCTATCAAATCCTGTATTATGGAAGGAGGAGTTTCATCGCTATAAACCGTTACGCTGACAGAATTGCCGACATTATCCTCCACAGAGCCATTGCCCAAAGAAGTCGTCAGTGTTTCACTCAAAAGCTCATCGGAAGGCTTGATTCCAGAACAAAGTGTCGCTGAAGTATCTTCAAAGAAATCCGAAAGTTTTTTAGTTGAATAGTCCGTAATGAGTGAAGGATTTACATACAATACTTTTCCACCGGATAAAGCATCGGTCGTCATGTATGCACCCTGTCCGATGTCAGAGAGAACAGTCGGTGCCTGGTTGTCAAGAACAGATTCGACAGTCAGCTTCATGGCATTTTTAACGTTATCCACAAGATAAAGCGTTACAGGATTATCAAGTGAAAAGTCAATGTCTGAAGAAAGAGATGTTGTCTTGTTACCGATATACCAACCCTCGACACCAGACTCCGAATCACCACAAAGTGAAGAAGCAGTCGTAAAGAGCGAAGACTCTACTGTAGGCGATGTTTTGGAATACAATATAACGCTTGGATCTGCCGTAGAACTATCTATTACATCCGCACAATACCATCCGTCATATGTAGTTTTGAGAAGAGGATTTTTCTCAAGATACGGTTTTCCGTCATCAAAAATGAATTTCACGGTATGAGGATCATCATTTCCAGCTCGGTCATATGCAGTGAAAGTAACATTGCATACATCTCCCGAAGAGGTGAATCCCATGTCGGATTTTGAAAGAGTAACACTTGCGGTATAGTAGCTTTCGCCCGCAACTTTGGCAAACTCAGCTGCAGCTGTTTCGTCACCGCCTGCAATCTTGTAAGTAATGTTGCTGATTCCAGAGCCATCTGCATTATCTTCGGCCTTGAGATCCACTTTAAAGTCATACAACTGAGATATGCTAATGTAATATGTAACATCAGGAGTATCAAGCTTTCCGTCAGAAGTCGTATGTAAGTAGACATCGATGCCGTCTGAAAGCTTTTCGTCTGTCGCACCAAACTTAATGGAAGGGGAAGAACTATCGACAGTTACCTCATAACCTACTTCCTTATAGTTTCCAACTTCATCATATACATAGATTTTGTAATAAAGCGTACTTCCGTCTCTTGCCTTGATTGAGAAGCTGCCTTCCTGAGGAACATTGTCTTTTTCGACGCTGAATCCAACAATCGTACCGCCATTTGTTGAGGCTGAAGTAAAATAATCCTTGAATTTGCTGAGGTCAATTTCTGCCTCAGCATCTGAAACAAACAAAGTTATTTTTTCCGCGGTTTTGCTGAACGTATATGCCTGGCCTGATGAAAGATAATCATCCTCATCAGCGTGATTGAACACAGGTTTTGTTCCTGAATATGCATAATATGTATCACCAGTTCCCTGTATAAGAGATGCGCTCGTCTGGGTTTTTTCAACGCCGTCAAATTTAAGCTCAAATGTTTTTATGTTTCCAAAAATATCTTCAAGCAAAAGATAAATTTGTCCAAATACAAAGCCTGAATCCACAGGAACATCAAACGTAACGTTTCCTGCCTGAGGAATTGCCACAGGAGAACCAAATGAACTGTCAGAACCGGCTGAATCAAGGGTCAGCCTAACATTTTTAAGAGGAACACTTGCTTCCGTCGCACTATTCTGCATGAGAGATGATGTCTCGACAGTGATTGTAGAGCCGGCACCATAGTATACGATTTTATGGCTTCCAGACAAAGTGCCACCAGCTGTGATTGTCATGTTATGCACATTTTCAGTCTCATAAAGCTGCATTCCGCTTGATGATGCCATCGTAATGCCAATGTCAGACGTTGAGTCTTTTTTCATTGAAATGTCTTGAGCGTCCGGAACAATTACATGAAGCGTCCTGACATCAGAAATGTTACCTGCCTTGTCTCTGAGCGCAAACGAATATGTATTGGTTGCCGTATTGGCCATTGTGACTTCAGTGCCATTTTGGGAATCTGTTGGATCTGTGACAATCTCATATCCAGTTTTTCCAACTTCACTTTCAGTCTTCACGCCAGAAGTTTCATACCAATAAATATATTTGCCGTTGTCAGCATTTACAATAGGATTTGTTTCCGTTACGGATATTTTTAGAGGGAGTGAATAGCTGCCTTTTTTATAGAAGTTTTTGAGGCCAGATATTTCGACTCCTTCACTTCCCGATGTTGCAGGGTAAACAGAAGATGCATTTGGAGATGACACATTAAGAGTTACCGTTCCTATGACAGGCTTTAACGTATCAAGCTTGATTTTTCCAGCACTTCCTTCTTTTTTAATGCCTGAAAGGGAAATGAGCGTTACCGTGACAGTTTTTTCTCCGTCCGTAGTACCATCATCAAGTGTCACCTTGTCAATTTCGAGAGTCGATGCAGAAGAAATCAATTTAGGAGAGCTGAATACAGCCTCATCTCCAACCATAGAATAAGTTTGAGCTGTACCGCCTATCTTTATTGTAGCGCCAGAATCGATTGTGGCTCCCGTAAGCTTGAGCTTATAAAGTCCAGATTCATTTGAACCGTTTGCGACATCATACATTACGTCAGAAAGTTTAAGAGACACACACTTGTTATTTGTATAGCCTGCCTGGGCAAGAGCAGATTCCGTTCCGTCACCGATTCCGTTGTCAGAAAGGGTCAGAGTATCATAAACATATTCATTTACATCCACTTCACAGTCAAACACTATGTCAGAAGCGATTTTCTTTCCGGCAAAATCTTCAACAGAAATTTTTGCATTAGCAGTACAGCTTTCAGCCACGCTGCATTTTGTTATGATGAATTCAATATCAGATCCTATGGCAACAGGACTGTCGATATTGAGGAACTCTATCTTGTTTCCAGTAATCTTATAGTCAGTTCCAGAGGTAAGATTATTTTCCGAACCGTTTATCTTGACAGAAACTTGAGAGGCGCTTGTAACGGATACCAAACCAGTTCCTGAAGAGAAATCAAGAATCTTTACTCCAGAGCCAGGTTCATCAACAAAAACATGAAGAATGTTATCGGCGAGTGTATTGCAGTATATTTTTGAGTTATACTCAAATCCTTCAAACTTAGAGCCTGTTTTTCCCACAGGAGGAGTAGCATCAATGCGGAACGTATATGGATATTCAGCGCTCATGTTGCCGGCACCATCCGTAAGCTTTATTTTTACATCAACAGCCTGGTCGGTCATATTAGTATCAGTAACAAGCTCAAGGGCATTGATATAAAGCGAACCTGATGACGAATCAGAAACAATGTAGTCATCAAACAAAATTCCATTATAAGAAGTCACGCCTAAGATAGCTATACCCATAGGACTAAGACCTAATTCACCAGTACCACGACCTGTATATACCTTTACATTGTCAGTTTTTGTATTTTCGATTGTTATGCAATCAAGACCGATTCCGCTTTCAACATAGTCAATCTTTAAGTATATCTGGTCAAGATTAGCACCGCTTGCATACCTTTGGGCAGAGCCGTCAAGATTTTGGAGAGAAATACCGTCTGTCTTTATGGAAGGAGCTGTGTTTCCAGCCCTTACATTGTCACAAGAAGCCACCGTATTGTTCATTACGGCATCATAAACCTTTACGGAAGCCTTATATGAAACAGTTTCGTCTGCCGATTGAGCGGCAAGATACTTTATGATGACTGCATGATTTCCAGAAGCCTGGGGAGCAAGAGGAGTTTTTAAGATAAATGAAGTGCCGGAAACAACATAATCACCTGAACCAACAACAGTTCCGTCAACATTCAATTCAGCTCCGCTCAAATCAGCCTTTGAGAATATTGATGTTGCAGAAGAATCAAATTCAATTTTCCTTATGCCTGTCAGCGCATCGCTTACGTTGAACTTGAGGCCAAAACCTGCAGTTGGAAGAACATAAGTGTCCACAGTTCCCCTTTTCTTTGGAGTGATTTCATTGGAACAGTCATTGTCGCAAAGCTTAAAATCTGAAACGACAGGGCCTGCAGCATCCTTTTTTACAGTAATGCTGCTTGACACAGTCTTGTTCAAAAGCTTGTCATATGCATTTATGACATGAACACCTTCGGTAAGCGTTACTTTTGTACCAGATGCAATCTTAGTTGCAGTATCCTCAACGCCATCCTTTGAAACCGTAAAGTAATTTACGCCGGAATCAGTATATACGGAAGAAAGAGCTACCGTAAAATCAATTCCCGCAACATTCTGATTGTCAGAATAGTAATATGTACCCTGCTTGATTCCAGTACATCCGCCGGTTCCAGCACTTGTACCGTCAGACTTACTTGACGCAATGTTTGCATCACTTACATTGTCAACATAACCTGTTGAAGATGTGCTATATGTATATGAACATCCGTTTGAGACATCGATTTTAGGTCCCGTCATGTCCTGAACAAGCGTAATTTCCTTCTTTGCAGTTGCAGAACAGTTCAAAGCCTTGTCTAATGTATAGATATATGATTTTTTACCAGCATCATCAACATCACCGGCATTCACAGTCACAGTGCTTTCATAGAAATTGAGGTTTGAATTTATCTTATAGACAGTGCCTGAAACGTCAAAGTTTGCGCTGTCACTCAAATCAGATTCAAGATCAGCATCCGTTTTTTCAGCTTCATATTTGAGATATCCCGCAATGCCCGATGCAACGGCCGCATCCCCAGAATCTGCCGCTATCATGGCAAAATTATAGCTTGGACTCTTCGTGAAATACATATTCCTGCTTTCGTCATAGAAACATGCAGATGATGAAGTAAAGTCCTTTAATGAAGGTGCAGAAGGAATGCCCGTATCGTAGCTTGCATCAAACTGAACCGCAGTTGCAGGAGACATGTTTTCAACGTCATCTGAAAGCCACATGTAAAGGTTTATTGGTCCCTGCTCCGTGATTTTGGATGCGAGAGATGACATGTCATAAGTAATTCCGCTCTGAATCTTTTGAGAAGAACCTTTTTCTGAACTTGAAACTCCAAAAATCCAATTTACGGAAGTTGAAGCCATCTTTGGATCTACCGTAACAAGACTGCCGCCCTTAGTTGCCGTGTCTGAAATGGACATTCCCGACTTCAACATGAACTTAAGTCCCTGGATTGTGCGCTTGTTATACCAGTTGGAAATGGTGCGTATGGAAGAATCTGATTCAATCGAGTTTTTCTGTGACACAATGTCAGGAGCTTCTGTATCCTTTACAAGATAGAGGGAATATGGATTTACGGAAAGATTTTCAGCATAGTCAGATGCATAGAAGTCAAGCTTTATGAAACCGTCCGGACAGTTATCCGGGAAATCGAACTGCAAAATGACGGAATTGTTGAGCGTCTTGTATACGGAATTGTTTGGTCCCGTAACGCCTTTGGAGAAGAATACGGGTTTTTCAATGCCGAAGTTTTCTGTTATTTCACCAAGACCCGGAGTTCCGTCAGGATAAAGAAGATGCTTGCATTTTATGTTGTATGACGTAAAGTCCGTAAGGTTAATGTCACCAGAAGGAACGCCCGCAATGACATCTTCAAGCTGGAACGTAATCATTACGGTTTTTCCGACACGGTTAAAGAATTTGTACTTGAAGTCACCTGCACCGTCGACATACTTTGAAACATCTGTGGAATTCAAGTCTGCGGCTTCTGTCGTAAAGAATGCATTGTTCGTGGTGTTTGAATATCCCCTTATAGGGAATATTGGGAGAAGGTCTTCGAAGTTGGTGCCCGTAAGGTCTGGAACGGTACCGGACAGTACAGGAGCTGCATATATGAAGTTGTATTTTGGACCGTCTTTGTCTTTTTCTGCAGAACAGATCTGATACCAGTATCGCTTGTTGCTTCCGATTGTATATCCGTCGCTGTCCTTGAGGTCACCCGAAATGTTTATGTCTATGTACCAACCCTGTGCAAAACACGGAGTATCAGTCGGTATGAGGGAGATTACCTTGGATGGAGTACCCGTATCCTGAGGAGGCATGAAATATGAATAAGGATCGGTCTTTTCCTCTGTTGATGGAGAATCTGGAAGACCTGTGTATATGCGTATGCTTATGATGTTGGGATCCCATGCATATTTTTTGTTTCCGCTTGCATCAAATCCATCTTCCACAGTATAGCTTTCAAAATCCATGTATTTGTCAAAGCCTATCTTTATGCGCTGGTTGACAACGGTTTTTGCATTTGTCTTAAGACCTGAGCCGTTTGGAGGAGACGTAATCATGTCGTCAAGCACGGCACGCTTTGCGCAAAGAGGAACTATGACTATGTCGTTTCTGTTTTCATGTATCGTTACGCTTGTCTCAGGACTCGTTGGGTCTGAAAATGACACGATTGAACTTGGAAGAACATTTGGAGCATACTTTAAAAGATATGAATCTCCATCGTAACAGTCAGAATAGGATGTCGTATAGTTGATGAAATTTGACGTAAACGCAATCCATTCCTTGAAACCGTATTCGTTTCCTGTCGTTCCAGAAACCGTAAAAGGAACTTCCACTTTCTGCAAGCTGCTTCCGGCAGGAGAAGTCGTTCCCATGTTTGTGGATGCATACTTTACGTATACGTTTATCTTGTCGGCAGATGCAACACGAACCTGCTCATCTACAGTGTCAAGAAAATCATCACTTTCCATCCAGCTCTTGCACGTCAGGAGAGAAAACACCGATATCAATATAAGCAACCTTTCAGCATGTCTTTTCATTTTTATTCTTTCTCCTTGCAAAAATAAGTAATAAGAAACCAAAGGCAAAGGCAAAAGTACCATAAACATACCTTGCAAAACCAGTACCTGCATTACTCTTTATCATATACTCATTTTTCCTATTTTGCATGGCATTCACATGAATTCTGTGAAGCACGACAATAGGATTTATCAATACCCTTTCATTTTCAGCGTCATGGGATTTTTCTTCATTCTTCACCCCACCCTTTTCTGCCTTGAAATCGCTTTTTGTGGCCAGAACCGGTGACATAGCCTTTCCAACAGAAATCAAATCATCACTTCCCAAGAAATTTTCTGAAGAAGCAGCCATTTCGTCTCTTTCAGATTCAAGAGCCTTTCTTTCCATATCCTTTACAAAAGCGACAGGGGCTGGAATTTCTGCATTTACAGAATGCCCAAGACTCTCAGCTCGCCCATAAGAAACAGAATCCAAGGCAGAAGCAGATGCAGCAGGAGCTGAAACATTTGAAGAATCTACATCACCTTTCATCTCAATTATTTTGGCAATAAGAATCTTGTTTTCCTGCACGATTGACGGTTTTTCATTTACAGATCCATCAAATGCATCATCACGGACATTTTCCGTTTCCCCAAGGATTTCATTTTCAGGGACAGAAGGAACAGATGATGCTGCAGGAAGTGAAGAAGCCGTGGAAGAACCAGACTCCCTGTTCATCTCCATTATTTTTGCGATAAGAATCTTGTTTTCCTGCACGATTGATGGCTCTCCGCTTACTGCGACGTCAAAACCATCATCATGAACATGCCCTGTTTCCCAGGCAATATCATCAGAAACGTTATTTTCACGTGATGCAAAGGCAACCTCTTTCGATGAAGACATTTTTTCAAGGAAAGCAGATGATGAAGGTGCACTCTGGTCGCCATCATCTACAAGAGTTTTTTCATATGTTGGAGTTGCAAATCTTTCTGAAGATTCTACAGAAGGAACTGCTGTCCTTTGCGCATTCACGATGTTTTTTGCTGAATTTCCAAATGATGCGGCAATTGCCTTTTCCACGTTGCCAAGATTTCGTGGAGTGCCAAATGCAGGAGATGCATGGGATCCGGCCGCATTTTCACTTGCAGGATTTTCAGTCAAGGCACTCTTATAAGGTCTTGGCATTTCTGAATCCCGGTTCATGCCATATAAAACGGCATCGTTTTTTTCACCTGAAGTTTTCTCCATGGAAACATATTTTCCGTTATCAAATCCATTTCCACCAAAAGAATTTTTGCCTGAAAAATCATGCCTTCCTGAAGACGGACCGTCTGGAGGATTTGAACCTGCTCCTGAAATCTTTTCATCGTCATCAGATTCATTTTCATCGTCATGAACTTTTTCCGCAGGGAAAACAGCCGCGATTCTTTTATCATCAATGGAAACTGTCTCTCCAAGAGGAATTTTCCTGACAAAACCGGAAGCTGTTTTATTTTCGTCTTCCGTGACAGGAACAAGTTCTGCTATGTAATGCTCTGTAAGATCGCCTTCAAATACGCCTGAATAGTCTCCTGATGCCCATTTTGAATATCTCAATCTGTCAGAAAGGTTATATGCCCTGCCCTTTGTTGACTGAAAAGATCCAAGATATGAATACTCAAGGGCAAGAGCGTTGTCATTTTTCTTGAGGTTTTTATAATACTTGTCGCAGAGGTTAAAATCTCCAAGCTCATATGCACATCTTGCAGCTCCAAGACAGGCTATGGAATTGTCGTCATTTCTTTCATACATCGAGGCATAAAGCTCAAGGGCACTTTCATATTGCTTTTTAACGTAGAGGAGATTTGCGGTATTTACAAATGAATCTGCATAGCCGCGGTTTCTGAGAATCCTAAACTGTTCTTCGGCCTTGTCGAAAATTCCATACTGGCCGTAAAGGATTCCAAGACGATTTCTGACGTCATTTGAATCAGTGCGCCTTATCTCATCTTCAAAAGCTGCAACCAAAGGCTTTATCTCGCGAATAATCCATTCATCAAGCCTTGAAGTATATGCATCAGCCACAAGCTGCCTTTCAGGAAGCGTGAATTTTGACGCAGCACCAGGAACGCTTACAGGTTTGTAAGTTTTCCATGATTCATGCATTGGAAAAAAACCTTCCTGATTGTTTGACGCAGCCACATTCCATTCCCTGGAACCGACTCTCCATGCCTTGTAAAATCCTTCATCACAAATGGTAATTTCAAGAGGCATCCATACATGGTCGTCACGGATTATGAAACCGCTCTTGTCCTCATATTTTGCCTCAACATCCCTTGGACGCATTCCAGAATCAAATGCCATGAAAATATGGCCCGGAATGGTGACAAATGCCGTGTTGATTCCCACAGCCTCAAAAAGTGAACTTACGAGAATTGATATGTCGTCACAGTCACCGCCACGGTACATGAGTGTCTGATACGGGAACTGAAGGAAGTCGATTGTGGTACCGCCAAGATTGTCAGAATATGAGCTTGAAGGGTCAATGACGTAATTAAGGCCAAACTGGTTCAGGGCTTCAAAAATTCCCATTGCGTACTGAACGTTCAGCGGTATTTCACCTTTCATGTTTTCACGAACAACGCTCGTGACATATTTGGAAAACCACATTGCGGCAGGGTCTCTCGCAGAAACAAATGCGGCAGCACGCCTGTCATCTTCCCATGACATGGCATTTTTGTTGCATACAGGAACTGAAATTGAAATTTCATTTGTTTTCTTCATGCCAAGATACTGATATTCAATCCTTACGGAAGAAACGGACTGAACCTCTTCCGTAAGCTCAAGCATGTGCTCATTGAAAAATGCCGTAAGAGGAACTTCCACAGACTCACCTTTTCCTATCTCGTGGAATTTTGCACACTTGTTCGGCTGATTCATGAACTGCGGCTGAAAAAATTCGACAGTAACATCAGTTATCGTGGCATTTTCGTTGTTTGTCACGATGACATTTCCAAAAGAATTTTTTTCATACCAAGAATACAAAACCGGAAATACAGGAAAAAGCTCCTTAGGCTCCATGTCTACGTATGATTTGCGGCTCAATGCCTGAGTCAAGTTGAGTTCAATGCCTGGAGTTATGCCCGCATTTGTCATGAATGCCCTTGGAGTTGCGGCATAATGGGACAGCTTCATTGTAGATACGGTGCCCACAATTGGATTTATCTTGTATGATATTCCGATTCCAATGCCGGCGTTTATGCCTGAAATCTCATCAAGCGGTGTATATGCCCTATACATTCCAATCTGCACAGACGTATTAAGTGCGACTCTGTCTGTAAGAGGAAAATTAAATCCTGAACCGACTGCAAAATCCATGACATTCAATGAATCAATTCCATTCATTGCAAGATTGAGGTATTCACCGGAAACAAAAAAATCAAGGTGCGTTATCGGGCGGATTGTGAGCTTTCCGTCAAGTCCATATCCATATTTTATGTCAGAACCTATGGGCTTGACAAAGCTTGGTGAAAATCCAAGAAGAACCTGAGTGCCTTCCTTGGCAAAAAAATTGCAGGGATGAGCAAACAAGGCAACGGCCATGAGACAGGAAGATTTCTTGAGGAAACATGAAGCATTGCCTGCATAAAAACCTGTAATTCTGAATTTAACAAATCTCCTTCTAACCATGCTTTACTCCTCGATTTCTCCAAGAACACGGTTAAGTCCCTTTTTGGAAACAGAATTTTCAGGATCAATTGACAGGGCAGTCTCATACCACTTCTTGGCAGCCACATAGTCCTTAAGCACGCAATACAGGTTTCCAAGATTATTCATTGCAGATACATTCTTAAGGGCAGCACTCTTTTCCAAAACAGGAACCGCTTCCTTATACATTCCGGCACGAACATACAGAAGGCCAAGCTTGTTGTAAAGTGCAACAGAACCGCCTTCAGTTTTTATGCGATTGTTAAGCTCGTCAATGCGCGGCGCAAATTCATTTGTAATATAGCGGGACAATGTAATCTCGCCAGTCTTGATAAGTTCTTTTTCAACAGGCTTGGATGCCATGAGTTCACCTGTAGAAAATCCAACGGAGGGATATGTTTTCCATGCATCCTGCACTCTAACATATTCTACCTCATTTTCGCCCTCTTCTGCAAGTGCCAAAGCCTTGAGACCCGCATCCCAGCTTGTCATGAAACCGTCACGGAAATTTTTCACGCTCAAAGGGATATAAGTGCTGTCGCCGAGGATTACAAATTTGCTGTTGTCTACAAAAAGGGCACTGAGTTCCTTTTCAGATGCGGCCATGTCAAAAAGGATGATGAAATCATCATCAAGCGGAGCATAGCATATTTCTATGCCGACAGCCTCAAAAAGTGAGCTGAGAAGGATTCCCATATCATCAAGGTCGCCGCTTCTGTAAAGCAGTGTCTGAAACGGGTACTGGATGTAGTCCGGCTCTTCATCGGAAAGGTGATATTGGACATATGGAGTATCCTTATCCTCAATGACTTCAAGACCAAGAAGCCTGAGTCCCTCAAAAAGGTAAATGGCAAACTGCATGTTGCGGTTAAGGCCAGAACGAAGATTGTTTCTTGCAATGCCTACAAAATATTTTGAGGTTTCAAGAATTTCGTTTGTTCCTGAAGATATGAAGCTTGAAATACATGAATAATCGCTCCAGCGAAGCTGATTCCTGTTGCTGACATCAATGACCACAGGAACTACAGCTGATTTTTTCTTGCCGAGAAGCTCATATTCAACATACACTTCACCAGGAATTTTTCCATTTTCAGAAAAATTCAAGATGTTTTTGTTGAAATCGGCATAAAGGGGAACTTCAACAGACCTGTGCTTTCTTATCTGCCTGACTCTTCCGCATTCTATTTCAGACGCAGAATATCCTTCAGCCTTATATTTCACGACAACATTGCGAATTTCCGCAGATTCAAGGTTTGTAACAGTAAGTGTTCCTGCAGGGGCAGTCTTATAAAGCGAGTAAAGGACAGGAAACACCAAATCATCCTGTGAAAGATTTGATTCTACAAGACCCTTGTTCTTCTTCGTGTCAAGCTTAACCTGCACGGAAACACCAAAGGTTATGCCCGAAACAAACGGATCGCCCCAATAAGTATCATTCTGATAATCAAAATATGACGCATTACCGCCAATGCTCAAAGACGGATTCATTCTGTACATTACTTCCGCATATCCCCTGTAATAAGGCGCATAATGAGTCTTGAAATCAGAAGACGCAACACAGGCACCCAAAGACAAACCCGTATTGAACTGCATTCTTGAGAACGGATAGAACGACATTTCAGTATTGAGACCAAAAGGGACAAGATAAATGAACTTATCCTCTTCGGGAAGAAGCTCATCTGCATTTTTTTTGGGAACTGCGATAAATCCAAACTCAGGGCCTAGAGAAAAAAGGCTTTTTATCATTATTCCCGCATCAAAAAAACCGCCGTATCCACTTGTGTCAAACCTCTTTGTCGCAGCAGAATCAGTGACCAGAAAATATGAAGGCACAAGCTTGAACACAAATTCAGTGGCGAAAGACGGTGCTAATGAGAAAAAAACAAATATTGAAAGCAAAAAAAATCTTCTAAACATAACTGTCAGCCTATAAAACACCTGGAATAGATTTCCAAAGGAAATTCAGAAACGGGAAAAACAATTTTCCCTCCACACGCAATTCCATGCACTTTTTAAAAAATTCGCCATCAGCACAAAAAAAAGTGCTGACAAGCAAAACTCCGGACTTCACCTCACCAAGGCAAAAGACCCCGGCTCCAAACACAAAATGCCTGACCAAAACCAATCTCCCCTTTAATTCATTACTCCCCAACCTTAAACTATAAAGAAAAAATTTTAATTTTTCAACACCCTATAGGGTAGTTTTACAACATTTTTTATATTTTTTTGCCCCAAAAGTGAATTTAGGACAAAAAAAGCCTGCAGTCTTAAAGAGACAGCATGCAAAAATAAGATTTCGTAACCATCCAAGGCTTAAGCAAACAGATTACGCAATTTTTTTCCAAAACAAAGTGCCTTTAAGTTACCTCTAAAACAAAGTTTTTATGGCCACCGTGCAAAATTCTATTGCCAACTTTCTCATAATATCGGTATACTGAACCAATGACCAATACAGAAAAAAACGATTACCAGGCAGATTTGCTTGCAAACAGGATTTTAAAAAACCACAGGCAGCTTAAAAAAATGATGCGCAAAAACAGGGTTTCATGCTACAGGCTTTATGACCGTGACATTCCGGAAATTCCAATTGCCGTTGATCTTTATGCATTCCTGCCGGAAAACATAGAAACAAAGCTCGAATGCGCCAAATATTATGCAACACTCCAGGATGAAATTTCAGCAAACACCCAGTACGGAAAACAGCTTGCGGAAAGCGAAAAAGAAAGGACATATGCGGTCCTGTACCTTTATGAGCGCCCGTACGAAAAGGATGAAGATGAAGAAAACGAATGGATTTCCAAAATGTCATCATCAATAGCCTTGTCCCTCGACATAAAAAAAGAAAACGTCATTGCAAAGACACGCAAAAGGCAGACGGACGGAGAAAAAAGAAGCCAGTACGAAAAGAGCGACGGAAGCATTAAGATAGAAGGAAATGTCATGGAAATGGGGCAGATTTTCAAAATAAACCTCTCGGACTATATTGATACCGGACTTTTTTTTGACATGAGGACAATGAGAAAGACAATCAGGGAAAAATCTTCAGGAAAAAAAGTACTGAACCTTTTCTGCTACACGGGAAGCTTCAGCGTTTATGCGGCGGAAGGAAAGGCAAATTCAGTCACAAGCGTGGACATGAGCAGGACTTACCTTTCATGGGCAAGGGAAAACATGGAGCTCAACGAATTTTCAGACAGTGAAAAATATTTTTACGAAAACCAGGATGTAGTGAAATTCCTTGACGAAAAATCAAAAAGTTCTGAAAAATATGACATCATAATACTCGATCCGCCAACATTTTCAAACTCAAAGAAAACAGACACCCTACTGGACATAAACAGGGACTGGCCATCTCTCGTAAAAAAATGCACTGCCCTTCTCGAAGAAAACGGAACGCTTTATTTTTCCACAAACAGCAGGAAACTTTCTTTTGACGAAACGCTGCTTGAAAAAGGATTTTCTTCAAAAGAAACCACGGCACAGACAATACCGCCTGACTACAGGAACGAAAAAATCCACAGGATTTGGGAAATAAGGAAATCGAAAGCCTGAAATGCATGAATCAAGAGCCGAAACGTGCTCCAGAAGCGAACAGGCCCATGAAAAAGCACAAGATGCACAAAATCATGCATTTGCCCGAAGCAAAACACTAACGTCAAATGCATGATGCCAATTTCAAGATGCAAATCCACAGCCTAAAGGCGTCACAAATGCAAAGACCCCAGAAAAAGCATGACGTTTTTTGACGCATGAACGGGGTCCCAAGACATTTTTACTTCACCAGGTTTATTCTGGCATATATTCCCACGGTGTTGTGGATTGAATTTACGTAAGGATAATTATCGTTAAGAACGGTTTTCCAGTAGAATTCATCAGATATTCCTACAGAAACCGACTTCGTAAGGTACTTTTCAAGAGAAAGGTCAACAAAAGTAATGTTTGTCCATCCCGTATCATCAGAATACCCGTTTGAAAATTCCTGTTTCTGAGCTTCAAGAGTATACAAAAGGTATTCATGAAGGCTCCAGTCCAAAACAAATCCGCCATTCGTCTCAAACCTGTATTTCTGCACAACCTCGGCACCCGTTCCGTAACCGTAATCGGAGTAAACTCCATCAGGCTTCGGGAAAATGTTCCTCAAAAGGAAATAATTGTCCGTCGTAGAAAGAAGCACCCATCCAAGATGATACTGATATTCAAGCTTTGAGTTTTCATATCTTTTTCTGTTTTTTACGCATGGACCCACCTCTATGGTTGCAAGTTCAATGAAGGAATTCCATATGAAGTCATAGTTTATGGATGCTCCCACAGTCAAATCCCTTGAGTCAGAACAGTCAGGTGCCCTCGCAAAAAGCATTCCGTTTGAAAAAAGATGTATGTCATACATGAGTTTCTGCTCTATATCCTTGACTCCCTCTCCGGAACCGACACCCGCACCGCCTCCAAACTGAAGCTCGAACTGGCTGTATGGGTCATTTGAATCATGACCGTAAGGATCATTGTAGACTATCTCGAATTCAAAAAGACATGATGCAGGGAACGCTTCCGTCTCCGGATAATCATACTTTGATGAAGAAAGCCAGGTTCTGGATGTTGCAGACGTAAAACCTGTCTTCAAGCTGAAGTCATATATGCAGCCATATTGTCCATAAGGTGCATGACCTGTCATTGGATTCGTGTAAAGCTCAAGGGGGTTGCAGAGGTAACCGAGAAACTTTCTTCCGGCAGAAGATCCGTCTTTTCGTCCTTCAAGAGAAAGCCTGTAAAACATTTCTCCCATTATGAATCCGCCCACGCCGGAATACACGTTGTCGTTTATGGACGGAGTGTTCGTCTCCCACATGTATTCCCATACGAAAGATCCGAATGTCGCAACAACAAATGATTCGAGCACATTGAGGTTTGAGTTTCTTGCGGCCATGTAATAAAGACCGCCCTGATATGGGTGCAAAACAAAGTTGGTCCAGTACCAGTCACGGTCAAATTCCATGGATTTTTCCCAGAATTTGCAGTCGCTTATGGAAACTTTTGCCCAATCGGCCCTTGAGACAAACCTGTTCCAGCCTCCTATCACGCACCATGTAAGGGCAGTTCCTGTAAGGGCCGTAAAATAATGCTTTTCATCATCAAGAGAAACGGAGTTTTCCGGAAAAGTAATGCCGTCGCTTTCCACGGAATCAGGATCTGGCCTGAGGATGTTTTCGTCAGCCGATATTTCCCCGGCAGGAACAACAGTTTCGTCATCTGCAAAAAAAGGTGATGAAAGAACGATTGAGAAAAACAAAACAAAAAATATTTTCTTCATGATAAACTCACTTTAACGATAAAAATGGATTCAAGGCTGTCAAAACAAGGCATGCTTCGCTCAGGATAAAAAAAAGGGCTGTCCGTCAAGGGCAACCCTCTCATGCACTTTCCGCAGACTTATTTGTTTTCTGCAGACTTCATGCCATAACGCTTGTTGAAACGATCGATACGACCTGCAGTATCAACGAGCTTCTGCTTTCCTGTGTAGAATGGGTGACATGCAGAACAGATTTCAACATGGATGTCTTTTACTGTTGAGCGAGTCTCGATAACGTTACCGCATACACAAGTAATTTTTGTCAACTGATATTCAGGGTGAATTCCCTTTTTCATTTGTAACTCCTGTTTCTTGCCCGATATTAAAGAAAACCCAGTTACCACTAGCTTACGGTCAGGAAAAACCTTTCCGCATCTATCATTCCGCCACTGTTAGAAATCAAGTTAATATCACAAGACTTATAATGTACTGACATTGTATTGAATTCCCAGATTATAGTCAATAAGCATACTGCATGCATGACGATTTTGGACAAAAAACGCACGTCTTCACGCATGAAAACAATTTCACCGGTTCAACCTAAGTGCCGTCAAAAGTCCCTGAAGCACAAGATCTCCCTGAATTTCATCAAAAAGACCATAATCCTTGTACAAGCTTGAAAAACCGCCCGTTCCTATGATGTAAGCCTTTTCACCCTTTATTACATTTTTCTGGAACTGGTCGCAAAGTTCCTTTATGGCACCGGCCTGGCCAAAATAAATTCCTGACTGAATGGCTTCTATCGTGGAAGAACCGCAACATTTCTCAGGCCTTACAAGCTCAACGGTCGGAAGCTGAGCCGTACCAGATGCAAGGGATTTCACGTTCATGCTCACCCCGCTCATTATGGCACCGCCAAGATATTCCTTTTCAGACGTGATGACGTCAACAGTCGTTGCAGTTCCCATGTCTATCACGATGAGATTCCGGCCGGGATGAAGGTTGACTGCTCCTATTGCGGCCGCTATCCTGTCAGCTCCTATTTCCTTTGGATTCGAATACTTGAGCTTGAGTCCGGTTTTTATGCCAGACTGAAGGAAAAGGGCATTTATCCCAAAATATTTTTTGAAAGCATTCGAAAGGGAATGGTTTATGGACGGCACTACGGAACAGCACACGATGTCGGTAATTTTCGTATGGTCAAATCCGTTAAGCCTTATTACGTCACGGAAAAAAATTCCAATCTCGTCAGAACTCGCAGTCGCAATCGTTGATTTTCTGAACTTAAGCACAAGATTTTCATTATCATACAGTCCACCGGCAATTGTCGTGTTTCCTATGTCTACAGTAATTATCATAAAAATTCTCCGTCAAACGCGCTGATTG
>JAZQMW010000023.1:0-11114 GCA_045627025.1 Treponema sp. | reverse complement strand
CATCGGTCAATTCTGAAATCCTTGATTGTCATTAGTGATTCTTTCAATGTCATTTTTCACCACCAGAAAGAATTCTAATGTTTTTTGAAGTTTTTAAATACTATACATTTTAAAAGTCTTTAAAATGCGTTTGCCCTGATGCAAAAAATGTAAAGCCTGAAAATTTGTTTTTTTCCTGAAAGCATTTTTTTGTCGAACTTGGGAAAATTTGCCGGCTTTGTCAGGTAGTGCGTGATGATTTTTTTTTTGTGTTCGGATTTCTTTTCTTAAAGTCTTCGTGATTTTGTTTCGATAATTTCCAATAAGGTTTTCATGCTTGAGTTTTGGGACGTTTTTTTTCTGCAAATGATAGATTTTGTGTCAATATGTATGATAAATCAGACAAAAATGCCTTTTGCTAATTAACGGTAGTTGGTTTTTTCGCGGCGAATTCCTTTTTTTTGCAGCTTTTTTTCTTTGGATGCTGCATTTTTCAATGAAATGGCACATCTTGATTTTAAGGTTGCAAAATCCTGTTTTTGGGTTTATCTTATTATGGAGTCTTGAAAAATTTCATGCTTGATGACAATGCGTGAAAATATGAATGTTTCCAATAAATGAATTCCTTGTGAATTCGCACAAATGTAGGTTGGGTTATGGCACAGTTTTACTTTCTTTCAATTCTCTTGAACCTGCTCACCGGACTTGTATTGGTTTTCGGAAAGTCTTTTGCCGATGAAACGCTTTACAAGCCTCTTGGCAGTGATGAGTTTGATGGCTATGATGTTGATGATGAATCTGATGTTGAGGTTGACAGGACGATGTCCAGGCTTGACATCAACAGCAGGAGTTTTCGTCTTGTCGTTGGAATTCTTGGCGTTTTTGTTGCCGTCATGAAGCTTGTCTCTGTTTTCAGGTCAGATGTTCCTCTTATTGGAGATTTCATTCCTTTCCTTGCAGGTTTTCTTGGCGGTTCAAGCCTTCTTCTTGAATATTATGTTTCAACTTCTTCTGAGGTTTTTGTTCCTGAATCGATACAGCATGTCTTTGTCGACAACAGGAAGATTATGGGATATGCATGCATTGCGGCGGCAGTGCTTCATTTTGTTTTTCCTCAGATTGTTCTTTTATAGGGTAGTATGGGTAAAGAATCTATTGCGTGTATTGTATGGTCGAGGGGAAAGATTCTTGTTGCACACAGGAATCCTTCCGGTCAGATGGGTGGACGATGGGAATTCCCCGGTGGCAAGGTCGAACCTGGTGAAAGTCATGAAGAGGCTCTCGTTCGTGAGTTTCATGAAGAATTCGGCGTAAAGGTGAAAACCGGCCCACTTGTTGCGAAAAGCTCATTTTCCCATAACGGAGAGAATGTGGATCTTTTTGCATACAGGGTATATGTTCCCCACAGGGGAATTTTTTTCAAGTATCATCTTACCGAGCATACCGAGTACAAATGGGTTGCCATAGATGATGTGAAAAATCTTTCCTTTGTAGACAGCGACATGCTTCTTTATGATGATGTGAGAAATTACCTTCTGAACGTCTGAAATTCCAGGTGATTTTGCATTGAGATTTTGGTTGTGCCTGTGCGTGTGCGTTTTCCGTTTTTTTTTGTCGAGGAATTTGTGCGTCACGGTGCGTTTTGCGTATTGAAAAAAAAGCGGACGTCTGTCCGTAAATTCCGGAGGTTTTCGCCATGCGGATTTTCGGGATTGCATTTTATGGATTGGATTCAAAGCATGTTTTTTGAGCCATCCTTTAACGGCGGGATTATATGACGGTAAAAATCTTTTTTGCCTGTGCATTATGCATTCTTTTTTCCGGCTGCTACAAGTCGGATCCTATTGTGCTTGACAATGATGATTTGGTGAATGCGGCTCCTGACATACAGTGGATTGCTGTCGATGTCTCATACGTTTCATTTTATGATAAGCCTGAATTTGAAAGCCGTGTCCTTGACCATGCGAGAAAGAATGACATCTTCATGGTATCGGGCATGCATTTTGTAAAAATCGAGAATTCCGAGGAAATTGCGGAAAATTACATTGAACTCCAGGAAGAGGAAATCCTCAGGGCTTCCAGAAAGAATCGCAGCGTAAAAAAAGATTCCAAGAAGTCTGAGATGAGGAATTCTTCCGAGTACAAGGTGTGGTATAAGACTGAAAAGGGATGGATAGACGGTTCCCTGGTGCGGTTTTACGACACTAAATACAAGGCCATGAAATCCACGTCCGAAAAAATGTAGCGCCCGTTTGATGCGCAGAATGCAGGGTGTGTTTTTGGAAATTTAGTCGGAGTTAAGAAGAATCCTGGCTTTTTTCATTTTCAGCCTGGGGTTTTTCTTTTCCATCTCGAATATTGCCTTTTCGACTTTTGATTTTTTTTCGTTTCCGAAGTCAAAAAGCTCTTTTTGCAGGGGCTTTTCATTTGCTTCTATGCTCGAGACTCCAACGCCAAGAAGCCTTATGCTTTTTTCAAATTCCACTTTTTTTGAGAAAAGGGTTCTGCATCTTTCAAAGAAATCGTCAGCGTTCATGAAAGGAACTTCGTATGTTTCCCTTACCGTCACGGTGCAGAAATCTTCATACCTTACCTTAAGCACAATTGTCCTTGCACGGATGTTTTCCTTCATCATCTTCCAGTGTATGTGGTTTGAAAGTTCCATGAGGGCCGTGTCGACGGCATAGCGGTCTGTAATGTCATATTCGAATGTATGTTCTTCGCTTATGCTCCTGTTTTTTGCATCTCCCCCAAAATCAAGTTCCCTGTTCCCCCTTACGGCATTGTAGAGAAATGTTCCCATGCAGTCTCCGAAAATCGCCACAAGAAGACCTTTGCTTTTTGAGTGAATGTCTTTCATTGTGAAAAATCCCGCGCTTTTGAGTCTTGAAAGGGTCTTTGTGCCCACTCCCCAAAGTTTTTCAAGGGGAAGCGACAGCATGAAATCTTCTTCTTTTCCCTTGGGTACAAACGTGATTCCGTCAGGCTTTCTGTATCCTGAGGCTATCTTTGCTACGTATTTCGTGCATGCGATTCCTATGCTTACCGTGAGTCCCGTCTTTTCGAGTACTTCATTTTTTATTTTCCGGGCTGTTTCCTGCGGGGTTCCGAAAAGTCTTTCCGTTCCCGTTATGTCGATGAATGCCTCATCGATTGACATTTGCGTTACGTCCGGAGAGTAGTTTCTGAATATTTCCATTATGCAGTGTGATATTTCAGAATACCTTTTGTAGTTTCCCCTCAAGAATATTCCGTTCGGGCAAAGCCTGGATGCGAGCGCGACGGGAAGTGCCGAATGCACGCCATATTTTCTTGCCTCGTATGATGCTGTGGATACGACAGAACGCCTGTCTTCCGGAAGTCCTCCGACAATCACTGGTTTTCCCCTGTATTCCGGATGGTCATGCTGCTCAACTGACGCAAAGAACGCGTCAAGATCCACGTGCAGGTATATCCTGTCTTTTTTTTCCGTCATTTGCTTCCTCCGCCGATTGTGACGGTTGTCTTTTTGTGAAGCATGAAGGACATGTCTTTGTGAATGTATGCATCTACGGTCAGTATGCTTCCGACTCCATAGTCAAGGCTGTACGATATGTCTACGGTTCCCTCCGGCTGGTCTGGAATGATTATTCTCACTGAGTTTGCTCCTTTTGACTCATAGTCGAAATTGCATTCGTATAGCGGTATTCCGTCGAGTGATTCTATTGAAACTTCATATCTTTCCGCACGCAATCCGTTTTTGGCGGATATGCTTATTTTTCTTGACAGCAGGTCAATGTTGTCTTTGTCGCTGCTTGTTATGTCCACGATTTCTCTTTCGGATTCGATTATGTGGTATTTTGTCTTGGGCATGTTTTTTTCTGAAGACAGCATGTGGAATACTGCTGCGTATGACGATGCAAGGAATGCCATGGCGCAGAGTGTCGTAGAAATACCCCTGAGGGTCTGGGATTTTGTGAATCCTTTTTTCGTGTCTATGACTTCGTTTGCAAGCAGCAGTTCTCCCCATTTGAAAACGAACGGAGTCACCATGAGCGACAGGAGGAATGTTTCCCGAAATGATGTTTTCATGAGGTACAGGAGCTTTGCGTCATCAACGTAAAGGTATATTTCCGAAAAGAGGTATGCGAACGGAAGTATCATCAGCAGGAAAGAAATTATGTTCACTATTGAGTTTTTTGATTTTCTGAACAGGAATACTATCAGGTATTCTGTGAAAAATATGAACATCAGCGTGATGTCGATGGTCGTGAATACGAATATGTTCAGTATGCAGACCGTGTTTTTGAGGATTGTGAAGGCTGAGTATGAAACCTTGAATTTCATTATTATTTGAAAAACGATTATGAGGAAAAGGGTGAACAGCGACGGAAACAGTTTCATTGCGAAAAAAACGATTGGGTTTTTGTCGGTGAAGGAGAATGCTTCCTGAAAAAAGAAAAACGTGCATGAAGCAATCGTTATGTAGATTGGAATGAGATACCATGCCCTTGAAAAGTCCTTTATTGTGGCGACGTTGCTGCCGGTGTTTATGAACGACGTGAAGCATATGGAAAAAAGTGAAAAGGTGATTATGAGGAGATACAGGGCCGTCAGTATGGATTCGTTGAGCCATATGTCCGTAAAACCTATCGTTAGGTTGTTGTAATGTCTGTTCCAGACATCGCTTCTTGATGTGTCCAGTGTATCTTCAAGTGTAAGAATGAACTCCATGTCCGATTCTGAAATCCCAACAGGAACTCCGGCTGCGGGAATTTCATTTTCAAGAAAGGATGACACCATTGTGTTTTCCGAGAATGCACTTGATTTGTAAAGATAAAGCAGCGCTCCCTTTGATGATATTTTTTTTGAACTTTTTGACGCAGATTCTTTTATGGACTGTACGAGCCACTGGGGCGAGATTTCGGATGCACCTTCCGACACGATGAAATTTGACGAATGCTTTTCATTTATGAATACGACAGCACATGATTCCTGATTTTCTCCGTTTGATTCCAAAAAGCAGTCTACGAAAGAGCGGCTTTTTTCCTTTGCGGAAAGAGTCCTTGTTTCCCTGTCGGCAGAAAAAAGAAAAGTTACTCCGTAGCTTAAGTTTTTTTCCTCGGTGATGTTTATGAGGTCCATGAAAAAAACTGGATTTTCCTGAAAAAATTCCTGGGTAAAGCAGAAAACCGCATTGCTTATCCGCGTATGGGAGTCAGGCTCTTCATTTTTCGAAGGAATCTTTATGACGATGTTTTCCGGGAAGTCCCTGTCCGAGAATGGGGCTGGTGAAAGGGTTTCAAATTTCACGCCGTTTTCATGCAGTGTGTTTTCCAGATGGTCTGACAGTCGTCGGCCGGTGTATGAGAATGATTTTACTGTGCAGGATAGGAAGACCGTTATGAGATAAAACAATCTCATGCATGTTCTGTTCATACAATACAATATAAAGTTTTGGCGGTTTGTTTGCAAGTAAAGCGCCCCCATGATTTTGCAATATTTTTTTATCCGCTTCGGAAAAAGAATGCCTGGGGCAGTTTTTTTTGTCTTTTGAAATTGGATTTTAGCCTTGGCGGTGACTCAAAAATTGAATTTTTAGTGGTTCCCTATAGAATTGCTTTACAATGGGTATTTCATGTTATATAATGTTATATATATCTAGGAGTGTGCAATATATATGGCTGAGAAGAAGAAATTTATCCTTGATTTACCCTTAAAGGTGATCCTAACAGAAGAGGGAACCTCTCATTTTTTAAGTCACAAAAAACAGCTTTTGAATCTCCCTCTGGCAGACAACCGTTATGCACATGGTGTCAGTATGGAGCATTTTTCTCCGGCTTCACTGCAGAATATGATAATGCTTGACTATGTCTCAAAAATGGAGATTTCCATGCCTGAATTTGTGTCCAAGAGGCAGGAAGTCATGGATTTGTCCAAGTTGATTGTTTTCTCCATTCTTTACAAGCAGTTTGACAAGGATATATATGGTGAATTGATAAAATGCGAGTGCGTAAGGAATCACAACAGGAATAATCCTTCAAACCTCATTGATGAAAAGACATCCATTCCCGACAAGCAGCTTAGGAATGCGCTTACAATGAAAGAAGCTGTGGTGCATCAGGCAAGGAAGACAATACTCGAACCTGTATGGCAGGGAATTCTTGGCAACAGCGAGTATTCTCCCGAAGAGAAAAACATATATCTCCTCATGACTGAAAAAATCCTTAACAGACTCAGCCTGATGAATTGGTACATAATTACGAAATTTTTCAAGACTGACGGATTTTCGGAAATATTAAACATCCTGAGGCAGTATCTTAGCGTCTACATGTCCAAGTCCAAGGTAGCTGAATACATTTCGGTAATGGTTATGGAACTTGCGCTTAACAGTGAGAACAACAATTTGAAAAAAGCCGCAAAGGTTTTGTACCAGGGAATTGAGAATCCTGATACCCTTATCTTTGATCCTGAAATACGTGCAAAAATCGTAAAGGAACTTCAGAGAAAAAAAGAGCTCGTATTCCTTTCATGGACATTGGGCGGCGGTTCTGCGGCAATTGGAAAACAGGGATTGCTTCAGATTACCCTTTACAACAAGGATGATGAATTCCAGGAAGTCAAGGAAAATCTTGAAAGCAAGATGTCCGCAAACTTGAATAAGAAATCTCTTATTGATTTCTACAGGCAGATGCCGGAAGGTCAGGATGGCACCGATTTGGGATTGTATTATTTTTCATATCTTGAAGATGCCTGCAAGAAGGTGAATGTAAAGTTTGATTCCATTGTCAATCAGTCGTCACGAAGTGATCTTACCGTCATAAACCTTAAGTTCAATTTCTAGAATATGCATCCGAAGTGTTTTGTTTGCCTGAGGATATTTGTTTTCTCATTGACAGCTGCCGCATGCATTTCATGCTCAAATGATTCTCCTGATGTTTCTGACGTATCATCGTCAGTTGTCTTTGATTTCAAGGATGGGGAATCTGCTCCTGAAATGAGGCTTTCGTTGTTTTCCAAAGTTTCAAGTGAAATTGGAGATGCGTCCAGAATGACTTTTGAGCATACGTCATCAGGCCTTTATTGGGAAACTGACGAGCTTTGCAAAATAGAGGAAAATGACAGGAAATGGATAGGGTATTCGAATTTCGTATCGTCTGAGAAGTTTTTTTTCCCTTCGGGACATTATGATGTCACTTACGAAGATCGCTCGGAAAGGGAAGACCATGTGGAGTTTACCCTTATCTATCCGAATAAGTTTCTTGAAAAGAAGGCTTCTGATTTTCCGGGCGTGATAGAGCTTCCGTATGTCAGCAAGATTGCGGTATATTCTGAGACAGGAGAGCTTTTGTATTTTGACGGATACAAGGACAGCTGGAGTTGCGATGAGGACATTCTGAATGATGTTCCTGGTGCCTCAAGTACAAGAATATGCTACTGTATTGAAAATAATGGAATAATCTGTATAATGCCTTCTGTAGACTTAAAGAAAGCAGAAGCAAAATAGATTGGAATTGTCCTTTTGATTCAGGACATCCATAGGGCATCTCTGAAAAATACTATTTGGGGATGCCCGGCGAGTTCCAAGTCTTGGAATATCGTTTTTTTGAAGTTACCTCTAGGAATTGCAGTTTTTAGAGGTTCCAATAAGGAATGTTATATGCCGAATGATGATTTGCAAAACAATGGTGATGAGACGGGTGCGTCCCGTGAAAGTGATGTTGTTCCGATAGAAGGCGACAATTCTTCGGAACTTTTTTACAGGCCTGTAAAGACTTTTGTCATAAGGGCTGGACGTCTTACCGAAAGTGAGAAACGGAATATTGAGGAACTTGAGCAGGTATGGTGCATTCCGTTTGAGCACAAGACGCTTAATTTTACTGAGATTTTCAATAATGCGAATCCGGTGACGATGGAAATTGGGTTTGGCATGGGGCATGCGACATCCATCATTGCCGAGAAAAATCCTGACATGAATTATCTTGGATGCGAAGTGCATGTTCCTGGTGTCGGCAGGCTTTTGGGTGACATAAAAAACAAGAACCTTAAAAACCTTTACATCATACAGCATGATGCTCTTGAAATTCTTGAGACCATGATACCGGATGATTCGATAGAAGCATTCCACATATTTTTCCCAGATCCATGGCCTAAGAAAAAACATCATAAAAGACGAATGCTTTCAAGGCCAAGAACTGATCTTCTTGCAAAAAAACTTGCCCCTGGCGGATACCTTTATTTTGCCACTGACTGGCAGGAGTATGCCGAAAGTGCGCTTTCAGAACTCTCGCTCACCGAAGGCCTTGAAAACAGGTATGACGGATATGCTCCGCATCAGGAGTGGAGGCCCCGTACAAAATTTGAACAGAAAGGTCTTGATGCAGGCCGCAATATTTATGAATTGATTTTTACGAAAAAATGAGTGATACATTATTTGACCTGGATGAATTGTCTGAAAAAAACAGGCATGAACGCATAAAGAAGCTTGAAACCCTTATTGTCCGCTATCAAAAATCATATTATAACGGAGAAGCCGAGATTGAAGACAGTGAATTCGACAAGCTTTGGGATGAGCTTAAAAAACTTGACGGTGCGAATCCCATCCTTCATAAAGTTGGTGCGGACAGCGGAAATTTCCTGAAGGCACCGCATGTCATGCCGATGGGAAGCCAGGAAAAGGCATCCAGCCCTGAAGAATTCCTTGACTGGGCTGAAAGTCATTCTTATTCTGAATATCTTGTCGAGCATAAGCTTGACGGTGCAAGCCTTGAGCTTCAATATGCAGACGGTGTGCTGCTTCGTGCCGTAACGCGCGGTGATGGAACCACAGGCGATGTCATTACCGACAATGCCGTCAAAATGAACGGTGTCGTGAAAAAAATTGACGGAAACTTCACGGGAGGTGTCCGTGGTGAAGTAATAATGACACATGACGTGCATGAAAATTTTTTTGCCGACAAGGCAAACTGCCGTAATGCAGCAAACGGATTGATGAAAAGAAAAGACGGAGAAGGCAGCGAATATCTTACTCTCATTACATATGATGTTTGGTCTACTACAGGCAGACAGCCTTTTTCCGATGAGGAGGAAAAGCTTTGTTTTTTGAAAAAACAGGGATTTAACGTAGTTCCTCTTCATGTCTGCAAGTCGCCGGATGAGGTCATAAGTTATCGTGCAGAAGTCATGGAAACAAGGAAAAGCCTTGAATATGATATAGACGGTCTTGTCATAAAGGAGCGTGTCGTAGATCATGATGATGCAATGCGTGCTCGTCCGGACAGGCAGATTGCGTTCAAGTTTTCTCTGGAAGAAGCCGTATCCATACTTAGAAGCGTTGAATGGAATGAATCCGGGGCAACTTATACGCCGGTTGCAGTGTTTGATCCTGTTGAGCTTAATGGCACGACGGTAAAAAGGGCAAGCCTTGCCAACACAAATACGATGCATTCTCTCGGCATAAAAATTGGATCTCATGTCGTTGTCGTGAAGCGAGGTGAAATCATTCCGAAAATATGCAATGTGCTTCCTGAAAATCCTGGCGAAAACCTTAATGACATAGAAGTTCCAAAGACGTGTTCCGTCTGCGGTTCAAGTCTTGTTGATGAAGGTACCAGGCTTTATTGTCCGAACAAGTCTTGTCCGAAGAAGATCCTTCACAGGCTCCTCAAGTGGGTTCAGGTTTTGGACATACGTGATCTTGGGGAAACGCTTGTAACTGAGCTTTTCAATACGGGCAGGGTAAAGTCGGTGTCCGATTTTTATGGCCTTGCTGTTTCTGATCTTGCACCTTATTTTCTTGACGAGGAAAGTCTTAGAAAAGACAAGAAGTCTCTGGGCGCACAAAAGGTTTATGAATCCATACAGTCTAGGAGAAAAGTCAGCCTTGCAAAATTCATAGCCGGGTTTGACATAGAGGGAATAGGAGAGACTGTTGTTGAAAGCCTTGTTTCAGGAGGTTTTGACACGCTTCAGAAATTTCTTGATGCATCTGAGGAATCAATTTCTTCTGTATACAGGTTTGCTGAGATTACGGCCCATACCCTTGTATCTGGCATTGCTGAAAACAGGGATGAAATTCTTTTTCTTACGGAGCATGGAATAATAACAGTAGAGGAAAAATCCGGCGGAAAACTCATGGGACTTTCTTTTTGCTTTACGGGTGAACTTCACACGATGAAGCGTGCTGATGCCCAGAATCTTGTAAAAGAAAAAGGTGGAACTGTCAAGTCTTCGGTTGTAAGGGGCTTGAGCTATCTTGTGACGAATGACGCAGGAAGCGGTTCTTCCAAAAATAAGAAGGCTCTTGAACTTGGAATTCCTGTAATATCGGAAGATGAGTTTGTTGCCCTCGTGAAATAGCATGCAGGAAAGCAATGCAAGACCCGTAATATTTTGTCTTTGCCTGTTGCTTTCCTGAAATTTTCTGTGAAATCACTGGTGTTTTGTCACATTTCGTGACTCATCAAAACGGATTTCAGTTTTCTATGCTGAATGAATCTACGAAAAAGTCCGGATTCACGGCTTCCATGTTCAGCCTTATTTCCCAGTGGAGGTGAGGTCCTGTGGCAAGCCCTGTTGCTCCGCTGAGTCCTACAAGCTGTCCCTGCTTTACATTATCTCCTGTCTTTACCTTTGGTTCGCTCATGTGGTAGTAAAGGCTGTAAAGTCCCGGAAGATGTTCTATGACTACGCTCCATCCTGTAGAAACCCTGTCTTCCACAAGCACGACTTTTCCCTGTGCGCATGATGTGACTTCAGAACCTGTCGGAACTCCGTAATCAGTTCCAAAGTGAAGGCTTGTCGATGATTTTCCGGTTGTATACTTGTATGTCCGCCTGTCTCCGAAAAATGCCGTTTTCCTTTGCGATGTCGTAGGAGACTTGAAAGGTGTAGTCTGATATATTGCATTCTTGTTTACCGTTTCAAGAATTCCGTTGAGCCTTTTTATCTGTTCCATGCGTTTTGTGCTTGTATCAGTCTTTATGGCTGTGTTTGAGCTGTCAAGTTCCAGAATTTCTTCCACGAATTCTTTTTGCTTAAGGGTGAACGGAAGTTCAAATTCCATTTTTTCATTCTTGTTTACCGTTTCAAGAATTCCGTTGAGCCTTTTTATCTGTTCCATGCGTTTTGTGCTTGTATCAGTCTTTATGGCTGTG
>JAZQMW010000022.1:0-27538 GCA_045627025.1 Treponema sp. | reverse complement strand
CTTATTTTAAGGAAGTGTGAATTTGACTTATTTTGCGTTTCCTTATTTTAAGGAAGTGTGAATTTGACTTATTTTGCGTTTCCTTATTTTAAGGAAGTATGAATTTGGTTATTTTTGCGTTTCCTTATTTTGAGGAAGTGTGAATTTGGCTTATTTTGCGTTTCCTTATTTTAAGGAAGTGTGAATTTAACTTATTTTGCGTTTCCTTATTTTAAGGAAGTGTGAATTTGACTTATTTTGCGTTTCCTTATTTTAAGGAAGTGTGAATTTGACTTATTTTGCGTTTCCTTATTTTAAGGAAGTGTGAATTTGGTTATTTTTGCGTTTCCTTATTTTGAGGATGCCAATGTATACGGAAAAATACGGTTTATCATGATGGAAGTCACTGAAAAAGTCCTGATTTTCGAAAAACAATGTGGTCATTGAGCCTGTTGAAATGGCAATAACCCCTATATATGGTGGTTTCGACAGATGCTCAACCAGCGCGATTTCGGCTTTTTAGCAGTCTCATCATGATGGGGGGCATGTTGTTTGCCGGAAAAGCTGGCATCCATGTTTATGCGAAAGCTTATTTTATCAGCAGCCAGCATGTCTTGTTTTATCCACAGGGGGAATAAAAGCTTTTGGGGTTGAGTTTACGGATGTGGTTGCAGTTTTTTTGCCTGCGTCAGAATTCGCCGAAATCTGGTGCGAAGATTGTAAAGCTGTTTTTGGCATCTTCCTTTGCTTTTTCAGCAGCTTTTGCAGTCTGTTCGTCTACTGGAACTGAATCAAATTCCTTTTGTGCCTCTTCAAGTGAAATTTCCTGAACGTCAAGTTTTGTGAGGTCAATAAAGGAACCATATTCTTCAATGTTTTCGTAGGCTGGCTTTGAAAGATTTGCGATGTTGTTGTTTGCAATTTTTGCTTCTCTAAAAATATCATCAATTTCAGCATCAGGAATCTCTTCAAGCTCCTCGACAGGCTCTGCATCAGGAATTTCTTCAAGCTCCTCGACAGGTTCTGCATCGGCAATCTCTTCAAGCTCCTCGACAGGCTCTGCATCGGCAATCTCTTCAAGCTCCTCGACAGGTTCTGCATCGGCAATCTCTTCAAGCTCCTCGACAGGTTCTGCATCAGAAATTTCTTCAAGCTCCTCGACAGGCTCTGCATCGGCAATCTCTTCAAGCTCCTCGACAGGCTCTGCATCGGCAATCTCTTCAAGTTCCTCGACAGGCTCTGCATCAGGAATTTCTTCAAGCTCTTCGACAGGCTCTGCATCAGAAAGTTCTTCAAGCTCCTCGACAGGCTCTGCATCGGCAATTTCTTCAAGCTCCTCGACAGGCTCTGCATCAGGAATTTCTTCAAGCTCTTCAATGTCTTCTTGTGTTCCTGACTGGTCCGCATTTTTTAGTTGCTCGACTGCAACAGGAATTACCGGTGTTACGACAGGCTGATTTACGCTTGGCTTTATTTTTACGTCACGGATTGAAATTTCTTCTATTGGGTCTGAATGTTTTTCTTCCCTCATTCTGCGGAATGCCGCAACGTTTCCGCTCATTGCCGCAACTATGTCCGTCCAGCTTGCTTCAAGCATTTCGTCAACTTCATGGGAATGTTTTTTTGCAGTTCTTCCAAGGCTGTGCTTTATCTCGCTGTTTATGTCCACCTTGCGCTGCGTTATTTCCTTTGCAAGAGATTTCCAGTCCTTGGTGTCTTTTCTTTCTATATATTCTTTCAGGAGTTCGTACTGGAATCTTCTTATTCTTCTCCTTACGATTACCATGTCTTCCTGTTTCAGGTTGAACAGAATGAAGATTATGAGGAACAGTGTTATGAAAAGGCATATCAAAAGCGATTGTTTTTCGATTGGTGAGAATTCAAATGCAGTCTGTGGAGAAATCCAGCCGGTTTTCATGTCGTTGTATGTGTTTGTGATTACGAAAAGGTTGTCTTTCTTTTCATCAGATTCAATGAGCTTTTCAACTTTTGAATTTTTTTTGCTCCAGAGTTCTTCTATTTTCTGTACAAGCTGCACTCTGCCTGCAAACGGAATGTTGAATACAAATCCTTTCGGTGAAACTACAGCTCCCCTTGTGTTCAGCTGAACCACACCGTTGTCCGTAAGATATCGTGTAAAATCGCTTCCAGACACGTAGAAAAGAAATGTTCCCCTGTATGCAGTGTATACATCGTAAAACGGATAGCTGAAAATGAGTTTGTTTTTGACGCTGTCGAAGTAAATTTTTGTATTTGTTTCTCCGTCTTTTGCCTCAAGCAGACTGTATGGCACCTTGTTGATGTCGGTGTAGTTTGTGTATGCGATGAGTTTTTCAGATTCAGAAAGGATATCTTCACGATATGTGCTGAAATGTATGTGGATTCCGTCGCTTTCTACAAGCCTCATTCCTTCAAGACCGATTAGTTTTTGGAAGAGGAGTCCTGCTTTTTGGTCTCGTTCATCCATCTTTTCTTTTGAAGGTTCCCTTTCAATGTATGACTTTACGGATTTGCCCTTAAGGAAGATTCTGAATTCGTTATCAAGTTCTGAAGAATATGCCTTATAGTTTTCCTGGATTTCAGAAAGTTTTTTGTCAATGTTTTCAATTACTCTTGGTTCATAGAACCTTAATTCCAATGCCTTGAATCCGCCTGTATATGAAAAATACAGTCCTCCCATGTACAGGATGATGGAAATTAGCAGACAGAATGATACTTTTACTGTTGAAGACACAATTTACTCCAGATCTTTGAAAAACAGTTTCCTGATTTTTAAAAGTTGTCTTTAAAACTGAAGTCCGAAAAAGACCTCATCAATATTATCGGAAAAAAACACTTTTCTATTACTCGTAAACATATTATACTGAAAAAATGGTAGAATTAAAACAAGAAGAAGAGAAAAAAATCAAATGTTTTTTGGTTGGCGCTCCAAATAAAGATGATGCAATTCCTGCCGAGTTGAAGGGTCTTGTGAAAACTTTGGGTATGGAAGTTGCCGGAATGATGGTTCTTGCAAGGATAGAACCGACTCCTGTGTATGGCATCGGTACGGGAAAGGCACAGGAAATTGTCGACAGTGCGAAAGAGTGTTTTGCAGAATGCATAATATTTGACTGGACCATAGATCCTTCCAAGCAGCGAAACTGGGAAAAGCTTGCGACCATGCCTGTTTTTGACAGAAATGAGGTTATAATAAGGATTTTTGACCAGAGGGCACGTACTAGGGAAGCGTCACTCCAGGTGGAACTTGCTCGCCTTGTGTATTCTCTTCCACGCTTGAGCCACATGTATGGTGACATGGCTCGCCAAAGAGGCGGTGCTTTTGGAAACAAGGGTAGCGGTGAGACGCAGAAAGAACTTGACAGAAGGCAGATTGAAGAAAAAATCATTCAGCTCAAAAAAGAACTTGAGCAGGTTGTCTTGAGCCGTGAAACCCAGAGAAAGCAGAGGGAACGCATGAAAGTGCCGTCTTGTGCCCTTGTAGGTTACACTAATGCAGGAAAGTCCAGCCTCCTCAACGCACTTACCGGTGCTGACGTTTTTGTGGAAAATGAGCTTTTTGCGACTCTCGATCCTACTACAAGAAAAATGAATCTTTCAGATGCAAGTCAGATTCTCATGACAGATACGGTCGGTTTCATTTCAAATCTTCCCCACAGCTTGATAGATGCTTTTAAATCGACCCTTGAGGAAACAAATTCTGCCGACTATCTTCTTGTGGTTGTGGATGCTTCCGATGAGAATGCAGAATTTCAGTACAATCAGGTAATTAAGGTTTTGGGTGAAATAGGGGCTTCTGAAATTCCAAGAAAAATCCTCCTTAACAAATATGAACTTATAGAAAAAGATGATGCCGTTGTGGCAAACCTTAAGTCTCTTTTTCCCGATGCAATTCATGTAAGCGCAAAGACTGAAATGGGATTTGACAAAATACACGAATGCCTTGTTGAAAATCTTCTTGGCCATCTTCACGATTTCAAGTTCAGCCTTTCTGAATGCAATCTTGTTGAGCTTGTAAGGAAAAACGGTACCATAGAAAAGGAAGAATGGCTTGATGATTCTGTTGAGATTTCTGCGAGAATTCCTTCTAATTCAAGGACATTTGCGCTTGTAAAGGATTATGTATGCTGAATAGGATTTTAGGTTTCATAGCGGGCATTTTGTGTCTTGCAATTATTGTGGGTTCTGCATATTCGTACATTTCAGGGCCATCTGTAAAAAAAAGCGGTGACAAAGAAAGTGCGTCAAACATAAGCCGCGGAAAGGAAAACAATGTTGACGCATATACTGCAATCGGCCAGCTCAGGATAACGCTGCAGCCTGAAAACGAAGGTGACAGTCCCGATGTTGTTGTCGTGAATCCGTGGTTTTCATATGCACAGGGTGACAAAAGCCTTTTTGAGGAGCTTTCACAAAAGGATGTTCAGATAAAGAATCTTATCGTGAGCTATTTTTCAAGTTATACTCTTGATGATTTGCGTTCGAAAGATGAGCAGACCATAAAGGAAGATCTTCTTCACATCATAAATGGAATTCTTGTAATCGGAAAGATTCGTTCTGTTTATTTTAATGATTATATTTTCATAGATTGAGGGCGTCTCTAAAAAATGTTTTTAGAGATGTCACCGAGTTCCAAGCTTTGAAATTACAAGGCTCGGAACGTCGCAATTTCAGAGAAACCTCCAAAAACTGAAGTTTTTAGAAATCCCTTGGCGTTTTTGATTTTGCCCCAAATGTGACTGATTGAAAAAAACTCCATAATCCATTAATATGTAGGCATGAAGATACTTGTTGTTGGAAATGGTGGTCGTGAACATGCTATTGCCTGGAAACTCGCACAAAGCAGTTCCGTGGATGAAGTAATCTGTGCTCCTGGAAACGGCGGTACAGCATTTGAGTGTAAATGCCGCAATGTTGAAGGAAAGACACATGATGATTTTATCCGGATTGCAAGGGAAAATGGTTGCGACATGTGTGTCGTTGGACCTGAGAATCCGTTGTCTGAAGGACTTGCCGACAAGATGTGGGATGCAGGCATTCCTACTGTAGGCACAAAAAAAGCTCCTGCCGAACTTGAAGCTAGCAAGGATTTTGCAAAGGAATTCATGCAGAAGTATGGTGTTGCATGCGCTTCGAGCAAGACTTTTACGGACAAAGAGAAAGCTCTTGAATATGTCAAAAATCATGGTGCTCCAATCGTATTGAAAGCAGACGGTCTTGCTGCGGGAAAGGGTGTTGTTGTTGCCCTGAATCTTGAAGATGCATTGAATGCCGTAGAAGAGCTTATGACAGGTTCCCTTGTTGGAGATGCAGGAAGAAAGCTTGTAATAGAAGAATACATGAGGGGAACTGAGATTTCCGTTCTCGCGGCTGTCAGCGTTACTCCTGAACTTTCGTCAAAAGGCAAGTCTTGCATTGTTCCTTTTATGAGTGCCCGTGACCACAAGCGTCTTTTGGATGGTGCAAAAGGTCCTAATACCGGTGGAATGGGTGCTGTAGCTCCTGTCGATGACGTAACTCCTGAAATCCTCAAGCAGTTTGAAAAGGATATTCTTGAACCTACACTCAAGGGAATTGAAGCTGAAGGTTTTGACTATCGCGGATTTATCTTCTTTGGTCTCATGCTTACGAAAAATGGTCCAAAGGTAATAGAATACAATGTTCGTCTTGGTGACCCTGAAACTCAGGCTGTTCTTCCTCTCATGGATTTTGATTTTGCATCTCTTTGCAAGTCCATAACTGAAGGCACTCTGAAAGATTTTGACGTAAGCTGGAAAAAAGGATATGTTGTTGCACCTGTTGCTGTAAGCGGCGGATATCCGAAGTCATATAAAAAGGGCATGGGCATAAGAATTGACGTCGAAAAGATTGCGAATGCTTATGCAAAAGTCTTCATTGCTGGTGCTGTCGAAGGCAATGGTGCGGACGGCGAAAAGCTTGTTACGAGCGGTGGCCGTGTTCTTGCATGTTCTGCATATGGTGATACTTTTGATGATGCCTGGAAAAATGCATACAGTGCCATGGAAGGCGTAAAATTTGACGGCATGTTCTTCAGAAAAGATATAGGGCTTCCTGGAGCTGCTGAATCCAACTGATTTGCAATTTGATTTTGGTCATTTCTAAGAATTGTAATTTTTGGAATCGTTTTATATGGAGTATTGTTTGAAATTTGATGTTTCCTGCAATACTCCTTTTTTTTTATAATAAAGGTTGTATAATGGTAGTAAAATATACTATAATTTGTTCTGCAAAATGGGGCGTTTTTAAAAATTGAAGCTCCAAAAACAAAGGCTGTCCTTAAAATATTTTGGGGGCTCCAATAAAATAAGAGGTAAATCCATGAACAACAAATGGACACGAGCTGCAATTCCTGCATTGCTTTTGCATTGCAGCATCGGAACAGTTTACTGCTGGTCAATTTTCAGCCAGGAAATAGCTGATTATATCGGCTTTTCAAAGGGTGCCGTAGAATGGGCATTCAGTTTCGCAATATTCTTCCTTGGAATGTCTGCCGCATTCATGGGTAATGTCGTAGAGAAGAATATTCATAAATCATCACTGATTGCTACGATTTGTTTTGCACTTGGTCTTGTTGGTACTGCTTTTTTCATTCAGTATGGTGGAAATCACAAGGGTAGCGTAGTTTCTCTTGTAGGAATCTACCTCTCATACGGTTTCATCATGGGTATCGGTCTTGGAACAGGTTATCTTTCTCCTGTAAAGACACTCATGCTCTGGTTCAGTGACAGAAAAGGTCTTGCAACAGGTCTTGCAGTAGCAGGATTTGGTGCCGCAAAGGCAATTGCATCTCCTATCATGCAGAATCTTTTGTCAAGCGTAGGCATTTTCAAAATGTTCTATATTCTTGCCGTTGTATATTTTGTCATGATGTTCGCAGGTCATCTTCTTCTTAAAAAACCAGACGGATGGGTTGAGCCTCAGAAAAAGGACAAGTCTCAGGGTGTTCTTGCCACTATCAAGACAAAGCCTGTAAGAAATTATCTTGGAATATGGTTCATGTTCTACATCAACATTACTTGCGGTCTTGCACTTATTTCTCAGGAAAAGCAGATTGTAAAGTGCGTAGGTCTTGCACAGTTTGTAGGAATCATTTCAACTATTTCTGCCATTTTCAATGCCGGAGGAAGACTTGGATTCTCTGCATGGGCAGACAAGCTCAAGGACAGAAACACAATCTACAAGCTCATTTTCATCCTTTCCATAGCATTTACTGTTCTTGTAATGGCAACTGGCGGAATCATGAACGGTCAGGGCAATGTACTCCTCATCGTTTTGGTTCTTGCATTGATTTTCTTTGTAAACGCAGGATACGGTGGCGGTTTCTCAAATGTTCCGACACTTCTTTCAGACCACTACGGAATGGGTTCAATCAGCGCAATTCATGGAATAACACTTTCTGCATGGGCTTTTGCAGGTCTTACAGGAAACCAGGTTGCAACATACATCGTAAACCATACTGGAAATTTTGTGGACATTGCAAAGGACGGAGCAAAGGCTGTAATGGTAAATCCTACAGGATATCAGAACGTGCTTTATTTTACCGTTGTTCTTTATGCAATAGCTCTTCTTCTCTGCATGGTTCTCGTTCAGAAATCAGGAAAAGCTGCTGAAGCAAAATAATGTGCATTTCCAAATGAAATGACATTTCGAAAATCCTTGGATTGCGGTCAAGCAATTGGTCTGCATTCAGGGATTTTTTTGTCGTGAAGGGTGTGTTTTCGGCATCATGAGCCTTTCAGAACTTGGGAAAATTCTAAAAATTGCAATTTTCGGAGATGTTCTTGATTTTTAGGATTGTGTCTTTTTTATCGTTACGAAAAGACGAGGAATTTTAAATAAAACTTCTCCGTTTTTCTGCAATGGATAGCTTTTTTTCACTTCGTCAAGGATTGAATCGAGAAATGTTTTTTCTTCTTCCTTTGAAAGTTTTTCAAGATACGGTTTCAATCCCGTAGACTTGTACCATTCAATGATTTCTTCCTGATTTTTAAGCCTGTGAAAATATGTTGTTCTCCAGATTTCGAATTCGTTTGCAAAAGACGATATTGTGTCGTGATATTCTTTTACCGTCAGCGTGTGGAATATTGTTTTCGTGAACTTTTTGTCTTTCCATTTTTCTTTTTTTATTTCTGATTTTATGATTTTTTCTATCGGCTCGTCATCCATTTCTGGCACTTGAAATGCAAGAGTTCCTTCATCGTTTACCAAAGTCATCAAGTGGGGCAGGAGAGATGTGTGGTTAGGAATCCACTGAAAGCATGCGTTTGAAAACACCAAATCGAATGTTCCTATGTCATAGCTTTCCTTTGATGCGTCAAATTCTATGAAATTGATGAAAGGGTAATTTTCCCTTGCTTTTTTTAGCATGTTTGCAGAGATGTCTGAACCTGTAAGGGCTGAGTTTCTGAAAGTGTCGTGCAGGACTTTTGTGCTGTTTCCAGGTCCTGAACCTATGTCCAAGATGGATTTTGGCTCAAGAAATGATAACCTTGCCATAAAATCATTTGAAGGTTCTGTTCTCTGTTTTTGAAACTTTAGGTATAAATCTGAATTCCAGTCACTCATTCTTATAGTTTAAGTTTTATTGTGTTTGATTGTCAATCATTTTTTGAGTTGTGAGGATTTATTTTACAAAAAATGTATTATAAAATAAAGACTTAAAATTGTAATATACTGACTTTTATTCCTAAAAATGGGGGTTATTTGCATAAATTTCATTGAATTCATTGAAAATTCATTTTATACTATACAAAAATTAAAGATATGTCATTTTCAGAGCAGTCAAAGCAAATGATAGGATTCCTGTGGTCTGTCTTTTGTGACGACCTTTTAGAATTTGGAGAAAGAATATGCCTGTAACAGTTTTTGAAGAAACATTGCCGAAGCTTATAAGAAAAAGTGCCGAACTTTGGCCGGAAATTTCTGCACAGCTTTATAAGAAAAAAAGTGGCGAGTATGTGGAAGTCAATTATCATGACATGTTTCAGCGTGCACTTGATTTTGGAAGTTCCCTGCTGAATCTTGGTGTTTGCCGCGGTGACAGGATAGGCCTCATTGCGGACAACCGTGTTGAATGGGAACAGGTGGACATAGGAATTCTTTCTGTTGGATGCGTGGATACTCCCCGAGGCTGTGATGCCACTGAAGCCGATCTTACATACATTCTTTCATTTGCAGAGGTTAAAATCTGCGTTGTCGAGAATGAGACGCAGGTGAAGAAAATATGCAGGATATGCAAGAATGTTCCTACGCTCAAAAAAATCATTTCCTTTGAGGAAGTGAGCCAGGAATCTCTTGACTTGTGCCGGGAAAACAATCTTGAATTTTACAGTTTCCCGCATCTTGTGGAAGAAGGCCATAACTGGAGAAAACTTCATCCAGACGTTATTGAACAGGAACTTGAAAAAGGAAAGAAAAGTGACCTTGCAACTATAATTTTTACATCAGGAACCACAGGCACTCCGAAAGGCGTAATGCTTACATATGGAAACATCATGTGCCAGCTTGATGAAGTCGTGGAAAGAATTTTCCTTAATCCGGGAGAAAGGGCTCTTCTTGTTCTTCCTGTCTGGCATGCTTTCCAGCGTGCATGTGAATATGTAATTCTCGGTCAGGGCGGTACTCTTTGTTACAGTAAGCCTATTGGAAGCATAATGCTCCAGGATTTGCAGAAACTTGACCCTGTTCTTATGCCGGCAGTTCCTCGTGTATGGGAAGCTGTTTATGATGGAATTTGGCGCAAGATGAGGAAAACCGGAGGATCTGTATATTCAATTTTCAAGTTTTTTGTTTCCGAGGCAGAGCTATGGTGTTCTATTGACAGAAAACTCAGGAGAAGGGTTGTGCGCTTTGGTGCCGACTATCTTGGTTTCTGGTGGCCGGTTCTTGTTTTGCCGTGGCTCTTGCTGTATCCGGTAAAGCTTTTGGGAAATTTGCTCGTGTTCAGGAAAATAAAGAAGATGCTTGGAAAGAATTTCAGGTGCGGAATTGCAGGCGGTGGCGCATATCCTGAAAACATAGATGCATTTTTCTGGGCCATTGGCGTGAATATTGTTGAAGGATACGGACTTACGGAAACGTCTCCGATTGTCAGCGTGCGTCCTTGTGCAGATCCTGTTTACAGAAATGTCGGTACTCCTCTTCGTGGAATTCAGGTTCGTGTCGTAGATGAAGATGGAATCATTCTTGGAAGATGCAAAAAAGGCAACCTCCAGATAAAAGGTGGATGCGTCATGCAGGGGTATTACAAGAGGCCGGATCTTACGGACAAGGTTATGACCGTGGACGGATGGTTTGACACTGGTGACATTGCCATTCTTTCCGTCAATAATGAAATCCAGCTTCGTGGAAGAAAGAAGGATACCATAGTCTTGATGGGAGGTGAAAACATAGAGCCGCTTCCTATTGAGTCAAAGATAAATGAGTCCATGTACATAAAGGCATCAGTCGTATTTGGAACAAACCACAAGGGCGAGGACCAGAGGTATCTTACTGCGTTGATTCTTCCGGATCAGGATGCTGTTGAGTCTTTTGCAAAGGAAAATGGCATTGCATTCAGTTCTTTTGAAGAGCTTGTGGAGATGGAACAGATCAGAAAGCTTATTGAATCTGTGGTGTTTGAGTCCATAACTTCAAAAAATGGTTTTAAGTCTTTTGAAAGGATTAATAAGATTGCCATGATAACAAAACCTTTTGAGGTTGGTGTTGAGCTTAGTGCCAAACAGGAAATGATGCGTTATAGGATTGCAGAAAAGTATAAGGATAAACTTGAGAAATTGTATACAGATTGATTTTTTAAGTTTGCTTTAAGATGGCTTGCTTGTCGAGCCGTCTTTTTTTTGCCCGCCAAACGTGTTTTTGTTAATTAAAATAATCTTAAATCATTTTTAGTTAAAACTTGTTACGTTTCCAATTGATATAAAAGTATCTGTTTTTGTAATTAAAGTAACTTTAAAAGTTGACAGTAGTTATCAACACGTGTAAAATAATCGTGTTGATAATTAATTTTTTCTTGATATTAAAAAAAAATGTAATAAACTAATAAGTGCATGGTGAATACAAATATGGATTGTAAAGTTTCAACTTCTAAAATCGCAAAAGAACTTGGAGTTTCAAAATCTACGGTTTCCCGTGCATTGAACGGAAAAGGAAGAATTAGTGAAAAAACAAGGAAAATGATTCTTGATAAGGCAAGGGATTATGATTATGTTCCCGGACAAAAAAAATCTTTGCCTGAATCTAAAAATATTGCCGTTGTTATTCCAGATGATTCTGAAAAATGTGATATTCCCTTCTTTCAAAACTGTCTTGTAGGAATTTCCGAGGCTGTGTACAAAAGCGGATATGATGTGATTCTTGTTGTTCAGAAAAAAAATGACATTACGCCGCTTGTAAGGATTGTGCAGGGTAAAAAAGCTGATGGTGTTGTTCTTACGAGAATTGTTGAAAATGATGAGAATGTTTCGTATCTTAAGAATGTGGGCATTCCTTTTGTCGTCGTAGGTACATCGCCCGATGAATCTGTCTTTCAGATTGACAGCGACCAGACTGAAGGTTGTGCTGAAATGACGAAATTCATGATTTCAAGGGGCGTGAAAAAGGCGGCTGTTCTTGGCGGAGATGAAAAACATACCGTGAACAGAATGCGGGTGAATGGATTCATGAAGGCCTTTCGAGATCTTCATGTTGATTTTTCGGAAAACATATACTGCATGAACATCATGTCGCTTGAAGATGTAGAGCGTGTTCTGCCGGTAATTTTGAAGGATAATCCAGAATGCCTTGTATGCCTTGATGATTTTGTATGCGTGAACGTGCTTAAGTGGCTTAGGTCAAATGATTATGAGATTCCTGAGGATATACAGGTTGTTTCTTTTTTTGACAGCAGTGTCCTTGAAAACAGCAATCCTCCGGTGACTGCATTGAATGTAAGCATTGGACTTTTGTCTAAAAAAATAGGAAAGCTCATAGTCAGCATAATAGAAAAAAAAGATGTTCCCGTTCATACGAAAGTGAATTATGAACTGAATATTAGAAAATCTTTTCGTTGAGTTGAATCATGTGTTTCGATTTTGACTTTACGTTTTAGATATGGAGAACTTTAGGAAGACGCAGATTTGCGTTTCTATTGGATTCCCGTGAGTTTTAGATTTCTGATTGGCTGAAGGTTGTGCATTGCAAGGTTCTAAAGCTCGCATTTGCAGAGATGTCTCTGAAAACATATGCTTTTGGAGTCAACTTTGTGTCTTCATTACTATAGGAGGATTAAAATGAAGAAAAGTATCATGGTGTCAGTTGCTGCAATGTCTGCAGTATTGATGGGACTTACCGGTTGTGCAAAAAAAGATGGTGCATCTGCAAAAAAAGATGCTGGTAAAGCAGTTACTTTGAAGGTATGGGAATCAAACCAGGGACCTGACGAGTTTATAAAGCAGGCTGGTGAAGCATACAAGAAAACTCATCCAAATGTTACTGTTGAATATATCAACGTTGAGCTTGGCGATGCTGCAGGACAGATTGCCCTTGACGGTCCTTCTGGAGCAGGTCCGGATATTTTCGCAGCTCCTCACGATAAGCTTGGTGAGCTTGTAAACGGTGGACACATCAAGGAAACTGTAAATGCAGATGCTTTGAAGGGTTCTGTTCTCGGTGCATGTTCTCAGGCTCTTACATATGATGGAAAAATGTACGGATATCCTGTAAGCGCTGAAACATATGCTCTTTTCTATAATAAGGATCTTATTTCTGACAATGATGTTCCAAAGACATGGGATGACCTTGTTTCTTGGGTTGGAAAGTTCAACAAGGAAAACGAAGGAAAACGCGGATTCATCATGGATGTAGGAAATGCATATTATACGATTGTTTTCACAACATCTGAAGGTAATCGTCTTTTTGGACCTTCTGGAACAGATACAAAGAACTCAAATGTAAACAGCAATGCTTCTGTAAAGGGCATGAAATTCTTCCAGAGTCTCCGCTCAGTTCTTGACATTCCTGCAGCAGACCTTACTACAGCTTACTGTGACGGCGCATTCCAGTCTGGAGAAGTTGCAATGCACATTACAGGTCTTTGGAACGTAAAGAACTTTGAAGATGCCGGACTCAACTTTGGCGTAGCTCCTCTTCCAGCTCTTCCTGGTGATACAAAACCTTGCGCATCATTCAGCGGTACACGCGCTATGTTCGTTTCTGAATATTCTGAGAATCCTGAAGTTGCGGCAGATTTCGCAGCTTTCCTTGTTTCTCCTGAAATGCAGCAGCTTCGTTTCGACTTGACAGGTGCAATGCCTTCAATCGAGACTCCTGTTAACAGCAAGTATATTCCTGGTTTCTTGAAGCAGCTTGACTATGCATTCCCAATGCCTTCAATTCCACCTATGGCTTCTTACTGGGAAGCAATGGGCAATGCTTGTAAGAACATTTGGGACGGTGCAGACGTTCAGTCTGAACTTGATGCATGTAATTCTACAATTGTCGGTCTTTGATTTTGTGAAGGCCCTGAAGATTTCTGTTTTTAGGGTTTCCGATTAAAATAAAGTCCTGAAGTTGTTTTGGGGCTTTGAAAGATATGTGCAGGATGCATGTTTCATGCATCTTGTACATTGAAAAACATACGTTGCAAATTATTTAGTTTCTGGATTATCTCTGAAGACGTAAGTTTTTGTGATTCAAGTCTTTTCTCTCAAAAAAAATAGCAGTATGGGGTGTTTTTGAACTTAAGTTTTTGGACCCCTGAATAATTATAAAAGAGGTGTGCTTATGCGGATGGAGTCCGATGGAAGTTCATTGAAAAAGATAAAGACTGCTGCCTCGTGCTTTATGGGGCTTGCTCATCTGATTTATCTGAAGCAATATATAAAAGGGGCTCTTTATGCAGCCGTTGAGATTTTGTTTTTGGTTACGTTGCCTTTGACTGTCGGCAAGATAATCAATTTGATAACTCTTGGTGAGCCTCAGCCTGATGTGCCTGTAAAGCTTAGAAACAATTCCATGTACATGCTTATAGATGGAATTCTTACAATTGCACTTATTGCTCTTTTCGTGGCATTGTATGTTATTTCCGTGAAGAGTGCAAAAAAAACTTATGAAGAATATTGCAGGACGAAGACGATTTCTTCAGACAAGTCCTTTATTTCGGAATTTGGAAACAAGGCATTTCCTGTTGCAGGTCTTGCACCGACTGTTGTCATGCTCATGATTTTTGTTGTCGTGCCTCTTCTTTTCAGCATAGCGGTTGCATTTACGAATTATTCCGCACCGGAACACATTCCTCCAAAGAATACCGTAGATTGGGTTGGCTTTTCCAATTTCAAGGAACTCATGTTTGGCGGCAAAGACTGGTCAAAGGGTTTTGTTCGTGTTGCCGTATGGACTTTGGTGTGGGCCATTGCATCAACATTTACATGCTATTTTGGAGGCCTTCTTGCAGCCGTGCATCTTTCTGAAAGCGGCGTCAAGTTTGCTCCAGTGTTCAGGTTCATTTTCATCCTTCCGTATGCTGTTCCTGCCGTAATCACCATGATTCTCTGGAAAAACCTCTTGAACGGTTCTTTTGGCATTGTCAACAGAACTCTTCACCAGATTGGCATTCTTTCTGCCGGTTCAAACATTCCGTGGCTTGGAAACGGAACTTTGGCGCAGGTAATGTGTGTCGTCATAAACCTTTGGGCTGGATTCGGCTACTTCATGATGCTTTCCATGGGAACAATGACTGCAATTCCAAAAGATCTTTTTGAGGCCGCAAAAATTGACGGTGCTTCATCAGGAGAAGTTCTTCGTCACATAACGCTTCCTCTTGTGCTTTATCAGACCATGCCTCTCATCATCATGAGTTTTACCCATAACATCAACAATTTCGGAATCATCTTCTTCCTTACAGGCGGAAATCCTACTGTTGCCGACAGTACGACTACTATGGCCGGTGGTACGGATATCCTCGTCACATGGATTTACAAGATGACTGTCACTCTTCAGAAATACAATTACGCTTCTGTCATTGCTGTTCTTATTTTCGTCGTTCTTGCGCCATTCTCAATCTATCAGTTCAGAAATACAAAGGCATATAAAGAAGGAGAATTATGATGAATCAGTACAAGGCATTCAAACACGTTAACGCAACTTTATCCTATTTGATTTTCATTTTGATTTCGCTTTTTGTTTTTTATCCTCTTGTATATGTCGTTGCAGCGGCATTTGCACCGGGAAACAGCATTGCAAATCTCAGCATCGTTCCTTTTAAGAATGAATTTACCTTGGACCATTATAGGTTTTTGTTTACAAAGACACCTTACTGGCTTTGGTTCAAGAATACTTTCTACATAGCAATATGGACTTCTGTGCTTACCGTGATTATTTCGTCACTGAGCGCATATATTTTCTCAAGGTTCAATTTCGTGTTCAAGAAACCGTTTTTGATGAGCCTTCTTGTACTTCAGATTTTTCCGTCATTTGTCGGAATGATTGCGATTTACGTAATCCTAAGCCGCATTGGAGGTCTCGATACTCTCTGGGGACTTGTGCTTGTATATACTGCTGGAAATATTCCCTACAATACATGGATGGTAAAAAGCTACATGGATACAGTCTCAAAGAATCTTGATGAGGCTGCGAGAATTGATGGTGCAAGTCACGCCCGCATTTTTGCAACAATCATTCTTCCTGTTACAAAGCCTATAATCACTTTCCTTTGGATTTCTAGCTTTACGGGTCCCTGGATGGATTTCATTTTCCCGAAAATGGTTTTGAGAAGCCCGAACAAGCAGACAATTGCACTTGGTCTTTTTAGTTTCGTTACGGATAAAAAGAATGAATTTACAAATTTTGCGGCAGGTTCCCTGATAATAGCAGTTCCTTTTGTAATTTTCTTCCTTTTCACTCAGAAAGCCATGATGGTAAGCATGGGTTCTGGTGCCGTCAAGGAATAAATTGATTTAAGCCTGTTTTAATTTAAATGCATCCGTGACTTTTTGATTCATGGATGCTTTTTTTTCTGTTTTTTTGGATGAAAGTGGATTATATTTGAGGGCAATGTTGTTCATTAGTAAATGCATGATATTGATTATTGTTTTTTTGTCATGTAGCCTTATGCATGAATTAGCAGCTGTGAGGTTCTATAAATCTGTCAACACGTGTGGATAAGAGGAGTTTTTATGGATGAATATTCATTTGACCAAAAGAGTCTTTTAAGAAACGGTAAAAGATGGTTTCCTGTCATGGGCGAGATTCACTACTCAAGGTATCCTGAAAAGTTTTGGAAGGAAGCTCTCTTAAAGATGAAGGAAGGCGGAGTTGATATTGTAAGTTCTTACGTCATTTGGATTCATCACGAAGAAATTGAGGGTGAGTTTGATTTTCAAGGGCAGAGGAATCTCAGGAAGTTTGTGGAAACTGTAAGGGAATGCGGTCTTTCCATGATTTTGAGAATTGGTCCTTGGAGTCATGCAGAGGTTCGTCATGGCGGATTTCCTGACTGGCTTCTTGCAAAATGTCCAGATGCCCGTTCTTCAAATGATGAGAAATATTTTTCCGAAGTACATAAGTTTTACAAGAAGACATTTGAGCAGGTTGAAGGTTTGCTCCTTAAAGACGGCGGTCCTATAATCGGCGTGCAGATTGATAATGAATTTGGACACTGCGGTGGCCTTACGGGTGATGCCGGTGAGTTCCATATGAAAAAACTTGCGTCAATGGCAATGGAAATCGGTTTTGATGTTCCCCTTTATACTGCGACAGGCTGGGGAGGGGCAGTGACTGCAGGTCTTCTTCCTGTCATGGGTGGATATTGCGAGGCACCTTGGGATCCTAGGATTACTGAAATTGAACCTAGCGGAAACTATGTGTTTACTTATGAAAGAAACGATCATGCAATTGGATGTGATTTTGGACTTGGAGAGGGAATTACTTTTGACATGAATAAATTTCCATATCTTACGGCTGAGCTTGGAGGAGGCCTTCAGGTGACAAAAAAAAGGCGTCCTGTTGCAAAACCCAAGGATATAGGTGCAATGAGCCTTGCAAAAATAGCATCCGGCTGCAATCTTCTTGGATATTACATGTATCATGGTGGCTGCAATCCAGACGGAAAGCTTACTACTCTTGAGGAAAACATTTCATCCGGTTCTCTCAATGACATGAGCGTGAAAAATTATGATTTCCGTGCTCCTTTGGGTGAATATGGCAGACCTAATGGCACTTATGACGAAATAAAACTGCTGTCCCTTTTTCTTCATGATTTTGGAGAGCATCTTGCATCTACCGATACTTTCATACCGGAAAGCAATCCGATTCATCCTGAAAACTGTACGGATCTTCGTGTGAGCTGGCGTTATGGAAAAGACGGTTCAGGTTATGTTTTCGTGAACAATTACCAGCGAAGGCAAAACATGAAAGTGCATGAGGATGTTGTGCTTGAAAACAATGATATTGGCGTCAGGTTTCCGATGATAAAATCAATCAATGACGGAGAATTCTTTTTCCTTCCGTTCAACATGCATCTGGGAAACATGGTGTTGAAAACATCTCTTGCAACACCTCTTTGCATTCTTAATTCTAATACATATATTTTCTATACAGATATAGAGGATAATGAAGAAACTTTGTATGACATTGAAGGAAATGATGATTCCATAAAAATCATTACAATTCCAAGAAAAGATGCCCTTAAAAGCCATAAGTATTTTGACGGGAAAAAAGAACATCTTGTAATTACCAAAAGCACATTTTACTGCGAGGATGGAAAAATGGTATTTGAATCTACTGAAAATCCTGCTTTCCTTGCATATCCTGAGCTTGAAAATGTTCCTGAGGGATTTTATCTTTCTTCCGTGATAAATGATTTTTACATATATAAGACAGATTTGCATTTTTCAAAAAATCCTTCTGTTGACGTGCGCAAAATTTACTCTGATGAAAAAATTGCAAGGTATTCTTTGAAAATCGGTTCATGGTCTGCAAATGACTGTTTCCTTTATGTCGACTATACTGGAAGCTCTGCAAGAATTTTCAAAAACGGCAATCTTATGGATGATGGTTTTTACATCGGTCCTGATTATGAATGGATGATCGGACTTAAAAGATATGGAAAAGATGAACAGGAACTGATTTTGGAAATTGATGTACTGAATGATGATGATGAAATATTCCTTGAAAAATGGCCTGTTTTGAAAAATCATTCTGAATGCGTTCTCAATGTGTGCAGAACGGAAATCCAGATGAAGGTTTGAGTGGAAGCCGCATAATCATGTTTTTGCATCCTGCATGTTCTAAATTCTGTCATGTAATTTTTGTGGATATTGATGGAGCATTCAGGATGTTAAAAATTTCTTGTCCCTGCATATTTCTGTTGTTCATGTTTTTTTGATGCTTGAATTCAAGTTTTGAAAAATATTTTCCAATATCCGGTAAAAATATGTTTTTTAGAAATTAATTTTAAATTTTTTTATTAAAAAGTGGTTTTTTTTTAAATTTTTTATTATGTTTATAGCACCAATAAAGATACGCTATGTTTTATTCAATATTGCGGTACATAAAAGAAAATAATTTATAGGAGATATAAAATGGCAAAACAGTTGGTTTATAGTGAAGAAGCACGCAAAAAGATGCTTTCTGGTGTTGAGCAGATTGCAAAAGCTGTAAAAGTTACACTTGGACCATGCGGTCGTCTTGTAATGCTTGATAAGAAATATGGTGCACCAACAATCACAAAAGACGGAGTTTCTGTTGCAAAGGAAGTTGAACTCAAGGATCCTTTTGAGAATATGGGAGCACAGCTTGTCCGTGAAGTTTCTTCAAAGACAAATGATGTTGCCGGTGACGGAACTACAACTGCTACGGTTTTGGCTTACGCAATTGTTCGTGAAGGACTCAAGGCTGTTTCTGCCGGCATGACACCTATCGAGATAAAGCGCGGAATCGACAAGGCTACTGCTTTGGTTGTAGAGGAAGTGAAGAAAAACAGTCGTGCAGTCAAGGGAAATGATGATATTACTCATGTTGCCACAATTTCTGCAAATAACGATCCTGAAATCGGTAAGATTCTTGCTGATGCAATTGAAAAGGTCGGAAAAGACGGCGTAATCACTGTTGAAGAATCAAAGAACATGGATACGACTGTAAAGACTGTTGAGGGAATGCAGTTTGACCGTGGATACATTTCATCATATTTTGTAAATGACCGTGAGAGAATGGAAGTAAATTACAGTGATGCATTCGTTTTGATTTATGATGAGAAAATCAGCGTAATGAAAGATCTTCTTCCAATTCTTGAGAAAGTTGCCCAGACTGGAAAACCTCTCGTAATCATTTCTGAGGATCTTGAAGGTGAAGCTCTTGCAACTTTGGTTGTAAATGCAATCCGTGGAACACTCAAGTGTGTTGCCGTAAAGGCACCAGGCTTTGGAGACAGACGCAAGGAAATGCTCAATGACATTGCAATCCTTACAGGCGGAAAGGTTATCACAAAAGACCTTGGACTTAAGCTTGAATCTGTAGAGATTTCTGATCTCGGACAGGTTAAGTCTGTTAAGATTGACAAGGACAATACTACTTTGGTTGATGGAAACGGTGACAAAAAGGCAATTGCTGACCGTGTCGCAGAAATCAAGGCTCAGATTGAAAAGTCTACGTCTGATTATGACAAGGAAAAGCTTAAGGAGCGACTTGCAAAGCTTTCAGGCGGTGTTGCCGTAATCAATATCGGTGCCATAACTGAAACTGAGATGAAAGAGAAGAAGTTCCGCGTGGAGGATACTCTTGCAGCAACTCGTGCCGCTTTGGAAGAAGGAATTGTTTCAGGTGGTGGACTTGCACTCATTGAGGCTGTAAAAGTTTTGGACGAGTCAAAGGTTGACCTTTACGGTGATGAAAAGGTTGGATTCAGAATCATAAAGCGTGCCCTCGAAGAGCCAATCCGCCAGATTGCAGAAAACGCAGGCGTTGACGGAGCTGTTGTTGCAGACAAGGCAAAGACAAGCGAAAAGGGAATTGGTTACAATGCAGCTACAGGTGAATGGGTTAACATGATGGAAGCCGGAATCATCGATCCTGCAAAAGTTACGCGCTGTGCCCTTCAGAATGCAGCTTCTGTTGCCGGAATGCTCCTTACTACAGAATGCGCAATCACAGACATTCCTGAGCCTCCAGCTCCAGTTGCAGCTCCAGCACCAGACATGGGCGGAATGTATTGATGTTCCCATTCCTGAAAATTCAACAAATTGCATTTTTGGGAATGATGCATGATTTTATGTTTTAGAAAAAATGGCCTTTTCCATGAGTGGGAAAGGTCTTTCTTTTGCATTTCATCATTTTGCGTGATGGATTGTTTTGTCTAAGATGGCACTAAATTTGCAATTTTGGGTAACCCATGATTGCTTGGAGGACATATGGCTGAAAAAATTTATGGCAAGATAACTGACCTTGTCGGAAAGACACCGCTTCTTGAACTTTGCAATATTGAAAAGAAATTTGGCTTGAAATCAAGGCTTCTCGTAAAGCTTGAATACTTGAATCCTGCAGGATCCGTAAAAGACAGGGTTGGAAAAAACATGATAGACGATGCCCTTTTAAAAGGGCAAATTACAAGGAATTCTGTTATCATAGAGCCAACTTCTGGAAACACGGGAATTGGACTTGCCATGACGGCAGCCTGTTACGGCATGAAACTCATTCTTACGATGCCTGATACCATGAGCCGCGAACGCATAGCACTTTTGAAAGCTTACGGGGCTGAAATTGTCCTTACTGACGGAAAGCTTGGCATGAAAGGTGCCGTTGACAAGGCAAACGAAATCTGCAAGACGACTCCGGGAAGCATTGTGATGGGGCAGTTTGACAATCCCGTGAATCCTGAAACCCATTATAAGACTACGGGGCCTGAAATTTTTGAAGATACGGATGGAAAGGTTGATGTTTTTGTGGCGACTTTTGGTACTGGCGGAACTCTTTCTGGAACAGGAAAATATCTCAAGGAAAAAAATCCTGGCATAAAAATTATCGGAGTGGAACCTTTATCAAGTCCTCTTGTATCTGAAGGAAAATCGGGTCCTCATAAAATACAGGGAATTGGTGCAAATTTTGTGCCTGAAAATCTTGACAGGTCGCTTATTTCAGAAATTTGCAAATGTCCTGATGAAAGTGCTTTTGAATATGCAAAACTTTTTGGCATTCACGAGGGATTCCTTGTTGGAATTTCAAGCGGAGCCGCTCTTTATGCTTCCATACTTGAGGCAAGAAAACCTGAAAATGAAGGAAAAACAATTGTTGCAATTCTTCCTGATTCAGGCGACAGATATTTGAGCACTGAGCTTTTTGCCTAGAAACATGAGTTTTGTGCATGTCATGCAAAAGGGGGCTGTTTCCAAAAGGCGAAGGGCCACCTTAAAAGCATGATGATGCATGTTTTCCGGCAAGGTTTCAAGTGAAAACTTCACGGTTGCAAAATGCAGCCTCAAAAAGATGACTGTTTTTTCATCACTTGGAGCGTCAATCTTATTTGTGAGCGTCTTCAGTTTTGTTAAACTTTATTTTAAGTTTTTCTAAAGCGGGTTTGAGCTGCTCAAAGTAGAATTTGTCCTCAATCTTGCTTTTTCCTGCCGTATGTCCGATTTTTCTGTCCGCACGCACGTCTGCACCGTGAAAATCACTTCCGGCTGTTGCTATCATGTTGAGTTTTTCCGCAAGAGACTCAAGCTTGTATCCTTCGCTTACCCGAGTTCCCGGATGCCATGCCTCAAGGCCTTCTACTCCTCGTGACTGTATGTCTATCATCGTGTCATCCATTTTTCCCCATGAAACGTACATTGAAAGCGGATGTGCCTGTACGGGAATTGCGCCTGATGATTTTATTGCCTTTACGGCATCTTCAAGCGGAGCGGACACCTTTTCCACATAACATGGCCTGTCTTTTGCAAGATATTGGTTGAATGCGTCCTGTCTGTGCCTTATGTATCCTTTTTCCATCATCATGTGTGCAAAATGCGGCCTTCCGATATTTTTGGAGCCGACCATTTCTACCATTTCGTCATAATCAATCTTGATGTTGTTTTCATTTAGCTTTTCTATGATTTTTCTGTTTCTGTTGTCTCGTTCATCCTGCAGAAACTGTATGAGAGAAAGAAGTTCTTTGCTTGGCTTTTGGATTCCGAGCCCGAGAAGATGGAATTCACCTGTTGGCCAGTCCACGGAAATTTCGATTCCTGCAACGAATTCTATGCCGATTTCCTGAGCTTTTTTTTGAGCTTCATCAATTCCTGCAATCGTGTCGTGATCTGTGAGAGCTATAGCCTTTATGTTGTTGGCTGCCGCATGTTCCATCAGTGCGGCAGGTGTCATTGAGCCGTCAGAGGCCGTTGAGTGAGTATGCAAATCTATCATGATTTTCCTGTGTTATGCCGATAAAATAATGTATTTTACTAAAAAAATCAATTTACAGTAGAAAAAATAGGAAATTCAATAAAAAGTAGCATATTTTTAAAAACTGTAATATACTAATTTATATTGAATTTGTTGCATTCTAATATAAAGGAAGTTTTCTTATGGCAAAAACAATACAGTTAACAAAAGGTTCTATTATATTTTTTGCTGGAGATAAAGATGTAAATATTTACATTTTGCAGGCAGGTTCTGTCGCTCTTATGTCCAGGGATTTGGGAACTGGTGTTACGGTTGCTGAACAGGTTAAGATAGGTGAATTTTTTGGTGTGAAGAGTGCCCTTGCCCATATGCCGAGTCTTGTTACCGCCACTGCTGTTGAAGATTCGGTGGTTGTTCAGATGTCAATTTCTGAGTTTGAGAAGTTTTTTGGTTCGAAACAGGAAATTACAGTAAAGATGCTCCGTGTTTTCAGTAAATCTCTCCGTGACATCCATAAGAAAACTGAAGTTTTCCTTAAGGGAAATGTTGTTTCAATTTCTCCTGAAATAGGTATGGCCACTGTTGCGCAGGCTTTCTATAATGATGGAAAGTTTGTTACCTGTTGTGGCGTCATAGACAAGGTTTTTGCCATAAATCCAAATCCGTCAAACAAGTCGCAGCTTGACAAGCTTCGTGCTGATGCAGATGGAAGAGCAAGAAGGGAACCTCAGGTAACAGTTCTTCCTTCTGATGCATTATCATCTTCTTCCGGAATGTCAACCTCTCAGTTTGATCTTCCTGTGTTTCAGCGATTTACAAAGGTTTACAAGCAGGGTGAAGTCATTGTCAGCGAATTTGAGCCTGGCGAATCATTCTATCTTATCAAGCAAGGTGAAGTGCAGATTACAAAATGCATAAAGGATACGAATAAGAGTCTTGACATTTTGGGACCTGGAACTTTCTTTGGCGAAATGGCTATTCTTGACAGTTCACAGCGAAGTGCTTCCTGCATTGCAAGAACCGAAGTTTCATGTCTTGAGTTTAACAAGGCTAACTTCAAGTCTCTGGTTTTGAGCAACACTCAGATTGTCATGAATCTTTTGAAGATTTTCTGCAAGCGCATATATGACCAGAACAGACAGTTTAAGATTCTTCTCATAAAGGATATGCCTGCAAGAATCTGTGATATTTTCATAATGCTTGATGAGCTTCAGGGAAATCCAACTGATGGCCATCGCCGGGATGATGATAACTATAAGCGTGTATTCAACATTACTGCAAACGATATTGCAAGCTGGGCCGCAATTCCTATTGATGAAGCAAAAGATGAGCTTAAAAAGCTTGTAAACAAAGGCAAGATTGAAATTTTTGACAATCAGATAAAGGTTGCCAACATTCATGACATAAGGCGTACTGTTGACGGTTATTATGTCAAATTGGCTGCTGAAAAAGAGCATCTTAATACTTCAACAAAAAGTTAATTTTGTACTGGACAGAGTTTTATATTTCTGCTATTATAAATGCCATGCCAACTTAGCTCACCTGGTAGAGCAGCTCCCTCGTAACGAGCAGGTACTCGGTTCAAGTCCGGGAGTTGGCTGGAAATGCATCCTCATGAAGGGTGCTTTTTTTTATTTTAAAAGCTTTTTATCTTTCGGAAATTTTTTGTCTTGGTGTCAAACCGTACTTGTGCTATTTGTCATCCGGGAGAATTATGCAGTCAATCGTAATATTCCTTTCTTTTGCAAGCATTATTACGTCGTCCTTGAAAATTTTCTTCTTTCCGCGTGGTTTTTCGTGTGGTTCGGCATCTCCAAGAAGTATCACCTTTTTTACGGCATCTTCACGCCAGTCATAATATTCTATGCTTGCGTAAAGTGCTTCGTATACGGCTTCTGGAACATCTCCACCTTCATTTCCACGGATTTTTTCCCTGTCAAGGGCTTCCTTGAAAAGTCTTCCGCTATTTGTAAATTCAATAAGTTTTACAGGCAGGTCATTGAATGAAAAATTATCCTTGTAGTCTTTGTAAAAAAGGAGTCCGAGCCTTATGTCCGTAAAATCGTTCAGCTGTTCAAGAAGTTTCGGAATCCAGTATTTTTTTAGGAATTCAAGATCATCCCTCATGCTGCCTGTTGCATCTATTGCGAATACGACATCGACCTTATCCTTGGGATTGATGCTTTCAAGTGACTGTAGCAAATCATTTACAAGATTTTTCTTTTTGGAATAGAAAATGAGTCCGCTTCCGTCATTTGCAATTTCTGCAAATTTGTTTGCGGCTATTGCATTGTAATCATCAGTAAGTATTATTTCAGGTTTTTTTATGATTTTTGTCATGTCGAACATGTAAGGATTGTCCATGTACTGTCCTGTATAGTCACCGTATTTTTTTTCAAAAGTCCTGATGTTTATGAAAGTTCCCTTTCCGATTGTGACCGTACCGTTTCTTGACCATGGATATCCGTAAAGAAGTTCGTTCGGGATGTATATGTGGTAGCTTTTTCCGAGTTTTTCGTGATTTACGACTGTTGAAGAGATGAGGCTGTATTTTGCATATTTTGAGACAAGTTCCTTTCCGTCAAGATATCGTTTTTCATTTCCGTTTACTTCATTGAATTCCATTGCCCTGTATGAGTAGTTGGGTTCTTTTCCGAGTGGGTCTTTTGTTGTTTCCACGAGCATGATGCTTTCAACGCGTTCTTTTTTCCGTAAAAACAAATCGACGCCAATGCGTTCTCCTGATGAGCCGTGTTTTTCAGACAGAAATATGTCTTCTGGAAGAATTTCCATCTTGGGATCTGATACGATTCCTCGTTTTTGCTGTGCGAAAAGATGAAACGAAACGAATAATGCGAATGAAATGAAAAGCAAATTTTTTCTTGCCATGATTACATTATCGGGAATAATGGCCTTTTTTTGAAGTGAAGTTCCAAAACTGTCTTGCAGTGCTTTTTTAAGTTATTTTTTAAATTGCATTTTTCATAGGTTTCCTATAGAGATTCCATATATTTGTGTATTATGATATATTATGGCTTGGTATGAGTGGAATTTTGTGGCGAAAACCGTCAGCTGAAGACATGGATGGAATTTTATCTGCATCGGAAAGCAGCGGAATGATGGGTTCTGACTGTTCGTATGCAAACATCATCATGCTTAAAGAATTTTGCAATACTTTTGTATCGTATTTGGATGGCTTTTTTTTAAGAAAATATTATGGAACATTTTTGGAAAATGATGAAACAAATGCCTCAAGTTCCAAAAGAAGGGTTTTTTATGGATATCCGCTCGGGGAAGGCAATGTTGGAAGAATTTTGGACATGCTTCGTGATGATGCCATGGAGGAAGGGTGCCTCCTCGATTTCATATATCTGACTGAATGCCAAAAGGATTATGTTGAAAAGTACTTTTCTTCAAGTCTTTTTTATAGGCCTTGTCCTTCGCTTTATGATTATGTGTATTCCCAGAATCAGCTTGCAAATCTTCCTGGGAGCGCAAATCATAAAAAGAGGAATCATGTTTCTCAATTTGAAAGGTCTTATCCAGATTTTTGTTTCAGGCCGATTGGTTTTGAAAACGTAAAAGATGTTCTTGCTGTTGAGGATGAATGGCTTTCTGAAAAAAAGGATTCAATTGGGGAATATCATGAGGTTGAGCATGATTCCATAAAATTTGCCGTTGAGAATTTCTGTCGCCTTAAGTTTTATGGAGGAATTCTTTATGTTCGTGAACGTCCTGTGGCATTTACGATTGCTTCTGCAATTTCATCAAACTGTCTTGACGTTCATTTCGAGAAGGCTATAGGCGAATTTGCGGGAAACGGTGCGTATGCGGTCATCAATCAACAGTTTTCAAAGAGTGTGCCTCAATTTGAATATATAAACAGGGAAGAGGATCTTGGTGTGGAAGGGCTTAGAAAGGCAAAACTTTCATATCATCCTGTCTTGATTTTGGAAAAATGGATTGCGGAGGAAAAGATTTATGAAGAACAAAAGGAACAATGAGCTTGCTGTGTGCGGATTTGCCGCCGTTAAGGTTCTTGAGAAGAATAATGCCGGAAGAATTCAGAGACTTTATTTTACAAAGGACAGGGCACCTTTGTTTGGCGGACTTTGCAAAAAGCTTGCTGCCGAAAAAAAGCCATACAATCAGGTGAGTGATGCTTCGGAACTTGAAAAACTCTGTGGCAGCGTTCATCACCAGGGTGTCGTTGCCATGATTGAAATGCCTGTTATTCTGCCTCTCAATACGGACATTACAGCAGGCTGGGTTGAAAGGAATGAGAGCGCTGTGATTCTTGACAGGATTGGAAATGCCAACAACTTCGGTGCAATTGTAAGGAGCGCTGCATTTTTTGGCATAAAGAATATTGTCATTTCTCTTGATGATGCACAGTCTTCTATTACAACAAGCAGCTATCGTGTTGCGGAAGGCGGCATGGAATATGTAAACATATATACATGCAGGTCGATTCCAAATCTTCTTCGTGACATGAAGGGTCGTATGGTAAGCTTTGGTACAAGCCTCAATGCAAAAAAATCTTCCAGGGAGCTTCGTGTGCTTAAAGGTGAAAAGGGTGCTCTGGTTGTCCTTGGAAATGAGGAAAATGGAATAGGGGATGATGTTCAAAAGCTTTGTGACCATCTCATCATAATAAAGGGCGGAAATGTGGACAGCTTGAATGTTGCCCAGGCGTCTTCTGTTATACTTTATGAACTTTCAGGAAACTGAGTGCATTATTTTTTGTGAATCATGCCGATGTTTGGCTTTCTAACCGGTCAAAAACAATTTTTAGGGATGTTTTTATGCTTTGTCAAAAAAGTAGACTTGGGAAAATTTGCAATTGAAAAGGTTTTGATTGCAGATTTGTTGGAAAAGTATGCATCGGCATGCTTGGGGGGGCAACCGTGCATCTGTTTTCCAAACTGATGCAATGAATGCTAACCGTGAATTCGCATGCAGACCGACAAATGGGGCTTGCAAAACATCCTGCAACAAACAGATGTGTGATTTGGATGCTGTAAATCGGAATGAAAACTGTCGCAAGGGCTGACCGTGCATCTGTTTCCAAACTGTCGTTCAAAAATCTTGCTGTGTATCTTGACGCAAACCGTCGAAAAGGGCGGATAAAAATCTTGATGCAAACTGAAAAACTAAATGTAAACCGTGAACTGGAATCCAAACCGCC
>JAZQMW010000021.1:0-30208 GCA_045627025.1 Treponema sp. | reverse complement strand
CCCTGTTTGGCGGTCTGCGTCAAGATTCACGGTTTCCAAAAAGTGTATCTTTTTGTGACAAAATATTTTGCACGCCCCCATGTGACAGTTTGCACCCCAATCCACGGTTTTCAAAACAGGGCATCAGTTTGCGACAAAATGCTTTGCACGCCCCTGTGTCGGTCAGGATGCTAATTCACGGTTTCCAAACAAAACATCGGTTTGCATGCCAATCCACAGTCAGCATTCGGTATGCCTGTTGGCATGTACTGCATCGGTTTACATTATCATAGAATTCCGACTATGATTCCTGCAATTATTACGCAAGCGCAAAATATTTTGTAAAGAATTCCTTTTTCGTGAAAAACAAATTTTCCTGCAATGATTGCGACAATTACACTTGACTGCTTTATGAGCGTCATGATTGTAAGCTGGCTTTCAGGATTTCCGTTTGCAATGAAAAGGACTTTATCCATGGCAACAAGACCTGCTGCAAGAAGATATATCCAAATGTTTTTCCATGCAGTGTGTGAAATTTTCGCTCTCGTAAAAACTGCATAAATTGAATAGAAAACAACCAGAAAAAGAGTATACCAAACTTGAAGCTGGGAAGAATTCATTTCCTTCATGAGGATTTTGTCAAGGAGACCTGAAACGGCATTAAGCATGCAAGACAAAAATGCAAGGAATATGAACCATGTTTTTTTTCCGTCATCAGAAAGTGAAGGCTTGAACTTCAGCAAAAGAAGACCAATGCTTACAAGAACAAGTCCAATGGATTTTGCAAGTGTAATGCTTTCCTTCAATACGACAATTCCAAGAAGCGTCGCAAACAAAACCCTTGACAAGTCAAGAATGCCGCATATGCTTACGGGAAGTTTTTCAATTGCCTTAAATCCTGCAATCCATGCAATGAAAATAACAAAAGACTTTACTGCAACCCCAAAATACTGGTTTGCAGAAAGGCCTAATGCATTTGGAAACTGCGGAATGCAAAAAACAAGAGACAGGAACGTATACACCAAAAGAACTTCAGTAACAGAATTTTTTTGAAGTGCCTTTTTTTTGCATATTTCACGCCCGCCTTTTATTAAGCCATAAACCAGTGTTTGCAACATCCACATGATATTCCACCCAAAACTAAAATATGATTTGGAAGACAATTATATAGAGGAAGAATTAAAAAATCAATAAATGCTTTTTTGTGCGGAGCAACCTTTAAGGTAACATCAAAAGCTAAACTGCACTCTCATTCATTGAAATCTCACCTTTATCCAGAAGAGATTTTGCACGTTCAAGAATTTCTTCAACACAGTCATTTGATTCATTTATGCGGACAGGTCCCATTTCATTTGTAATGTCATACAATTTATCACGCATGTCTTCATCAAGACTTGAGAAAATCTTTTCAGAAACATTTTTCGGAATGGATTTTACGGCCTTTGCCAAATTATTGATATCAATATCTGAAAATATTTTTTTCAAATCATCATCAGAAATATAAAGAAGATGTCCTATTTTCAGCGTACCGCTTTTTTTGTATGTTCCTATGAATTCTGAAATGTCTGAGACAAGCACAACATCACCATCATCAACAAGTTTTTGCATTTTAATCATTATTTTCTGCTGTGCTTTTTCTATATCACTTGTTCGGACAGGTCCCATGAATTCCATTTCCTCTTTAAGCATTTCAGCTGACCTTTGTGACATGACTCTAAAAATCTTTTGGGCAATTTCATCATCAATTCCCTTCATAGCCACAGCCAACTCAACTGTATCTATTTCATGAAGCAATGATTTAATCGAATAGTCATCAAAGAAAAGCAAATCTTCAAATGAAAGCAAATTTTCTGCCAAAATTGAATGAATCAAAGGATTTTCATTTTTTATCTCATTCATGAGAATATTTTTTTCTTCAGAAGGCAAAAGAATTGAAGTCTTTGGAAAATTTCCAATGATAGATTTCACGGAACATCCGCTTTTATTTAAAATTTCAATTACATCATCAACGTCATATTTGCTTGAATCTTTTGAGACCATAGCTTTGAGTTTTTCAGAAACATCCGCACTGAAATTATCATATGTTTTTTGACGAGCTTCTTCATTCATGCATTTAAGGGCTGATGCCATGGAACAGAGAAAATCTTCCTCAACATATTTTTTCATGAGCTTTGAAAGTTTTTGCGTATAATCAAGAAAATCTTTTTGGATTTCGTTTATTTCCAAAACTTTTTCTTCCAAAGCTTTTTTCATTTCAATTGCTTTCTTTAGAAAACCGACAGCTTGAATTTTTTCAGCAGGTTTATTTTTTTTGCTTTCAAATGCATGCATCTCTTCTTCAAGAATTTCATTTATCTCATATATTTTTTTCAAATCGTATTCCATTTCATCCATCCAAATTTTCTTTACGTAGAAATGGGCATCCCTAAAAAATACCATTTAGAAATGCCCAACAAATTCCATGCTTTGAAATTACAAATCTTTAAAAACAGGATTTTTGTTGATTCTTAAAAAATCAGCATGCATAATTTATGACTTTAAGAATTCATTACATTTCAATAAATCCTTATTTCAGCCTTAGTCATCAAGTATTATATTTTTGAATTCTTCAAAAAAATCACCTGTCATGGCCAAAAGTTTCTGTGCCATAACTCTGGAGTTTTCTCCTGTCTGAATTATCAACGTGCCGTTTGCAATTATCATCAATGCAAGTTTTAAATCTCCTTCTGCACTGCATGTGGCAATTCTGTAACGTGCATATTCTGCAATGCTTGCAGCATCTGTGCCGTCAACAAGAAGACTTATGCATTCTCTGAAAAAAGAATTTGCAAGAGGCTCTTCAAAATCAACTTCCTCAAAATCTTCTTCAAGCGCAAGAATTCCTTCCATGCGAGCTTTTACGGAATAATTTGCAAAGATTGTCAGAACTTTTTCTATAAGTTCTTTTTTTTCACCATTCATTTTTGGAACATCATAAAAAAACATAATTTTCTTCCTTATAAATATAATAAATTTTGTTTGCTGAAAATATTTTTCATAAAGCTTTAAAATACTATGTCGTCGCCATCCGAATTTCTGGGAATAACAATTTCGCCACAACTTTCGAGCCTTTGAATGACTTTAATAATCATGTTGAGGTTTTCGTCAGATTCGTTTCTTGAAAAGTTTTCAAGATGTTCCATTTCCTGTTTGAGAAATTTTGCAGTATTGGCAGAAACACATCTATAAAATTTTTCCTGAACTTTTTCACTCATAATCTTCATTGCTTTTATGATTATGTCTTCTGAAAGTTCCCTCATGACTTTTTGCAAATTCCTGTCTGAAATGCATAAAATATCTTCAGAACCAAAATACGAACTGTCGATTATTTCATATACTGTCTGATTGTCTTCTTTTATCTTTGAAAGAATTTCTTCCCTGTCATCAAGTTTTAGATGTCGAAGTTTTGGAATAATTTTGCACGCCATGTCATCTGCAAGATCTTTATCGTTGTAGTTTATGTATTCACTTACAAAATCAATGTCTACGTTTGCATTTTCATCATTTGAAAGATTTCTGATTTTATCTGCCATTTCGGGAGAAAACATTGAATAAACTTTTTCAGCATCTTCACTTTCCATGCATTTGATTGCAGACACAAGAGGCACAAGAAAATCGTTTTCCGTATAATTTTTCATTTTGTCGGAAAGGGCATTTGAAAAGCAAAGATATGAGTTTTGAAAATCCTGAATCTTTTTTATTTTGTCTTCAAGATGGAGTTTCATTTCTTCTGTTTTTTTTACGAAACATGTATTTTTTTGTCCGTCTTCAATTTTTTCTGACACGATAAGTCTCCAGGAAAATTATGTGGGATTTCTAAAATTTGCATTTTTTGTGTAACTTCCAAGTTGTGATATTGCATCCCAAAATCAAGTTGCCATAAAATCATAAGTTTTAGAATCCTTTAAATTATAACTCCATATTCCAAGTCAAGCAAGAAAACTTTAAAATTGTCTACAATTATTCAGGATTACCATAATCTATGGCCTTGCAGTTGATTTCATGAAACTCAGGTTTCATTAGTGTTTTTACGGCATTTTTAAGGTCATCTTTTTTTTATTTTAACATGATGAATTGGGTTCGACTGCAGCTTTGCGTGAAGGCATGCATCGGAATGCTTTTGGTGTGGACCCATGTGACAGTTTGCGTGATGATTCACGGTTTGCATTTTTGTGTGGCGTTTGCGCCTGTAAGGTTTTCGATTGTAATTTTTTTGTAAAACAAGCATGGCTGCATTCCGACTGTTTTGTGCATGTGTCGATTTCGATTGCAACGTAGAAGAAAGGGCATGCATCGGAATGCTTTTAGGGCCGAAAAAATCTGATTTCAATTAAACTTGAAATTGAACCTCACATTTACCTTTTTAATTCCTTCATCATCAAGCATTTTTTTGCGATGTCACAATTGCTTTTACCGGGCATATTGATGAACATAATCCGCATCCTGTGCACATGGAAGTGTCTATGGAAACTTTTTTTTCAAGCTTTATGACACTGAGCGCAGGACATCCAAGTTCCCGTATGCATTTTTGGCATCCTATGCATTTTTTTTCATCTACCGCTTTGGATTTTTTTGCAGGATATCCGATTTTTGATGCTATTGAAATGCATGGCGATTTGAAAATTACTGCACTTACGCCATTTGCAGAATATGCTTTTTTTACGGCATCTGAAGATTCTTCAATATTGAAAGGATCAACTTCAAAGATTGGATTTACGCCTATTGCTTCAAGAATTTTCTTGATGCTTATTTTTCCTGCCACATCGCCCTTCATTGTAAGTCCTGTACCTGGATGAGGTTGATGGCCTGTCATGGCTGTTGTGGAATTGTCGAGAACACAAATTGTCATGTGTGACTGATTGTAAACTGCATTTACGACACCTGTAATTCCGCTTGCAAAAAATGTGGAATCTCCGATGAAACTGAAACAAAGTCTGTCTTGCTCGTTGTGATAAAATCCCTGTGCCATTGTAATGTCTGCACCCATGCAAAGGCATGTATCGCACATGTCAAGAGGTTTTGCATTTCCAAGTGTGTAGCATCCCATGTCACCGCAGAATACGCTTTTTTTGTTTTTGACAGCCTGTTTTACCGCATAGAATGCACCCCTGTGAGGACAACCTGCACACAAAACTGGCGGTCTTGCCGGAAGCTCCACATCTGGCGTAAAATTGTCTGACGGAAGATCCATGCTTAAAAAAGATGCAATTGATTTCTTTACGATTTCTACAGTATTTTCTCCTGCAACCGTCATTTTGCCATCAAGTTTTCCGTGAATCTGACAGTTGAGGTTTCTCCTTGCCTTTAAAAGCAAAAGTGATTCCTCAATCACTGGGTCAAGTTCTTCAATTACAAGAACATGACTTTTTGAAGATAGAAAATCTTCTGCCATGTCATTTGGAAAAGGATACGGCGTACCGATTTTCATTACTGGAATATTTTTGACTCCAAGAATCGAAAGTGCTTCTTTTACATAACAATAGGAAATTCCTCCACATGCAATTGCAAGAAAAGAATCATCGCCTTCAGTTTTATTCCATCTGCTTTTTGAAAATTCTTCAGGAAGGATATTTTCATTTCTTTCAAAAATTTTTTTGTGATTTAAAAAAGATGTTTTTGAAAAAATCACCCATCGGCTGCATTCTTTTCTAAATTCTCCCTTTTCACGCATTTTTCCGATTTCAGGAACCGGCATGCTTTCATATGCGTGGTAAACTCTTGTCGTTGGTCTTAGAATTACTGGAGTTCCATATTTTTCTGAAAGTCCAAATGCATCCTGAACCATGAGAAATGCTTCTTTTGGTGTAGAAGGATCAAGAACCGGCAGTTTAGAATACTGGCAGAATTTTCTGGTATCTTGTTCCGTCTGGCTTGAAATCGATTCCGGGTCATCTGCAACTACAATAACCATTCCGCTCTTTACTCCAACGTAAGAAAGGCACATTACAGAATCTGAGGCAACATTAAGTCCTGCCTGCTGCATCGTCACAATCGTTCTGCTTCCTGCGTAACTTGCGGCCGCACAAACTTCTACAGCCACCTTTTCATTTACAGACAATTCTACGTACGTACCTGTTTTTTCTTTGTTTTTTGCAATGAATTCTATAATCTCACTTGATGGCGTTCCTGGATATCCGGCTGCGAGATTGACGCCTGCTTTGAGTGCTCCAAGTGCAATTGCCTGATTTCCCATAATCATCTGTTCAGTCATAAACTTTCCTTGAAACTGAAAAACTTAAAGAAGTTGTTTTACAAGAATTTCATCTTGATTTTATCTCAAAAATATGTTTCTTACAATAGAAACGTATTTCCTAAGACACCAAAATAATTTTTAAATCTTTGCTTGCCGATTACTTTACGGGAATCTCCAAAATGTATTTTTAAAGATGCGTTTATATTGAATATAATCTTGAATATTTGTAAAATCCCATGCATGAAATCTGCATATAAAATCAAAAAATTTTTTTCATATTATAAGCCACATCTTGTGCTTTTTATTGGCGACATGATAGCCGCAACTCTTATTGCTGCGATTGATGTTGCATTTCCGATTGTCAGCAAATGGATAATAGACGAAATAATTCCTTCCGGAAACATGAAATTATTTGGCATATTGATATCATGCATTTTTATTGGATTTTTGTTAAGAAAATTTTGTACCCGCTTTGTTGCATATTGGGGACACGTTTTTGGTACATACGTTGAAACTGATATGCGAAGTGATATTTTTGCACATCTTGAAAAACAGTCTTTCAGTTTTTTTGACAAAAATCGAACAGGAAAACTCATGAGCCGTGTTACGACAGATCTTTTTGAGGTAACAGAACTTGCACATCATGGGCCTGAAGATGTGTGGACGGGATTCCTTACGATAGTTGGAGCATGTATTCTCTTGACAAAGATAAGAATTGAACTTTCAGTGATTGTGTTCTTTTTTTCAGTTCTAATCATTTTTATTGTCGTAAAATCCAAGAAGAGCCTTATGATTTCGAGCAGGGCAGTGAAGGAAGCAACTTCTGAAATCAATGCAAATCTTGAATCAAGTATTTCCGGCATTAGGGTAACGCAGATATTCACGAATGAAAAATTTGAAATAGAACGTTTTGGTGCAAGCAATCAGCTTTTCAGAAATGCTAAAAAAAGATTTTACAAGGCAATGTCTTCGTTTTTATCAAACATTGAATTTTCGACATGTCTTCTTTCCCTTATTGTTCTTGCATCAGGAGGATATTTTATCATTAAAGGAAAAATGGTTCTTTCCGATTTGATTGCGGCAAATTTGTTTGTTGCAACATTTGCAGTTCCGATAAGAAAGCTTTCAAATTTCGTGGAGCAGTTTACGACAGGAATGGCTGGATTTACGAGATTTCTTGAAATCATGAACGAAGATACTTTTATAAAGGATGATGAGGATGCGGTTGAACTTTTGTCTTCTCGAGGAAACATTTCCTTTAAAAATGTTGACTTTGCGTATAATGAAAATCAAGATGTTCTTCGTAATGTAAACCTGGATATTTTTTCAGGACAGAAATTTGCATTCGTCGGAAGTTCAGGCGGTGGCAAAACTACAATATGCAGTCTTCTTCCAAGATTTTATGAAATTTCAAAGGGATTTATTTCACTGGACGGAATTGACATTCATAAAATAAAACTTTCAAGTCTCAGAAAACAGATTGGAATTGTTCAGCAGGATGTTTTTCTTTTTGCAGGTACAATCAGGGATAATATTGAATACGGAAAACCCGGTGCATCAATGGATGAAATCGTTAAGGCTGCGAAGAGAGCTGAGATTTACGATGACATAATGAAGATGGAAAAAGGATTTGATACAGTTGTCGGTGAACGGGGCATAAAACTTTCTGGTGGACAAAAGCAGCGCATAAGCATTGCAAGATGCTTCCTTAAAAATCCCCCAATTCTTATTCTTGATGAAGCGACATCGGCACTTGATACTGCGACAGAAATGAAGATTCAGCATTCTTTTGACGAACTTTCAAAAGGCCGCACAACACTCGTTATTGCACACAGGCTTTCAACCATAAAAAATGCGGATTGCATTGCAGTTATTGATAATCATACGGTAGTTGAAATTGGAAGTCATGAAGAGCTTATGAAAAATGAAGGAATGTACAAAAAGCTTCATGACAGTCAGTTCTGCTAAAATGTGCATTTGCGTGCGTATTGTGAATTGGTGGTGTGGGGGATTGCGATTAAGCGGGTTTTAAATTGCAAATTTGTCGGAAGAGTATGCATCGGAATCCTTTTGGGGGCGATTTTGCAATTGAGTGGGTTTTGATTGCAAATTTGCATGAAGGTATACACTGACATGCTTTGTGGGGCAAATTTGCAAATGAAAAGATTATGCTTGCAGCATGGTTGGAAAGATAAGTATCTTCATGCGTTTAGGGGCGCCTCTTGCGACGGTTTGGAAACAAATCCACAGCATGCTTTCAATTTGTCGGTTTGCATCAAGATGCTTTGTCGCCCTTGTGACAGTTTGCATTTAGACTCACGGTTTGCGTTTCCGTTTCGTCAGTTTGGAAAACAATACACGGTTCGCCCCTTCTGGCAGTTTGCATCTCAATCCTCGGTTTCCAAACTTGGCATCTGTTTGCATAAAAATATTTTTCGAATTATGCATCAAAGTCATCCACAAAAAAAATCTACAAAATACAAATAGAAAAGAAATTTTTCCCAGTAATTCAACTATAATATATGTGGACATCTCTAAAAAACCGCATTCAAGCATGTGGAGGAAAAATGAATCGAAACAAAGCAATTAAACTCAATGTATTCAAATTTGGAAGCAAATACATTTATACCAGAATATGCCAGGCAAATTTTTGGAAAGGAAAATTGTCAGAAGCCATCATTTCGGATATGAAAAGCATTGACAAAACAATCGGGGACTTGAATTTACTTGGAAAAAAAACAATCAGAAACATAGTCACAGATACCAAGACAGACGATGACTTTAAAAAAATGGAACTGGACGAATTCATAAAAATATGCGACAAAAAACTTGAAAGCTCCAAATCGGCATACGATTTTGCACTAAATCAAACAGAAAATTCTGAAAATGAAATGGACGCTGAAAAATCAAAAATCACATGTGAAAAAATTAAAATTTTTTGTAACGTACTGAATGAACTTAAAAATATGGCAACTGAAAACAAAAACAACAAGGAGTAAAAAATGGCTTGGAGTGAATCAATAAAAAACAAAACCCGCAAATATGCAGGAGACGGTGCAATGCTCAAAAACGAAAAATGGGATTTCGGATTTTATTCATCTGACGGCAATATCATAAAAATTATCGGCGTAAATGAAGATGGAAATATTCCGATTCCAAATGGACACGTAATCGCAACTTTTACAGATATTGAAGCCATGATAGATGCAGGCTGGGTGATTGACTGAACAATGCTTAATCTTCAAAAATATTTTTAAAACTTCAATGTATTTACATTGAAACAAATCCATAAAAAACGGATGACTAAAAAAAAGCGATAAAGTACAATGTAAATATTGGAGTATATATGAAAAAAATATTAATTATAGCTCTGGCTGCTTTTTTTTCATTTTCTTGTTCTTCCCAAACAATAAAAGCAAGCTGGCTTTTGGATGAAAATGGACTTGCACGCCTTGATTCTGAAATGAAAAAATATGACGGAAAACTGATTACGGTTGATATTTCAAAATGCAAAATACCCGAAGACAAATATGGATTAAAACGCATTCCTGAAGAAACTTTCTCTAAAAATAAAAACATCAAAAAAATAATTTTTTCAAAAGATGCTGATTTTATAAACTACAGACAGTTCAGCGGATGTGAAAATCTTACGGAAATAATTTTCCCGGACAAAGTAAAAGAATTTAGCAATTATGTTTTTTCAGGATGCAAATCTCTAAAAAAAATCACTTTGCCAAAAACTGTAGAAAAATGTGAAATCCCGCTTTCCGATTTTTTTAACTGTGAAGCCCTTGAAGAAATCGTAATGCCTGAAAATCTCAAATGGCTCAGCTGCAAAACATCCACAGAAAAACTTCCTTCATCCATAAAGAAAATAACTGTTTTTTCTTATCCAATAAATATCTTGACGGATTCAAATCCATCATCTGGTGTTTTTTTTAGAGAATCAGACTATGACTTTAAAGTTTCAACTCCATCAGCCATAAAATCTTACAATGAATTTTACAATGACTGTTATGCATATTCCATGAACTTTAGGCCCAAAGAAGTTTATTTTACTTCCATAAAATCAAGTTCAAGCCTTGGTGAAAAATATGATGCAAAAAATATTTCCAGCGGTGACTGGAAATGCTGGGCGGAAGGAAAAAAAGGCAGCGGTGAAGGAGAATGGATTGAAGTCAATTTTTCCGAGCCAACTACAATCTACATGATATCACTGAAAAATGGATTTGGAAACCTTGCATACTTTTGGAAAAACAACAGGATAAAAGACATGGAACTTATTCTTGATGACGATGTTTCAAATCCTTTAAAACTTACTCTTGAAGATTCTCCTGAATGCCAGAATTTTTACATTGAACGAAATGACAAACCATACTCCAAAATGCGTCTTGTAATAAAAAGCGTTTACGAAGGAACGGATCCTGACGATGATACATGTCTTGATGAACTTGCCGTAAACATGACATTCCTTCGTGCATCAGAAATGGAATGGGATGCTTATTATTCGACAAATGAAAAAGGTTATGTTTATGATCCTGAAACTGCCAGAATGCTTAAAGAGCTTTTCATCATGGATGTCGGTGAAAAAAAAGTAGGCACTACAAAAGACGGACGAATTACAGTGAAAGCAAATGACTGGGAAATGGGAACTGAATATACGAGCGTTATTTCAGGAGCATTGACAGGCACTCTGTTTCACGGTTTTTGGCCGGGAACTGGTGGCGGACACGAATACTACAAATACAAGATTATCCTCATGGAAAACGGAAATCATATTCTTGCAGAATGGCTTGATTACGGAGACGGGTCAATTGCAAAACATCCCCTTGAAGGCCTTTATATCTGGAAAAATCAAAAATGGATTTCTTGCAAAGATTCTTCAATAAATCCTGCAGAATACGGAATTGAAAATATTTTAAAGCTGACAGAATGGCTTGATATGAGAAATATCAAATGGGATTTTTATGTTGATGAAGACAGCATTACAATATCTCCAAGAATTATGGAAGCCTACGACGGAAATTATCTGCACTTTAATTTTGCTTACGATACAAAAAAAATCAGCGACTACAAAAAAGAAGCCGCAAATATAATAGTAAACGGTTCTGCGGATGAACTTAAAAAAAATCCAGACTGGAAAAACAATCTTCCTTCCGAATACAAAAATGCAAACATGCTTGTTGTGGCAGCTGCATTTAATCCAAATCCATCAATGATAAAATATCTTCTGGAATCAGGTTATAAAATAAACGATCCATTTGTTGTAGACGAATACCATGAGGTACAAACTCCGCTTGAAGCATGTCTTTTTTATGACAACAAATCTGTTTTAAAAGCTCTTCTTGATGGCGGTGCATCATACTCACCAAAAATTCTTTTGGATGCCATGGATAAAAGAAATCTCATGGATGTAGAAAAATATGCAGAGCTTGTAAAATCTTACGACAAGGCATTGATTCATGTTTCTAGAATTTACTCAAATGAAAAATACTACGGCAAAGGCAACATGAAAGGCACTTTGGATTACATAAAAAAACTCATCATCATTTTCAAAGAAAAAGGCATCGACATAAATGCATATGCAAGTGACGATGAAAAAGGCAGAAAAGAATATCATTCAATTTGTGGAGATGCCATTTATACAATGGATCTTGATTACATCAAAACATGTGTGGATGCAGGATGCAAAATTCCTGAACGCATAGAAGCATACGGTGACCCGACTCCAATTGAATATGCAGTCCGAGAATATCTTAGCGGCAATGATGAAGATGAAGATGCAATTAAAAGAAGAAAAGAACAAAAACCTGTATTGGATTACCTTTTGTCCAAGGGTGCAAGCGTGAATGCTCCGGAAGGTGAAACTGAATGGTACTCAGCCCTTTATGAAATATGTGCTACAGATTATTGGCAGCAGTCAAAAATAGACATGATAAAATTACTTATCGAAAAAGGCATAGATGTAAACATGCAGGGAAAGCAAGGCAAAACGGCATTGTGCACTTTCATAGAACATAATGACAGAAATCTTGACAATAATTATCAAAAACAGGTTCTGAATCTTTTGCTTGAAAACGGAGCAGAAACAAGAGAAGAACTTTTTAAGATTTCATATTCTGATGGTGAGTTTAAGCGAAAATTTTTTGATTTGCTGTTTAATTCAATGAAAGATGTTACTTACGTAAGTTTTCAGGAAAGAAGAACTCTTTTAACTTATATTTTGGAAGGATACAGATTACAGGAATCAAGTTATTATGCACTCAAAAAAATATTGGAACGCGACTTTGACATGTATTCAAAAGCATCTGAAGAAACTTTCAACCAAAGAAAACAGACTCCTTTTATATCATTCATTTATCATGCCATGAAAACAAAACTCAGCATGGATAAAGTTTTTGAAATATATGACCTTCTCATGAAACATGGAGCCAATGTAAATGAAACGACAAAAATCGGAGAAACACCTTTTTCAACTGTGATGGAAAACATTAATGAAGGAAACATTTCACAAGCATTTATTTTGCTCCAAATGTTGATTAAAGACGGAGCAAATGCAGCTATAAAAAATTGCTATGGAGATTTATACCTTGAAGAGTTTTTCAGTAACATGTATTACGTTGATGAAGACGATCCAAGTGATATTGTTGACAGCTGGAAAAATCTTGATGATAAGCAGCTTGATAAAATTGCTGAAATCGCAAAAATATTGATTTCAAACGGAACTTCAATATCTGAAAGGAAAATGAAAAAGCTTCATGTTCCAGAAGATGTTATCAAATGCATATTGAACTAATCTCCAGCCCCCCTTTTGCAACTAAAAAGATGTCGATTGCGAATTTGTCGTAAGAGAATGCATTGGAATCCTTTTGGGGGCAGTTTGCAATTGGATGAGGTTTTGTTTGCGAATTTGCGTGAAGATAAACATCGGCATGCATTTGGGGCGCCCCGTTTGACGGTTTGCATTTCAAGCCTCGGTTTCCAAACTTGGCATCTGTTTGCATAAAAATATTTTGTCGCATTTTTGGCGGTTTGAAATCCGATTCACAGTTACCTTTCCAAACATCGGTTTGCGACAGGATGCATTATACCGCCCCTTGTGACAGTTTAGGAATAGATTCACGGTTAGCGTTCTTGCATCACTTTGGAACAAGATATCCAATCAGCTTATTTAACATCAAATTTCACACTTACAAAAAACTTGATACACAATTGTCAATTTCATGATATAATGTAAAAAGGTATTTATTATGAATGTAGATTACACAAAACTTTGGAATCTTTTTTCTAAAAAAGGAATAAAAAACAAAACCGCACTCATTCCCATGGCAGGAATTTCCACAAACATTTTGGCAAAACTCAATAAAGGTGATTTCATTTCCATGGAAAGTCTGCAAAAAATATGCAGGGCACTTAATTGTGATATTGATGACATTTGCTCACTCAACAATCCCCAAACAGAAAACTAGCACGTCACCAATATTTTACATTTATTAAAATTAAAATATCCGTAAAAAAATTGATATGAAAAAAACAGCAAAGATTTTTATTTTTATAATTTTTGTTTTGGCAAGTTTCAGCTGTTCAAAAACAGAAATTAAAAATCAATCTGTAGAAAAAGAAATTACTCAAAACGAAACTGTTGAATTTATTCAACCCGAGAAAAGTTTTTACACAATTGAAGAGTATGCAGCTTCAATCGAAAATCTTCATGCAAAAGGCGGAATCACAATTTATGATGAAAGTGATTTTGTTTCTGTCCCTGAAAAATTTCAAATTCAAAATGTAAATATTTTTGGAATAGATGGAGAATACAATCCTCCAAAAGAATCCATTACAGAAGTTTGCATCAATCTTTCAGACCCAGATTTGTGCGTATCAAATTTATTGCACATTCAAATCCCCGTAAAGCTTCATGAAGAAAATCCAGAACTGTACATTGAGGCCGAACATGATGGAAAAATTTTTACCCACAATAATAAATCGCCAATAAAATTTTCCAAAGAAAAAAACAACCAAAATGAAACGCTTGGCTATCATGCATATGTTGATTTTACAAATCGAAATCTCTATTCAAAAGAAAATGAATTTATCTTGCGTCTAAAAAACTGCAAAGATGACAAAGTTATTGCGACTCATATTTTAAAACAGCCACCTGTAAGATGCAATTATGCCGCATATAAAAATGAATTTGAATCTCCATTCGAAAAACTTGAAAGCCAGTCAGTTTCCTCAAACGAAAAATACCATTTGATTTATGGCGGAAAAGAATGTTTTAATTTTGACGGTGGGGACATGATTGTTTTTTCATACGGATATAATTGGAATGAAGGAACAAAAATTGCATACATTCCATTTCTGGCAGTAAAATCCAAAAACTTCAAAGACGGAGTGTATTCATTTGTTTTTTCAATTCTGGAATCGGGTCAATATAAAATTGATTTTTACAATGAAAAAACTGGAAAGAAAACAGAAACATCACTTTTGGATTACATTCAAGTGCCATACAACAAATCCATAAAATATGTTGAAAAAAAAGGGACTGAGTGGAAAATTGATTCTGCAGAAGGTCTCAGACTCCGAAATGCACCGTGGGGAGAAAAAATTGGATTGCTTGAAGACGGAACTGAATTAATTCAAAATGAAGAAATCCATTATCCATTTTACGATTGCATTGACGGCAAAAAAGGATTTTGGATTCCCGTAAAAAGAAAAAATGCAGAAAACATGATTGAGCAAAAAACTTCACCCGTCATTTACGCAGACAAACCGGAAGAAACAGAAGGCTGGGTTTTCACCGGCTATCTTCTCAAAACAAAAAATTGATTCTAGCGTATGAAGAGCAATATTCAATCTTAAGTGCAATGCGTAATGGCATCTCTAAAATTATAAGTTTTAGGGGTTCATTTAAAAATGAAATGCAGGAGAAAAAAGATGGTTAATTCACAAGAGCTGGATAAATTGTTGAATGAGTTTCTACAAAAATTTCCATTAGAATCATTAAAAACAATGGAACTCCAAGATTATACAGATTTAGTGACAAAAGAAAATGATAATGATTCGCTTACATATTGGGTCGAAACAAAAACACGTGCTTTGGGATCTATAAAAGGCGGAAGCTCAGAAAAATTTGGCATTTATAAATATAACCAAACTCCGACAAATAATATTATTACATATAACGAAACATATGCATGGGCAAAGAAATTTGGTGAAGATGAAAAATCTGCATGGGAAACAATTCGAGAAAATATATATCAAATAGCAAGTTATGCATCAAAAGGTCAATTTAGTGAAATTGATGAAATAACAATTCTTTGGCCTGGGTTTACATGGAAAATAGCATTTTTATATTCGAATAAAAAAATAATCAATACGTTTAAATACGAAGCCTTGCAATTTCTTTCAAAAAAAAGAGGAAAAGAATTTTCTAGAAATACTACTTTTTCAGAATTATACGATTTTTTAATGAAACAAAAACCGGATGGTTTAGATTATTGGAACTATGGAAAAGAACTTTGGGCTGAATGGGATGATTCCGAAGAAATTAAATTTTCCATTTTAACAGATTTAAAAAATTACTATCTGCAAAATAATAAATTCCATTATTGTGAAAATGAATTAGATGCCTTTAGTGAAAACAGGGGAGAATTTATTTGGATAGAAACCCAAGATAAAATAATAGGCAATTTAGATTGTCATTATGAATTTATATTTTATAAAAATAAGCTTTACACTGAAATTCATTTTGAAGGTAAAAACAAAGAATTTTTTTACAATATTTGCGAAACGGAAAATATTCATCATCATGCTAGATATAAGGATTGCTACTGCCGCGAAGAAGATTCTATTGATATTGATAAAGAAGAAAATTATTTAGAAAAAGCCGTTAATGCATTGGAAATACTCGATTCTAAAATTGGTGAAAAAGTAAAAGAGGAGTTATTAAAAATGAATGAAAAAAGTCAATTAGTTATAGACAATACAAAACTACTGGAAAACACGCACAATCTTATTCTTCATGGTGCTCCGGGAACTGGAAAAACTCATTTGGCAAAACAAATTGCAAAAGAAATGAATGCCGAAGTTGGATTCGTTCAATTTCATCCATCATATGATTATACGGATTTTGTTGAAGGGTTGAGACCTGTTCATGATGATAATGGCGAAGTTGTTTTTGAAAGAATGGATGGAGTGTTCAAAAAATTTTGTAAATCTACCATTATTTCAAAATTTAGTAAATCAAAAGATTACACAGATTTATTAGGAAGCAACCCAACAGTTTGGAAAATTTCTTTAGAAGGCACTGGTGATAATAAAACTCGAAGTGAATGTATGGAAAACAATCACATAAGAATAGGTTGGAGTGAATATGGTGATATTGATATATCCACTTTTAAAAACTATTCAGCAGAATATGGCGGAAGTAATGTACTTCAATCATTTGCAAATAAAATGAAAATAGGAGATATTGTACTTTCATGTTATACAGAATGGACTATTGATGCTATCGGAATCGTAACGAGTGATTATTATTATGATGATATTGGCGATGATTATCCACGTTACAGAGATGTCGAATGGATTATGAAAGGATTAAAATATGATATTCATGAATTGAATAATAAAAAAAGACTTACTTTAGCATCAGTTTATAAACTTAATATTTCATACATGGATGTATTAAGTATTATTGAAGAAAATGATAAAAAAGATGATTCTAAAGATTCTAATTCTCCAAGGCAAAATAAAAAACTATGTTTTCATCATCGATGAAATTAACCGCGGTGAGCTTTCAAAAATCTTTGGAGAATTATTTTATAATATAGATCCAGGATACCGTGGTACAAATGGAAAAATAAACACGCAATATCAAAACTTAATAAAAAAAGATGACCCTTTCTACGAAGGTTTCTACATTCCAGAAAACGTCTACATCATAGGCACCATGAACGACATTGATCGCAGCGTAGAAAGTATGGATTTTGCTTTCCGCCGTCGTTTTACATTCAAAGAAATTACAGCAAAAGACACACAAGAATCAATTTTATCAGAATTAGATGATTCAATCCGTGACGAAGCAATCAACCGCATGGATTCATTGAATGACGCAATTGATGAAGTCGAGGGCCTTTCATCCGCATACCACATTGGTGGCGCATATTTTTTGAAACTGAATTGCCTTGATAACAGTTTTGAAAATCTTTGGAATTATCATCTTGAAGGGCTTTTGCGTGAATACTTGCGTGGCATGGAAGACGCTGAAAAAGTGCTTGAAGATTTACATGATGCTTACAATCTTAAAAATCAGGAAAAATAATTGAGCTCAAATCTTAACATTCAGGACAATCAATACGATTTTGATTTTACGCAGATTAGGGGAAATCCAGGCAAAAATGATTTTAACAATCTGAGTTTAATTGCAAATGCATCGGTTGAAAGTCTTTCAAAACAAAATCCGTCTCTTTTAATCTTTCCACAGGTTTTGGGATTTCATGATGATGGAATTGAAGAAAATGAAATTCTTAAACTTCATGGTAATGCTGATGATTTGGACAAAGTAAAAATCACAACCGGAAATCTCATGGGATTTGTTGGAGTGAACGGTACCCAATTAAAAATCACATCTCGTTTTTTGGAAGATGACAAAGACTATTTTATGCATTACATGTTGCAGAAAGTTTTTTCCATCAATCTTTTTGATTTGAAATATTCAAGCGGCAACAATGGCGAACTTGATTTGCTTATGTTTTCATTTCCATTGCTTCTTAAAAAAGCGCTTGCTCAGGGACTTTTTAAAACATACAAAACTTTTAAGCGCAACGATTCAAATGTAAAAGGTGCAATCGATATAAATCGTCACATTCGTTTTAATTATCCTTTTAATGGAAATGTTGCGTATAACAGCCGCGAACGAACTTTTGACAACTCAATCACAGAGCTTATACGTCACACAGTTGAATACATAAAATCAAAACCTTATGGAAAACCTCTTATAAATTGTGATTTGGAAACAAAAAAATGTGTTGCAGAAATTTTGGAATCAACTCCATCCTACAATGTTTATGAACGTGAAAAAATAATTTCTGAAAATTTAAAACCTGTAAATCATCTTTATTTTACGGCTTATAAACCTTTGCAAAAACTTTGTGTTGCCATTCTCCGTCATAAAAAAATAGGATATGAATTATCAAAGAATAAAGTTTATGGTGTTCTTTTTGATGGCGCATGGCTTTGGGAAGAATACCTTTGGTCAGTTTTGAAAAAATCAGAATTCAATCATCCAAAAAATAAAACAAAACAAACGGCATTCATATTCACAAGGGGTATGTCTGCTATCCGGATTTTTATAAGGGCAGGCAATTTGAAACTCGTCCATCCGAAGAAGAAATGAAAGATAATTTTGTTCTTGATGCAAAATATAAGCATGGTTTTTATTTCAACAACTTTTCTAAAGAAACAAGATCATCTTTTCAGCGAGCCGACTTGCATCAGTTGATTACATATCTTCATGTTTTACCAGCAAACGCCGGTGGTTTAATTTACTCATATGATGGTGATGATGAAGATTTAATTGTTGAATCAAAAGACACAAGATTTTTGTATGGATTTGAAGGAAAAATTAAAACTTATGGAATAAAAATTCCGAAACGATGTGAATCATATAAATATTTTGCTGATAAAATGAACGAAATGGAAAAAAAATTAGAAACCTATTCTTGGAATAAAAATACTTAACGATGACCACGAATCTTAATGCAGACTGTCACAAGGTAAAAACATCTTCACGCAAACTGATGTCTGGCAAGAAAACCGTGAACAGAAATGCAAACCAACAAGCAGAATGTTGACTGTGGCACTTGATGCAAACCGTCAAAGGGCCGCCACGAATGCATACCGATGTATACTCTTACAATAAATCTGCAAATAAAAACAATCCAGTCGCAAATCCAGTCTGAAAAGCATTCCAATGCATATATTCCGAAAGCAAAACCAGAGCATGCCTCATTTTCTAACATTGTTAGAAAATAAAATCACGTGTTCCAAAAACACAATGTTTTTTTTTCAAGAAACAAATTTTCGTGAGTCATAAAATCAGTCACATCATGCCACCGTGGTGGCCTCCAATGCATTCCGATGCATAATCTTACGACAAATCTGCAATCAAAACCCACCTAATTGCAAATTCTCGCCCCAATGCATTCCGATGCATAATCTTACGACAAATCTGCAATCAAAACCCATCTAATTGCAAATTCTCGCCCCAACGCATACCGATGTATACCCTTACGACAAACTCGCACTCAAAACCAATCCAACCGCAAATTTTCGCCCTCAAACACCCATGCATATCTTCACGCAAATTCGAAAATGTCCCCCCCCACACAATTGCAAATCCATGCCAATGAAATGAGAATAATGCTTTATGCAGGAATCTATTTAGGGCATATCTAAAAATTGCAATTTTTAGAGGTTCCCTTTACAATGTCAGTTTATAAATCTCTGCAATATCTTCTGAACTCAGCTTCATGAATCCGCCTGTCCTGCCGCCTTCCAGCAAACCAAATTTCTTGACAAGAGCAGGAATATCTTCTTCTTTTCCGCCAACTTCACTCATTTTTGAAGGCATTCCTATTGAATTCAGGAAAGAACGGAAAGCAGCAATTCCTTCTTTGGCAGTTTTTTCAGGATTTGAAAAATCCATTTTACATCCCCAAACGCGCACCGCAAACTGGGCAAAACGCATGACATCATGCTTCATGACGTAAGTCATCCAGGATGGCATTATGACGGCAAGACCTGCACCGTGTGCACAATCGTACATGGCAGAAAGTTCGTGTTCTATTCCGTGAGAATTCCAGTCCTGGTCACGACCAACACCCACAATATTGTTATGGGCAACCATGCCGGCCCACATGATGTTCGCACGGGCTTCATAATCATCAGGATTTGCAATTACCTTTGGCGTTTCATTAATCATGGAAAGAAGAACAGCTTCGCAAAGTCGGTCAGTCGTTTCAACATTTTTTGTGTTTGTAAAATATCGTTCGCAAACATGTGCCATAATATCCGTAGCCCCACAAGCAGTCTGATAAGCCGGTAAAGTCTGCGTCAATGCAGGATTCAAGATTGAAAAGCGGGGACGAATCATGTCGTTTCCAAAACCACGTTTAAGCATTCCGTCAGATTTTGTGATTACAGAATCTGGTGAACCTTCCGAACCGGCAGCTGCAATTGTGAGAACCGTACCAACAGGTAAAGCAGATTTTGGTTGTGCCTTACCTGCATAAAAATCCCAGAAATCCCCATCGTAGCAACATCCCAACGCAATGGCTTTTGAAGAGTCGATTGTAGAACCGCCACCTACGGCAAGAATAAAATCAACACCGTTTTTTCTGCAAAGCTCAATGCCTTCGTAAACTTTCGCATCAAGAGGATTTGGCTGAACTCCACCCAATTCCACATATTCAATTTTTTCAGCTTCAAGAGATTTTTTTACTCTGTCCAAAAGTCCGGACTTGACGGCAGAACCGCCACCGAAATGAACCAGAACCTTGCTTCCACCAAATTCCCTTACAAGTTTGCCTGCATCTTTTTCTGTATCCTTTCCAAAAACAAATTTTGTTGGACTGTAAAATGTAAAATTTTCCATATCATCTTCTTCCTTAAAAAAAATTGGCGGACACAGAAATGGCAAAAAATTTTCCATATCGTTTTCCGATTTAATCCTGAAATCCATGTCCAAAGATAAATTATAAATCAGAATGGCAAAAAGTACAGAGATTTCTATAGCTTTATCTTGAAAAAAAATCTGTAACGAAAATGCTTTTCTACATTTTTTTCCATTATTTTTAAACAAAAACAGTGGAAGCAGGCATAAATATTAACACCACTCTGAAATTGGATTTTATCTTTAAATATTATCAAAATAGTATAAAAAAATATTCAGTTAAATTGAATTTACACTAAATTTTAGTATTTTTTATAGAATTTTCATAAATATGTTGATATAAAAAAAGTTGTATGATAAAATCTTGCGAGGGTTTTATTCAAAAGTGAAAACGAAAAAAATATTTTTTTTATTTTACGTACAGTTAATTGCATTTTCTCACTTATTCGCATACGATTTGTACTTTGAACCTTTCATAAAAAATCCTTCTATTTTAAATAATATTTGCTGGAGCGATGACGATTCAATGTTTGCAGTTTGTGAAGACAAATACATCATCATCCGAGATTCAAAAAAATATAATGTCATTTCCATAATCCAGGAAAAAAACGTCAAGGAAGTAATGTTTTCCCATGAAGGAAATCAAAATGTACTTCTTACGCTAAAAAACAACGGAGATTTTTCCATCTGGCATTTTAACAAAACAGACAAAGATTCTGTGGAAACCGTTCCTTATTTCAATTTTAACTGCAACAACGGCAAAAAAATTACGGCTTTTGCATTCAGCAACAATTCCGATTACATAGCTGTTGCATATGATGATTTTTCAGTTGTCTTGTATTACAAATTGCGTCTCACAAATCAGGCCGTTACATTTAATCTTGGCACGCACGATTCTCCAGTCAGTTTTCTTTCTTTCAGCCAGAATGACAATTATTTAATTTCAGGCAGTAAAGATGGCGTAATAAATTTGTGGAACTGCAAGACTTCGCAAAAAATGTGCTCAATTACGGAAAATCATGCAAAAAATAAAGTTCCGGCATTTATCACGAATTCAAATGACATAATATCGGCTACAGAAAATGATTCAATTTCTGTTTTTGATTTTGTAGGTGCCAGAAACCGCGTACTGAATTTAAAAGAAGAAATTTGTTCCATAAAATATCTTCCTTCCAAAAATTATTATGCGGTTCTCACCAAAGACAATAGAATTCATATCATAGATGGTGAAAACGGTACGGACCTGGGATACGTTTTTCCAGTCAATTCTTCGAATATAGAAATGTTCGAGTTCAATTCAAATTGCACATCATTGATTGCCGCATATGGTGACGGTTCAATTTACAAACTTGATTTGCAAAAAGTATATTTAAAACCCGATGAAAAGCCTCCCGTAATTTACAACGGATTTGTTGAAGCAACACATCCTGATTTTGTTTCAATTTACGCAGGCGGTTCTTATTGCAATTCATCTTTTCTTTTCAGTGCCAACTTGGGTGCCGAATATTCTCATGTCATAAAAAACAGTCCGTTTTATTTTGGAGGCGGAATTGATTTGGGATTGGTTTTCCCGTCTGATGATTTGGAATATACATACAAAATAAACAACAGGGAAGCTGACGTATATCTTTTTGAGCCAACCGTTTTTGGTGATTTTGCATTTTTTGTAAATCCTGCTGGAAAAGATTATTTTATCACTCTTGAAACCAAAGTCGGACTTAAAACAATTTTTGATTTTTTATATCAGAATCACATTTACTTTGATTCAAATCCTCATTTTTCATTTTATTCTGATATTGAAATCGGATTGATGTATAAAAATTTTGTTGCGAAAGTTTTATGTGAATATGATTCATTTAAAAAAATTTGCCCGGGAATAATTATTGGAGACAGTATTAAAATTGAGTAAAAATAGAATTTCAAGAATTTTAATTTCATCCATTTTATGCATCCTCTTTTTTTCAAACTGCAACAATTCTTGTGACACGATTTTTGAAGACTTAAACGAAAAGTGCGCAGTTGAATTTCCGGAAGAAAAATTGCCTTCCATTCTTGATGCGGATTTTGATGAGAAAAAAATGCTTACATTAGAAGCATATGCCGTTCATTCTGATTCATGGCTTGTTTTTAAGGCTCCAGTGGATGGACAACAATATAAATGGACACTTGTCACTCCAAGAACAAAGAAAACAAAGTCCAAGACAGAAGTTCTTTCCGAGACCAGAGTTTTTGCATATGAACTTCCGGGAATCTTTGTTCAAGACGGAAGCAACATTGACGGTGATCAAAATGAATTGATTTTGGAAATTACAACTTCTGATGGCAAGAAGTTTGTTGATAAAGCGAAAATAATATTGTTATGCCAGTAAAATGGCAGGAGGATAAAATGGTAAAAGGATTGAAAGTTACGGTTGCTGCTTTTTACGCATTGGCCGCAATGATGATTTCAAGTTGTTCCAATTTGAACACTTCTGATGATGATTTGTCGGTAAGCTCATCTGGTTCAAATGGAAGATGTGCTGTTAAAGTTTCTGTTACAAACTTTGCACGTATGATTGCACCTGAAGCTTGGTCAAAAGAGCAGTTGAAAGATTTAACTTTCATTTTAAAGGGAAGCTCGTCTGACGATTCAATTGCAGATGAAGGAATTGAACTTACAAATCTTTCAAGCGGTTCTGAAACAGTTGAATTGTCTTATGGATTTTGGGATTTGACTTTGGAAGCAAAAAATGATGACGGTGTTGTTTTAATTGGAAAAACTACAGCCGATTTGTCTAATGGAGCTCAGGATGTTCCATTTACATTAAAATCAAAAGGCGTTACAACTCCAAGTTCCATTTCAATTTCAGGAACTTATGATGCAGAAGAAGATTCAATTGAAAAAATTGAATTCAGTCTCTTGAATCAGGCAACAGGGGCTTTGATTTCCGGTACAAAACAGGAATTGGAAGGAGAAGATATTCCTGCTGACAATTCATTCACTTATAGTGTAGATTCTGTAACACCAGGAACATATTTATTCCAGATGAATTTCTACAAAATGGTGAATTCAAAATATAAGAAAATCGGTAATTATGGCGATTTGATTTCAATCGTGTCTGGTAAAACAACAACTGCAAATCTTTCTGTAAACTCAATCAACAAAAAGCCAACAGCTCCTTCAAACCTTAACGTAAAATATAATGAAGATTTTGAAGCTGACGGATATTATGTTGTTGACCTCGAATGGGAAGACAATTCATTCAATGAAGATAACTTTATAATTACAGTTTATTCATATGACAGCTGGGATGCAGAAACTCCAACTTCTGTTTCTTTAGGTGTAAGTGGAAATCAGTTTGTTAATAGCGATATGTACGAAAGCGGTTCTATTTTGGCAGGAAATACAACAGCTTCTTTAAGACTCAAGTATGGAAAGACTTATGATTTCGGAATTAAGGCAGAAAACTGCGTCGGAACATCTGAAGAAGTTATGCGTTCTAAAGTAGATGATAACGATGAATATTACAATGCCACACGTATTGCAAGAAACTTAGTTACATACGACTTTGCAGGTTGTACATTGACTCCATCAGGAGAAGATGCTCCAATTGATGAAGAAGTATTCTATCAAGCATATGATTATACTGGTTCAGCCATTACGATTACAAAAAATATTGGTGAAATTCAGAAGGGTGGAAAAACTTTTGACAATGCATGGAAAGATATTGACGGCAATGCAGTTACAACACTTACTGGTGTAGGCAATATTACAGTTTATGCAAAAATTACAGAAAACTCCGGTGCAAACTTCAACTGGGATGACATTTCAATTGCTGATTACAGCTTTGCTGATTTGGATGCTTCTAATGTTGTCATTAAAGTTGGAAATGGTGAAGGTTCAGGAAGCCAGCAGACAGTTGGCGATGACACGGTAACTGTTAACAACAATAATGTAAAAATGACAATTGAGGTTACAGCTCCAGATGGTGTAACATTCGACAGCTATGCATTGTACATTGCAGGAACAAAAGTTGTAAATGATGATACAAAACTTGCTGTTTCCAAAGACATAATGGCAGGCAAAGTTATTGGAAAGGGACCTGTAAGCGTTATTATTTGTGCAAAAGATACAGACGGAAAACTTTACTCTTGCACAAAGACAATCACAATTCAGAAAAAATAATTTTTGCAAAGTTTTTTTTGATTTTTACTAACAGACAGGCTGGACGTTTACCCATAAATGTAAATGCCCAGCCTGTTTTTTATGTTGGAAAAAACACCACACATTTGCGTAAAATTATACACCATCATGCATTTGGGCCGCGTTTGCCGCAAGATATTTTACGATCCCATTTGACGGTTTGCATTTTGATTCACGGACAGCTTTCATTGCATCTGTTTGCGGCACTTTTGTTTGTTACGCATTCAATCATTCTGATGCGAAATGATTCTTATGAAAAAAAGTCCCTGCGTCATCATGTATCCAAAAACAATTGTTCCGGTATACAGATGGTTCAGTAAATCAACAAAATCTTTGACGCTTGCATTGTGCCAGTTATTTTCAAAAGTAATTAAAATGGAAAAAGCAATTGTTGAGAATAAAAAAACTGAAACAGGATATAAAAAGAGCAAAACGTAATCTGATTTTTTGTATTTAAATTTTAAAAATTTTTTCAGAAAAACATTTTCAAAAATAAATAAAAAATAAAGTAGTGCAAAATAAAAACAATCGAAACTTGCATAAAATGCAAAAACAAAATTTTCCTTGAGCGATAGATGCAGCATGTCATTAAGCAAATGAAAAATTTTAAATGACAGAGTTTGGAAAAATCCACCAAAAGCACCATTCAAAGATGCAGTCAATGAAAGAATTAAATCATAAGATATCAAAAACCAGATTGCATAACTCAATAAAGTGATTGCGATATTTTTAATTGAATGCTTGACTTTGCAAATATAAAAAAACCACAGGAAAAATAAAATCGGAATTATGAAAAAAGTAATTCTTATGTAATATGGCCCAAAATATCTCATGCCAGGCCCGTCAATTTTTTCGTATTCAACTAAAAAAGAAATTACACTGAGAACGGAAATTAAAAGTAATGAAATGATTTTTAAAAACTTAAAATCCTTTACTCGTTCCATAATGATTTCCAATCATAAATTCTCGAAAACAATTTCTGCAAGTTTTTTTGACTGAATCCTTAATACGACGAAATTAATTTAAAGTATTTAATATTTCAAAAACGCCGCCTGAAGGATGCAGAACTTTTGATTAAAACTACTGGTGCTGAAAGTTAGAATCTTTAATTTTTTAATACAGATGTATTTGCCGATTTTCCATCTGCAAAATATACGGCAACCATATAGTAATAACCTTCTGGTACATCAAGATCGTCATAATAATATTCTGATGTGCCTGAATTAGTATAAACTTTGCCATTAACATCCTGTGCCTGCAATTCCCATTCAGAAAGTTTTGTACCCAAGTCCTTGGATGAAAAATATGTCTGGACAAGAATCGGCTTGTCATGTGAAATCTGGATTCCATTTGTTCCCTGCATCATGAGTTTATTGCTGCAAGATTCTTTACTGCTGTAGAAATATTCAGGCTTTGTATAAAGTATGTGGCTTTTAAGGCCATCCCAAGCGTTTTCATCTTCTGACTTTGTAACAGAGGTTCTGTATCTGTAGAAAGTATCAGAATCTAAAGTAAAGCTTTCCTGTATGTTCAAACTGTAGCTTGTAAGATTTTCGTCTTTGGAATCAAATTTTTTCCAGCAGTTGGTTGCAGTATCAAAACATTCCATATCCATGCCGTAATAATCATTTGACAGGGTATCAAGTCCTTTGAAGAACGAAGAAATGTCTGCATTCAATTTAACAGTTGCACTTCCTGAATCTACATTAATGACAGGTTTTTCGCTAATTACATTCCAGTTGACAAATGCAACATAATTGCGATCTTCATTCTTATTTACAGAATCATCAATAATTTCATAAGCAATATTTGCAAATTCACCTTTAGGAAGAACATACAAAGGAATTACAAAATCGAAAACATTTGGTTCGCTGAAATTAAAATCATGTTCCTTTATTATATTATAAGGATAATTTCTATAACCATCTGTAAAAACCGCATAGCAGGTATTGAATGAAGAAGGAGGAAGACTTTGAACTTTTATGAATGATTTTCCATTTGAGTCTTTTTGTATTCCACTCTTATCAGCAAAAGGCACTCTTATTCCGCTTCCTGCATAATCGCGATTCGAAAAATAACGTGCATTTCCATTATAATATCCAACTTCAGTTAAATATAACGAAGGAACTTCTGTTTCATACTTAGGCTCATCTGGAATTTGAATTGTATATGAACCGTTATATACTTTATTTCCGTTTTCATCAAAAGCAGTTGCTATAATTCTAACTCCGTTTTCTGCTAAAACTTTATTATCTTTTATGATACTTTTGGTACTATATTTTTCGCTCATTAAGTTCCAGTTGTACTGTTTTTTATCTTCCGGTATTTTGACATAACAGTATACATAATTTTTCTTTATGAGAGTATCAATCATCGTAATACTTTCAATTCCATAAGAACACCAGTTTTCAATATTGTCTGAACTTCCTTCTTCAAACAACATCTGCCCCTTTATTAAAGGAACTTTTGTTATCTGGCCCTCTAGATGGTTTGTTGATGAAGTCGATACAGCCTGTATGTATACATATCCAAGAACATCGCCAATAGATGCGTCATAATAATTACTGATTATTTCTTGATCATAAGATTCAACTTTACGTAATGCATAATTATTAGCATCAGCATCTATGCCTTTATAAAATTTGAGATTAGACAGATCGTTTGATGCCAGGTAAGTTCTGTACTGGATTAGAGGATACTCATCCTCTTCTTTGTCTGCTGTCAGAATGTCACTGTCAAGTAAGATTGAATAAACAGGAGTGTAGGGGATCGGGGTCTCATACATTACGGCAGAAACAACCGGAGCCATGTAAATTGTCATGATTTTACTCGTTGTATTTCCAATATCATCCGTAACGGTTCTTTTTAAGTAAATGTTTTTGCCAGCCTTAAAAAGTTCGTCCGGAAGCCTTAATTCAAATCCTGTCATTGCTTCGTTGTTACCTATAAATGAGTCATTAGCAATAACAGTTTCATTACCGGAATATCCTTCATAGTATCTTTTAATACTTTGAGGGTCACCTGAAAAATGTCGAGAGCCTTCTTTGCATTCCCGTGTATAGCCCCAGCTTACATCACTTTCTGTAATATAATAATATCGGTAAACTTCTTTGCCGTTAGAATCAAAGTTAGAGAAATATTCTTTTTCGATTACAGGAATAAAAACCGTTTTGTAATTGTTCATTGCATCAGAATAAGAAATATCCTTGAAGTCTGTTTTGTTGCACGTAAGAAATGCATTATAAGAGTAAAAAGCATCTGTATTTTTCATAACTACAAATGATTTTGTTTCCAAGCTTGGATTTCCACTGGCATCGATAACTTTTACATTGATTAACGTAGAATCATCATATTTGGATTGCAAAGTGTACTCAAATTCTGCACGATATAAAGTTTTTTGATAGTGAGTCAAACAATTGTCATATGTCTTGGTATGCTTTTCTGCATCTGGGTCATCCGGTTCAACATCAATGCCACTGCCTGAAATCGGATATTTTCTCAAAGAAATTTCTTCAACCCATATGTTTTTAGGTTTTTCAGAATCGTTAACCAGAAAATCAAAACAAATTGTAGAAGCGTAATTTGTCGTCAAACGAATAATTTTTCCATCGTTATCATATTCTGCCCGAGTAAAACTTTTACCTTCCGAAAGTGCTTTTTTGGAATAAGAAATTTTAAAATCGCCATAGAATTCTGGCGGAACATTGTCTGTTTTTATCTTGCAAAATGGAACGATTTCAAGATCGTCCTGAGCGTCAAGGATTTCAACAGGTGTGGTTACAATTGTGCTTGTTCCAACATATGTATATACATCGTCCCCAAATTTCAGGCTGACATCCTTAAGTGCCAACAGGCTTCCTTTCGACTTTGAGTAAACTCGCCATTCTTCAAAACTATAATCGTTGCTGATTTTGGCTTCTATCGATATTGTGGAACCTTTTTTTACGGTGACGTTTCCAGATGGAGAAAGATTTGATATGCTTCCTTCAATCAAGGGATTTATTGCTATTGTAAAGCTTTCTGCATTTGCCATTTCAATAGAGTTTTCTATGTCTTCTTTCAGTGATGAGCCCTCAAGAAAATTTTCGCAGGAAGGAAAAAACAGTACGAGAACAAGTGATAAGAGCGAGAGTAAAGTTTTATTTCCTTTTTTGATAGATTTTTTTGTCAAGTTCATAATAAATTCCATCCTTTGCTATTCTCTGAAAAATTATACTGCATTTTTTTTATTTTTTACACTAGCATACCGATTTTACGCCAATAAAGAATTCTTGTTTTTTTTTTATTAATATTTCCTTAAATCAAACAAATGTACCGCAAACAGAGCATCGGAATGCAAAGCGATGAATTGTTTGGAAACCGTGGGTTGGAAAGGAAACTGGTGCGTTGGGGGCTGACCGTGAGTCGGTATGCATACTGATGAACTAAACGCTGGCTGTGGATTGGAATGCAAACCGACATACTGAACGCTGGCTGTGGATTGGAATGCAAACCGTCACATGAGGGCTGGCTGGGTGTTGGTATGCAAATCGATGTCTAGGATGGAAACTGTGGATTGAAATGCAGACTGTCAAATAGGGCGTGCAAAATATCTTGATGCAAAACGATGCCGTGTTTGCGAACTGTGAATCTAAATGCAAACCGTCAAACGGGGCACCTCAACGCATACCGATGTATATTTTCACGCAAATTTACAACCATACACCTTAAGACATCATGTCTTACGGAGAAGTTCGATTTGCTTCTTAAGCTCTTCTATCTGGCGGTTAGTTTTTTCTTCGAGGCTTTTATACTGATTTACTAAACCTACATTTTTATTTTGTAAATCAACATTTTCATTTTGAAGATCTGCAACTTCATTTTGCAAGTCAGTATTTTCATTTTGCAGGCCGATATTTTCATTTTGCAAATCAACATTTTCATTTTGAAGATTTGCAACTTCATTTTGCAAATCAATGTTTTCGGTTTGCAGGCTGTCGATTACGGGCTGGAGTTCTTCAAGGGTTTTGTTCCGTTCGTCTATCAACATCATTTCAAGCGTCATATACTCTTTCCTCCACGGCTGGTTTCCTCGTGCTTTTTCCACCGCATTGCTGAGCTTTTTTCCAAGTACAGATTCCGATGTTCCGCTGCTGAAATATTG
>JAZQMW010000020.1:0-9438 GCA_045627025.1 Treponema sp. | reverse complement strand
TTTTCGTCCTCGAATACTTCTGGCTCTTCAAAATCCTCATGGTCTTCAAACGGATCTTTTTCTATCTCGTCTTCACCGAAAGGATTTTCATCTTCTTTTTCATCATTTTCTGACATCTGATTTTCTTCAAGAATTTCTTCTTCGCCTGCAAACTTTTCGTCCTCGAATACTTCTGGCTCTTCAAAATCCTCATGGTCTTCAAACGGATCTTTTTCTATCTCGTCTTCACCGAAAGGATTTTCATCTTCCTTTTCATCATTTTCCGCAGTCAAATTTTGTTCAGAGAAAACAGGATTTCCGGTAGAAAGAATTGAATTAACAGTCGGCACTTCCAAATCTTCATCAAGCTCATTTTTTTCTGGCTCACCATTTTCTGACGCAGGAATAACAGAATCGTAATTATAGTCATCATCGTTATAATAATCCTGATCAGCATACTCTTCACTGTTTTGATTTTCGCTTTCCAAAAGTTTCAATTCATAATCAGAAAGATTGTCATCTATGCCGTCTTCAAGGCTGTCGTAAGTGGACTCGATATCATCTTCGTTAATTTCAACAGCATCCATTGAAAGAACATCGTCTGATTTTTCTTTTTGCAAAGGAGCTGATTTAGAATCATCAGGCAAATCGTCAAAATCATTTTCAAGCATCGTGTCTTTTTTTTCAGGAACGGCAAATTCCTGAACTTCATCAAAATCATTTTCAAGCTTGACTTTTTCATCAGCATTTTCAGAACTTGCTTCTACCGGCTTTTTTTCTTCCGAAGTCTTTATTATTGTTTTTGTCGTCTTGTCGAGGGTCTCAAAAGTTCCTTCCGGGAGAGAAATCTTTTTTTCCGTTTCAGGCTTCTTTTCAGGCAATTGGTTTTCTTTTTTTTCAGCATTTGAATTTGTAGACCAATCTATCATCTTGACTTTGTCATAATCTATGCTGTCTATGATTTCATCAATATCCTTGTCGTCATCAGCGTCTTTTACTATATTTTTTTCCACTGAAAGATTTTCTTTTGCTCCGCCCTGCTCAAGGTCATCTTCAAATTCTGCTATCTGGCTTATCTTTTCCTTTACGCGATTTATGTTTTTTGAAACACTTGCAGAAACTTTTTTTGACAAATCGTTTGGGATTTTGGACGATATGTTTTCCTTTATCTTTTCCTTTATTTTTCCGGCATCGATATTTACCTTGAAAGGTTTGAAATTCTTCAAGCTGTCATCTGAATTGAAATACTTTTTTTCGATATATGATGCCAATACCAATGAAAAATAATATTCAAATCCAACTATGAACAAAGCTATTATCGTAATGGTGGAGCCTTTTACAAATGCAACGGAACTTGAATCATATGCAGATACTTTTCTTGCAATGCTCTCTGCCAAAACAAGCGTAAAAAAGGGAACGATGCTCACAAGAAGAATTACGGCACGGCATACAGACCACTTTGTGCTCAAGCAAAATATTCCCGCCATAAAGAAAAATGCAGGAATGAGAAGCGAACAGATTCCATATACGGAAAAAAGCACATGGCCAATCGATACAAGAAAATTCTTACTGTGTCCGAAACTCAATATTGAAAGCAGTATTGCAATAGAAAATAAAGCCGCTACAAACAATAATGCAATCCCCGTAATTGTTGCGGTCAATCTCTCTTTTCTAGTCATTATTCCCCACCTGTTGAAAATAGTCCAATAGATTATCGGTAAAAAAAACTGCGATTTTAGGAAAACGCTGATTAAATGAAAAATGGGCTTTTAAAATTGCATGATTCGGTATTTTATGCAAGCTCATCTTTATTTACCAAAACAAACCGGTGTCACTTAGATTTTTTAATGAATGCTAAGGCAAGTTCAAAGGATGCCCAGACAAAGCTTTCTCACAAACCCATAAGGACATCTCTAAAAAAAATGCAATTTTCAGAGGTTTCCATGAGTATTTTTTTAAGATGCATATTGCACGCTAACGCTGGATTCTTCCTGATGCGTCACCATGGGCAAGCTTTTCAACTTCCTGAACGGAAACCATGTTGAAATCACCTTCCACAGAATGCTTCAGACACGATGCGGCACTTGCAAATTCCACGCAGTAGTCACTCGGACTGCCGTTTAATATGGAATATATGAGTCCCGCACAAAAACTGTCTCCGCCTCCGAGACGGTCAACAATGTACATTTCATGTTCCTTGCTGAAAAAGAAATCCTTTCCGTCATAATACAATGCAGACCATTTATTCACGTTCGCATTTATTGAAGTCCTTAACGTAATCGCAGCTTTCTTGAATCCATATTTCCTGCACATCTGGAGTGCAACAGATATATAGGCTTCCTTGTTTAGCTTTCCGCTTTCGGTATCAGTATCAACTGCCTCTATGCCAAAAACATCTCTTGCATCATCTTCATTTGCTATGCAGATGTCGACATATTCTGCAATTTCTTCCATGGTCTTGCGGGCTTCATCCTTCGACCAAAGCTTGCTTCTGTAATTTAAGTCAAGGCTCACGGTAAGCCCCATTTCCTTTGCCTTTTTGCAAGATTCAATGCATATCTCAGGAAGGTTTCCGCCAAGAGCCGGCGTAACGCCCGTAATGTGAAACCAGTCCGCACCGCTGAATATCGCTTCCCAGTCAAAATCAGAAGGAACGCTTTCTGCAATGGAAGAACCTGCTCTGTCATAAATGCATTTTGAAGGTCTTTGGCTTGCACCACGTTCGTTGAAATAGATTCCGACACGCTTTCCGCCACGAACGATTCTAGACGTATCAACGCCAAACCGTCTAAGGCTGTTTACGGCGCTCTGCCCGATTTCATGCTCAGGAAGTTTTGTGACATAAAGTGATTCGGCACCAAAATTTGCAAGTGATATTGCAACGTTTGCCTCAGCGCCACCAAAGGTTGTTGTCATCCTGTCTACCTGAACAAATCTGTAGTATCCCTCAGGCTCAAGCCTAAGGAGCAATTCTCCGAACGTAACGACTTTCATAAATCCCCTCAAAAAAAGTATTCCGAAACATCTGAACGCCAAACATGATTTCATGCGTAATTAAAAATTTGGGTTTTAAGCTTTCATAAAATTCGGCTTTTAAATTTCAGATGCATCTTAAAGAACAAAAAAAATCAATCAAGCTTAAACGGTGTGTCTCGAAGAATAAGAAACCTGCTTGCGTATCCCTTGAAATAATCTTCTTCCGTAAGCGTATAAGACATTATGCTTCTTCTTGAAGTATCTGCATCCTCAACATGTCCGTTTTTAAGGCACGTTTTGGTATTGTACTCGCGAAGTCCGTTTTTTGCATTTCCCCTTGGATAAATCTTAAGATTCATGTCATCATCCCAGAAAAATTCCGGACTGTATACATCGCTTATGATGCAGTTTATGAAACCCGCACTGTCCCAGTTTTTCTCACTTGCAGCGGATCCTTTTCCGTCTGTCCTGTATGCAAACACACTTGCCTTTTTGCGTTTTTCTCCAGTAAACCTGCATGAAAAGAACACAAATCCTGTTTTTTCTGCCAAGGCCTGGCTGTTTACGGCATATGCGTTGAAATCACCGCGAACATCTTCTTTCACATAGATTTCACAATCCTCAAAAAATGCAGTGTCCGGTTCTCCATATATAAAATCAACATCACCTGAAATCACTGAATTCTTGAACCACGAATATCCTTTCACAAACAAAGTGTTCTGTGAACTTTCTATCTTCATTCCTTCACAAAAAAGAGTTCCCGTATCATTATTCCATACAAGGGCATCTGCTGAATCGCCAAATGTTTTTCCGTCAGCAATCGTCTTTTTATGAGTGTTGACAATAGAGAAGTTCCTGAGCACAATGCTTGTGGCATTCGGTCCTATCACAAAGACCGCTCTGTGCGTGTTTCCTGAATTGTATGCCTCGCAATTGTCTGCCTGAAGAACAACATTTTCGTTTCCATCTCCATGTGCAGCCTCCATCACAAGAGGATTGGAAAGATTGTATTTGATGGTCTCCATGTAGGTTCCATTTTCCATGTATATATGAATCGGAGTATCTTTAGATACAGCCCCGGAAGAAACCATTTCCTTTATTTTCTTAAAAGCACTGCTTATTGCCGCAGGGGACTTTGGATTTATATTTAACTCTAGCATTCTTCTATTATAAACCATGTTTCTATAAAAAGAAAGAAAAAAAAGAGGGCACCGTACATTGACCGGCACCCTTTAATCTGAGCCTAATTTGCATCAAAGCTGCTCGAGAACTTTCTGTCCCCTGGAAGCATCTTCCACCTTGATTATTACGACTCCACCGTTATTCTTTGCCTCAAACGAAGCATAAAGATATTCTATGTTTATTTCGTTTTTCTGGAAAAGCATGACGACATCATACACGCTGCCGATTTTATCTGAAATCTCTACAGCAAGTACATCCGTTGTCCTTACCGTAAAATTTGCATTCTTCAAAGCTTCAAGAGCCTTGTCCTGATCTTCAGTGATGATTCTAAGGATTCCAAAATCTGCCGTATCAGCAACAGTAATCGCCTTCAGGCTGACACCTGCATCTTTAAGCACGCTTGTAACATCAGCAATGCGTCCCTTTGTATTTTCTATAAAAACAGAAATCTGCTTGATTTTCATTACGTACTCCTTTTACAAGCAAATCCATAAAAAAATCCATCAATCATGTCTATCAGCTGATTTCAAAGATTTTCTTACGGATATTGAAAACTATGCCCCAAAACAAAAAATTCGAAGCTTTATTTTATCTTACAACCGGTTTTTGATTTTTACAAGTCAAACATGCAAAATGCCTTCACCAAAATCAAAGGCAAATTTACATCTTACCATTCAGCTCCAAGAAGACGATCCGCATTTTTATACAAAATCATTTCACGCTCTTCTTCTGCCAGATTTATCTTGAGGAATTTTTCAAATTCACCCTGATGGTCCCACATCGGAAAATCAGATGCAAAAAGAACCCTTGAAGCTCCATGCGTATGTATTATGTTCTCCTGTTTTTCCGGTGAAAGTTTCCATGCCGTGCTTGAAATGTCAAAATACAAATCTTTTCCGCAAAGATGCTTTATGCTTTCATCCCATTCCGTGTATCCGCCAAGATGAGCTGCAATTATTTTTAATCCGGGATGCTTTTTGTATACATTTTCAATAAGCACGGGATTTGAATAATTGTACCTGCAATCTCCTGCATGAATCAAAAGGATAAGATTCATGTCATTCATCATGGAATACACTTTGTCCATACATTTGGCATCTATGGCAAATTTCTGAAAATCAGGATGAAGTTTTACGCCTCGAAGACCGGCATCCTTTATGCGCATGAGTTCCTTTTCAAAAGAAGCACCCTCAAGATTTTCAAAATCAGGATGAAGTGTTGCAAGACCTTTGAATTCTTTGTGAAGCGAACATTCTTTGATTATGAAATTATTGATGGACCCAACCTGTTCAGGCTTTGTAGCCACCGAAAAAATCACGAATTTGCGGCACCCTATCTTTTCACCGCTTGCAATAAGTTCCGTATCGGACGCATTGTGATGAAACATCGATGCATCATAAAACGCACCGATGGCGTCAGTTGCCTTTTCCGCAATTTTTTCAGGATATATGTGGGCATGAAAGTCAATTATCCTGCCGTCGTATTTCATCATATTTTTCTGTTGTCAATGACACGTTTTGCCTTTCCCTCAAAACGAGGAAGAGACTGCGGTTCAACAAGCTTTATCTTGAGCATGATTCCAAGCTTGCTCTTCATGTAATTTGCAATCTTGTTTCGGAGAGCCTCAAGACCCTTTGTCTCATCATCAAAAAGATCTGCGCTTACTTCTACAGAAAGCTCCACTTCATCAAGATGTGTTTTTTCGCTTCTGTCAATCTTTATGAGGTAATCAGGACGAAGTCCCAAATCAACAAGTGCATTTTCTATCTGGCTTGGAAACACGTTTACGCCACGAAGAATCATCATGTCGTCAGTTCTTCCGTAAAGCCTGTGTATGCGGCGTGTAGTTCTTCCGCAAGAACATTTTTCAGTCATGATGTACGTAATGTCATGAGTCTTGTACCTGATTAAAGGTGTTCCTTCCTTTGTGATTGTAGTAAATACAAGCTCACCCTTTTCTCCGTCAGGAAGAGGTTTTCCAGTTTCCGGATCAACTATCTCTGGATAGAACATGTCTTCATTGACATGCATTCCGTTTTGGGCATCACACTCAAATGCAACGCCTGGACCCGTGATTTCCGTAAGACCATATACATCGTAAGCCTTAATGCCCCATTCGTCTTCAATTTGATGGCGCATGTTCTCAGACCAAGGCTCAGCACCAAGACATGCGGCACGCACCTTTGTTTCATGAAGGTTTATGCCCATCTGCTTTGCCTGCTCTGCCATATACATTGCATAGCTTGGAGTACAGGTAAAAATCGTAGTACCAAAGTCTTTCATGAGCATAAGCTGTTTTTGAGTGTTTCCAGATGAAACAGGAACTATTGTTGCTCCCATTTTTCTCGCACCGTGATGGAAACCCATGCCACCGGTGAAAAGACCATAGCCGAACGAATTCTGCACAGTATCGTTATGTGTTGCACCTACCGCAGAAAGAGTTCTGGCAATACCCTCAGACCAGTCATCCATATCTTTATTCGTATATGCATCAACTACAGGAGTTCCAGTTGTTCCTGAAGACATGTGCACTTCAACAATCTCAGACTGAGGAACCGCAAGAAGGCCATAAGGATAAGTCTCACGCAAATCAGTCTTTGTGGTAAAAGGAAGTTTTGCAATATCTTCCAGGGACTTAATGTCAGAAGGCTTTACTCCGGCTTCATCAAATCTTTTCTTATAAAAAGGAACTGTATTGTAAACATGTTCCACTAAATTCTTCAAACGGGCAAACTGCAAGGCTTTTCTTGCATCCTCATTCATGCATTCTTTTTCTGGATTCCAAATCATAATGGCAAATTATATCACTTTTTATATTTTTTGTTCAATGGAATTTATTAAAGACTAATAAAACAAGACCCAAACAAAAAAATTGGCTTCCACATAAAAAAAAGACCCCTGACACAAAGCCAGAGGTCATTTATGCGACAGCCGTCAAACCTGCATTTATTGTTTTACATAGCGAAGAGCCGCATTATTACACATATTGGAAAACGTGTTATAATCAGATGAAATGCAGAGTGTGTTTCCGATTATTCTAAACCAGAAAACAGTGTTGTTGCCATTTCTTCCATTAAAGCTGTATCCGTAAATCTCAACTTGATCAGCATTAATTGCATGATAGCCAAATGTTCTCGAATCAAGAGGCACACCGTTGTAATCGGTAACCACAACACTATTGCCGCCGAAGGCATACTTTTGGCCTGAAGGTAAAGTCCATGTGCCCTGAAGCAGATTTTCCCAGTAATTCATGTTGTTATTGTAATTTCCATAATAATTTGGCGGATAGCCGTTGTAAATGTCAGCCTCGCCCTTTTCCACTGATGTGGCATAAGGATATGGATCAGAACATGATGACATGCCCATCAAAACAGAAACTGCAAACAAAATAACAAAAATCTTTTTCATAAAACACCTCACTCCCCTGCAACGTCGCTAAGCTTCAAACTGTATCCCGCATTGAAGCTGAATACGTTTCTGTCACCATGGTCTGCAAACACAGGATTCCACCTTCCGTCAAGAACAATTGCACCGAATTTTATAGGAATCGTAAAGCGTGCACCGGTAACGACACTCCATCCGTCATCATTGATTTCATGATTGTAATAGTCAAAAATCTTTCCGTCAAAATAACCGAAACCAAAGTAAGGAGAAAGAAGAAAGCTTCCGAGCTCCAAATCATAAGATGCAAAATTGTTGACTTCAAAAGCACGGCTCATGTATCCGAACTCAAGAGTAAACCTCAAAGGCTCAAGGGCACTTTTTCCACTGCCTGCAAAGCTGTAATCAGGATGATAAGTTCCATATGTGTAGAAATTGAATCCGTTGAAATTCTTTGTTTCCGTATCATGATTGTAGTAATCAGAATACACATCATAAAATCCAACGTAAAAACCAGCCATCAGACCAAATTCAACATCACTTTTCTTGAATTCATAACCTTCAGAGAAAGCTTTGAAACTTGAAGAAACTGCAAGCATCAATGCAAGAGCCGCAATCAATCCTTTTTTCATAAAACACCACCATAAGTAAAAATTTTACTTATTCTCAATATAACAGATATTGGTAAAATGTCAAATTGGTTTTCTGGCGATTTTCACTTTTTTCCCGTTTTTGTATATTTTTCATGTATCAAACATGATTGAATAATCTTTTCCATTACAATATAATTGATCACATGAAAACTTCGAATAAATTTACCCTGGCACGCATCATTTGCGCACCCATAATTTTTTTCATCTATAACGTGCCTGGATGGCTTGGATTTGAAAAAGACTCCGCAATTTCAATATTATCGATTTCAATTGCGATTCCTCTTCTTGCGGCAACAGAACTTACGGATTTCTTTGACGGATTTTTTGCAAGGAAAAACAACGAAGTAAGCGATTTCGGCAAGATGTTTGACCCTTTCGCAGATGTATTCCTCCACCTTTCCATGTTCACATGCTTTGTGTTTGCAGGATACATGCCAGTCATTTGCTATGTGCTGATTCTTTACAGGGAATCCAGCCAGAACTCCCTCAGGATGGTTGCGGCAAAAAGCGGCACTGCAATTGCGGCAAGAAAAGGCGGAAAAGTAAAAACCGTATTCTACGTGGCTTCATGCTTTGTCGCTTTCATACAAGAATTCCTCACAAGGACAAATCTTTCTGAATACGTGGACATGCAGATGTTCAAATATGTGGGATGGGGATTTTTCACAATCTGCGTGATTCTTGCATATACATCTTTCATAGATTACCTGAAAAACTTTGGCGGGCTTTTAAAAAAATCAATGTAGGATGATTTTTGATGCAGGAAAGTACATGCCTGAAAAATGATTTTTTTCGGTCGATTGACACTCGGTTGAAAATTGTATTAAAAAGCATTATATTTACTTTATGGAAATTTTAAGTCTGGAGCAGATGCGCGGACTTTTTAAGGAGTTATAAATGACATTAGAAGACATTAAGAACCCTAAAATCAAGGCTTGGGTTGAAGAATGTGTAAAAATGTGTGAACCGGATTCGGTTTATGTTTGTGATGGATCAACTGAAGAATATGACAGATTGATGAAGAAATGCGTAGACGCAGGTCTCGCAACTCCTTTGGCAAAGAAGCCTAACAGCTTCCTGTTCCGTTCACTTCCTTCAGACGTTGCTCGTGTTGAAGGACGCACTTTCATTTCTTCTGTAAAGGAAGAAGATGCAGGTCCTACAAACCACTGGATCGATCCTGTAGAACTCAAGGCTACAATGAAGGGACTTTACAAGGGTTGTATGCACGGACGCACAATGTACGTTATTCCATTCTGCATGGGAC
>JAZQMW010000019.1:0-67991 GCA_045627025.1 Treponema sp. | reverse complement strand
TGCCTGGTCACCTTTTCCTGCATAAGCTGCAGCACAGATAATCCAAGCGATGTTGTGTGTAAAGATACCACCGTTCTCTTTGTATCCCTGTGGTTATGAAGAGATTTCCCCATACTGTACATGGTACTTTGTGAATGCTGGGTAGTTGAGAACAAGACCGAACTTGCAGTTAAGATTTTCATCAATTGCTTTGAGTGTCTTTTCTGTAGCATCCTTGTCGATGTCAGACATAATTGCAAAGCCCTGTGGTTCAATGAAGATTTTTGATTCTTCACAGTCTTTTGAACCCATCTTTTCGCCGTTTGCATCATAAGCACGAAGGAACCAGTTGCCGTCCCAAGCTGAATCCATCATAGCTTTCTTCATCTTTTCAATTTCAGACTGAGCTTTAGCAGCTTCGTCTTTCTTGCCTACGTGATTCAAGATTCCAACATAATTTGGACCTGCGAATGTGAAAAGTGCTGCAACAAATACAGATTCAGCAATCTTAGAATATCCGCCTTCAGCCTTGAATTTAGGGTTTGTGTATGTCTGGAAGCTTTCACCAGGTGTGTCAGAGAAACAAGAGAGGTTGATACAGTCGTTCCAGTCAGCACGCATTGCAAGTGGAAGTCCGTGTGGTCCCAAATTGTTTACGATGCGGTAGAAAGAAACTTTGAGGTGTTCAAGCATTGGCTCAGCCTTAGACATGTCGTTGTCATAAGGAACCATTTCATCAAGAATTGACCAGTCGCCAGATTCCTTGATGTAAGCAGAAACCGAAAGGATGAGCCAGAGAGGATCGTCAGAGAAGTCACCACCAATGTCAGCATTTCCTTTCTTTGTAAGTGGAGAATACTGGTGATAACATCCACCGTCTGGGAACTGAGTTGATGCAATGTCGATGATTCTTTCTTTTGCACGGTCTGGAATCTGATGAACGAAACCGAGAACGTCCTGGTTAGAATCGCGGAATCCCATACCACGACCAATTCCTGATTCAAAGTATGAAGCAGAACGTGAAAGGTTGAATGTAACCATACACTGATACTGGTTCCAGATGTTAACCATGCGGTTAACTTTGTCTTCTGGTGTATCAACTGTAAGGATTCCAAGAAGTTTGTCCCAGTATGCACGGAGTTCTTTCATTCCTGCGGCAAATTTTTCTGGAGTGTTGAACTTTTCAATCATCTCGAGAGCCTTTACCTTGTTGATAGTCTTGCCGTCAGCTTCAAATTTCTGATCCTGTGGCATTTCAACATAACCGAGAACGAAAACAAGAGTCTTTGTTTCGCCGGCTTTGAGAGTGATTTCCTTATAGTGAGAAGCGATTGGAGCCCAACCGTCTGCAAATGAGTTGTAAGCTTTTCCTTCTTTTACAGCCTGTGGATCACCAAATCCATTGTAAAGGCCGATGAATGAATCTCTTTCTGTGTCGTATCCGTCAATTTTGTCGTTTACTGAGTAGAAAGCGTAGTGGTTGCGGCGGTCGCGGTATTCTGTCTTGTGGTAAATTACAGAATCTTTTACCTCTACACGTCCTGTTGAGAAGTTTCTCTGGAAGTTGTTGCTGTCATCCTGAGCATCCCACAAACACCATTCTGCAAATGACCAGAATTTGAAAGTCTTGTCTGTTTTGCCTTCGTTTGTAAGAACAACCTGCTGAACTTCACCATCGTAATCCTGTGGAACGAAGAATGTAACTTCTGCCTTGAGGTCGTTTTTCTTACCTGTGATTACCGTGTAACCCATACCGTGACGGCATTCGTAAGCATCGAGTTCTGTTTTTACTGGAGACCAGCCTGGGTTCCAGATTGTACCGTTGTCGTTGATGTAGAAATATCTTCCGCCCATGTCGATAGGCACGTTGTTGTAGCGGTAGCGTGTAATGCGTCGGAGACGGGCATCCTTGTAGAAACTGTATCCACCTGCTGTGTTAGAAATTAACGAAAAAAATCCCTGTGTTCCAAGGTAGTTAATCCAAGGATACGGAGTGCGAGGAGTAGTAATAACATACTCACGATTGGCATCATCAAAATGTCCGAATTTCATTTGATTCTCCTAAAATAAGCTTTTTGTATCAACGTTAGAATTACGAAAACGTTGTAGTTTTGAGTATACAATAACGCTCTCGTTTTTGCAATATTTTTTGAATGGAATTTTATGGGGGCGTACCGGTTCCACTCTCTTTCGTTCGTTCCACCGTCGGGCTTTTCAGGGCTCCGGCATTCGCCTCCGAACAAAAGTTTCTTCTTGCGCAGAAACTTTCGTTTGCCAAAGGCACCCTTCCAATCCCTTACGCGGGGAAAACAGCACCTCTTCACGCTATTTTACGGATATTTATAGGTAATTTTATCACTGACATTACCGGCACCGTCTGTCACCCATATTTCTGCGGTAAAACTGCTGAGCTTTTTTTCCACAATAATGCCCACATTATCTCCGTCATACCAGCTGTCTTTGATGCCTGTCTTTGTGTCATTGGCATATGCTGCCCCGAAAGTCTTGTTAAACATTACGAATATGTTTGAAATTTCACATACATTTCCACCAGATGCAATTCTTGTTTCAATCTTGCTTATCCCGGAACATTTGTCATGCAGTTCAAGGTATAAGTAGGTTCTGCCTTGATGAGACCGTCGTCCATGAAGTTTTCACATGATGTAAATATTATGGAAGAAAATAGAACTTTGCATGCAAGGGATGAAAAAAGCCTTATGGCTTGTTTATACCCCCCCCTCGTATACTTTTGTTTAGTAATTTTATGTTTTTCATATGCTCTCCTGGAAATGCAAATCTTTTGGTTGGGAACTTTGTTCAAAAAAATCTTGTTGAGTTTTGCATCCTGTCAATTTGCTTTCTGAAATGGAAATGTTTCCATGAAAAGTATAGCACAAAATCCTGACATCCTCCATCCCAAAAGTTTCTTCTTCATTCTAAATTCGTGCCACTGTGCCGCCTTTGATTAATTTTCCGCCCACAAGAAGATGCTTGCATTCAAATGAAGATGCATTTTCAATGTTTGAAATGAGAAGCCCCGCAATCTGGGTTCCGATTTCAAGACCGTTTTGCTCGTATGTCGTGAGGGGCGGGTTAAGCATTGATGCAAGCATTATTCCGTCATATCCTGCAATGCTTATGTCTTTTCCGGGCACAAGGTTTCTCCGTCCAAGCTCGCGTATCCCTCCGATGGCCGAATAGTCGTCTGGGTAAAAAATGCATGTCGGGGGATTTTCAAGTGCCATGAGTTTTTTTGTTGCCTTTTCGCTTGAAATCGGGTCATGGTAAAGCGCTTCCTCGAAATATTCAGGCGGTATGGTGATTTCATTTTTCATGCATGTTTCATTGAATGCGTTCATGCGTTCCTTCGTGACAAGGGTGTCTTCCCCGTGAATCATTGCAATTTTTTTGTGGCCGCGTCTTATTGCATGTTCAAGAAGTTCCCTGATTCCTGTCTTGTAGTCGCTCATTATTGCCGAATGGCTGCCGTCATAAAAATAGTCGAGGGTAACTGTCGGAATTTCGCTTTGCACAAGTTTTTTGATTTCATCTGAATTGAAGTCGCATGAGAGGATTGCGATTCCGTCATAGTTTCTTGTTCTGGCATGGTTCAGGTAATCGAAAGAAGATTCCCTGCTTCTTCCTATGAATGTGATTTCGTAGCCTTTTTCCTGGGCTGCCTTCTGTATGCCGCTTATGATTGTCGCAAAATACTGGTGCATGAATCCGGAACCGGTTCTGTCTTCAAAAATGATGCCGATGTCGTAAGTTCTGTTCGTTCGCAGGGCATGGGCCGCAAGATTCGGATGGTAGCCCATCTGGGTCGCCTTGTCATGTATGAATTTTTTCGTTTCGCTGCTTATTTCGCTTGAATTTTTCAATGCCTTGCTGACTGTAGAAAAAGAAACATTGCATTCTCTTGCTATGTCTTTGATGGTAACCACTATTTCTCTCCGTCCTGTTATCCTGAGCTGGGCATTCCGCTTTGGCCGCATGTAACGGCTTTTGCATTTTGCCCAATCACAAAAGCCATGTAACCAAAAAAATCCTGGCTTTTTCATGAATGCGTCAGCTTTCGATTTTACTTCTGGAATTGAATTCCTGGAATTCCTGTCATATTTCAAGTTCTGGAATTTTTTCCTTGAGTTTTTCAAGGAACTGTCTGCCCGTGACGCCTTCCTTCAGGCATGCGAAAATGCAGTTTTCACCGGCAATTGTTCCGAGAATGTCTTCCATGTTCATGGAATCAAGTGCGTTCGTGACGCTGTGTGCATAGCCTCCGAGTGTCTTTATGACCACGATGTTTCCGCTTGTGTCAATGCTCAAGTATCCCCGAAGGAAATCCTGCACGTAAATCTGGTCGCTTTCCTTTGCATCCTCGTCTTCCGGAATCGTGTATACATATCCTGAGTTTCCGTCACTTATCTTGCCTACTTTCATGAGCTTCAAGTCTCTTGAAAGCGTTGCCTGCGTCACTTCAAACTTTTCTTTCTGCAGAAGGCTCAGAAGGTCTTCCTGACTTTCTATCTTGTTGTTCTTTATCAGCTTACGGATTGTCTTTAAGCGCAAATATCTGTCTTTCATATCAGAAAATTATGTATAAATATGCATAAATTGTCAATATTCAAGTTGTCGGTAAAAATCCCAAAATTGTGTTAGAATATCCTTATGGGTCGCATGTCATGTCATGATGGACCCAAAACCCGCAAAATGTACCTAGAATAATAAATCATTATTTGGTATACTTAGCGAATACATTTTCAGACCAGGAGAAAATTATGTCATCTATTTCATGGAGCAATCTTGATACTCTTGAATCTTTCAAGAAACTTCAGTCTTTGAAGGGTTCCGTATCTGTTGCAAAGGAACTTTCTAGTGCGGATGCTGCAAAACGTGTTGCAGACTATTCAATTTCCATGGGTGCGGGACTCAAATACAATTATGCCGCAAAGCAGGTGAATGCACAGGTTGTTTCCGTGCTCAAGGAGCTTGCAGAAGAAAGCCAGCTTTTGGAAAAATTCGAGGCCCTTTATAACGGTGAGGTCGTAAATACCGGAGAAAAGCGCATGGTATTGCATCAGCTTCTCCGCGGTCAACTTGGAAAGGATGTTGTTGCCGACGGCGTAAACAAGCGCGAGTTCTACATCAACGAGCAGAAAAAAATGGCTGACTTTGCAAATAAGGTTCATGGCGGTGAAATCTTAAACGAGAAGGGCGAGAAGTTCACGACTGTATGCCAGATCGGCATCGGCGGTTCAGACCTCGGTCCTCGTGCAATCTATCTTGCCCTTGAGAACTGGGCAAAGGCAAACAATACATTCAAGATGGACACAAAGTTCATCTCTAACGTAGATCCTGATGATGCCGCAGCAGTTTGTTCTTCAATCGACATTTCGAAAACAATCTTCATCCTTGTTTCAAAGTCTGGAACAACTCTCGAGACACTTACAAACGAGTCTTTCGTAAAAGATTTCATAAAGAAGGCCGGATGCAACCCTTCAAAGCACATGATTGCGGTTACTTCCGAGACATCACCTCTTGCAAAAAGTCCTGATTATCTTGCGGCATTCTTCATGGATGACTACATCGGCGGACGCTATTCTTCATCTTCAGGTGTCGGTGGGGCAATCCTTTCTCTTGCTTTCGGACCAAAGGTTTTCGCAGACTTCCTTGACGGTGCCGCAGAGCAGGACAAGAACGCAACAGAAAAGGACATCACAAAGAACTCATCTTTGATGGATGCACTCATCGGCGTATACGAAAGAAACGTTCAGGGCTATCCTTCAACGGCAGTCCTTCCATATTCACAAGCACTTTCACGCTTCCCGGCACATCTCCAGCAGCTTGACATGGAGTCAAACGGAAAGAGCGTAAACCGCTTTGGCGAGAAAATCAACTACGTTACGGGACCTGTTATTTTCGGTGAGCCTGGAACAAACGGGCAGCACTCATTCTATCAGCTTCTCCACCAGGGAACAGACATCATTCCTCTCCAGTTCATTGCATTCCGCGAAAACCAGACTGGAAAGGATGTCGTAATCGAGGATTCCACAAGCCAGAAAAAACTCTGCGCAAACGTTACTGCACAGATTATTGCATTCGCATGCGGTAAGGACAACGAGAATCCAAACAAGTTCTTCAAAGGTGAGCGTCCTTCAAGCCTCATCCACGCAGATCAGGTAAATCCAAAGACAATCGGTGCCCTTCTTGCACACTTCGAGAACAAGGTTATGTTCCAGGGATTCCTCTGGAATGTAAACAGCTTTGACCAGGAAGGCGTTCAGCTTGGAAAGGTACTTGCAAAGACTGTTCTTGCAGGAAAGATGGACGGAGCACTCAAGGCTTTTGCTGATTTGCTCATAAAATAAGAAACTGTCCCTTGCAATAGGGCTTTTTGATGATGCAGGATTGGAATTGCATGTGAGTCGGTTCCAGTCTTGCGTTTTTTTTAAGAAGCTTTTTTGAATGTGAATCCTTGTTTTTTTTCTAAGTTTTTGCATTTGATAATTAATTGGTTCAATTTCGAGTTTTTAATTTTTTATGAAAGAACTCTAATATTGCGGTGATTGAGTCCTTCTGCAAGCTCAGGATACCACTTGTCGAAATCACAATAATTAATAAATTTGTCATTTCGATAGTCTCAATGACCATAAAAATTGTTATTTTTCAAAACTTGGCATTCGACCTAATTGAAAATGCGTATTTAAAAAATTAAAATAGATAGATTGAAAAGGTGTATTTGGTATGCTTGATGTACAGAATTCTAATGATACGAGGAATGTTCCGCTTAAGAAAGTTGGCGTGACGGATCTTGAATATCCCGTAAAAGTCCTTGACAAGAGAAACGGCTCCCAGAATACGTGTGCGAAAGTCGATCTTTTCGTGAACCTTCCGCACAACTACAAGGGAACGCACATGAGCCGGTTCATCGAGATATTCCACAAGCACAAGGATAATCTCGGCATGAAGCAGTTTCTGGAAATGCTTTCCGAGATAAGGGTTTCCCTTTCAGCCGAGAAATCGTACGGAACAATGACTTTTCCGTTTTTCATGACAAAGGAAGCTCCGGTTTCCAAAAGCGAGAGCATAATGCGTTACGAGTGCACGTATGAGGGTGAAGTTACCGAAAGCGGCCACTGTTTTTTCCTTGAAATAAGGATTCCCGTAACCACACTTTGTCCCTGTTCCAAGGCCATAAGCGAGTACGGTGCCCACAATCAGAGGGGAATCGTGTGCGTGAAGCTTAGGAATTCGTCCCTTTTCTGGGTCGAGGATGTGATTGAGGTGATAGAGAAGAACGCGTCAGGTGGCCTTTATTCAATCCTCAAGCGTCCAGATGAAAAATACGTCACCGAGCATGCATATGAAAATCCGCGTTTTGTGGAGGATGTTGTCCGCGAGGTGTATATTGCGCTCAGGAACTTCAAGGGCGCCGAAAAACCTTTTTCATGGTTTAGCGTGGAATGCAAGAATTTTGAAAGCATCCACAACCACAATGCATATGCCTATACGGAATATTCAGGCTGCTGAAAATTGAGGTTTGCAGGCATGTTTTCCCATGGAAAAAATCAATTGAAAAAAACATGATATTATTGTATATTATAGATGTGCCTTTTCGGTACAAAAAAAAATCAGAGGTATATTATGGCATACAAAATTTCTGACGCTTGCGTAAACTGTGGTGCTTGTGAAAGCGAATGTCCTTCAGGAGCTATCAGCGAAGCAGACGGAAAGCGTGTTATTGATGCAAATACTTGCGTAAGCTGCGGTGCTTGTGCAGGTGCATGTCCAACAGAAGCTATTGCTGAAGAGTAATTTCTGTTCTGGAATGGCGGTTTCCATTTTTGGAGACCGTTTTTTTTTACTGAAATGAAAATTTTCCCGATACTGCTCTGCATTTTGTCGACATATGCATATTCTCAGCGTTATCCGGAGATTCCGGAGCTCAAGTCCAGGGATTTTATGTTTGATCAGTTCATCCAGGAAGTGCAGGTTTCTGAAAGGAATGCAAAGAAAAATGTCGAAAGTGATCTTTCAATCTACAGCTATACGGCAGTGGATGATGATACGTTTTTTACGATTGTCTCAAGATGCAGCATCTGGCAGGAAACTTTTGCCACCATCAACAGGATTTCTGAAAGCAGGGATTTTCTTGGCGGCAGAAATCTTCTTGTACCAACCGTGAATGGGGTTTTCATACCGGAAAAACCAAGGAATCCCGTTGAGATTCTTCTTCACGGGGAATATCGCAATGACCTTGATGATGAAAACACAAGGATGTATACCATAAGGGGTGAAAAATTCTATTTTCTTCCGGGCAGGAGATTCAGCGGTTCCGTCAGGGCCTTTTTCCTTACCGTCGGCATGGTTTTGCCTCTTGAAAAATCGGTTCTGACATCTGCATTCGGAAACAGGATAAGCCCAATTACCGGAAAATGGAAATTCCACAAGGGAATCGATCTTGCGGCTCCCATAGGTTCTTCCGTTTTTGCCTGCAGGAGCGGCTCCGTAAGAAAAACCGTCAGAAATGATGCCGTGTATGGAAACTACATTGTCATCAGGCATTCGAATGGAATGGAAAGCCTTTATGCGCATCTTCGTGACATAAGTGTCGCTGAAAACGACCATGTTGATACGGGGCAGGTCATAGGGTGCGTCGGCGTTACGGGGCTTACGACTGGACCGCATCTTCATTTTGAGATAAAGGTGAACGGCGAGGCTTTTGATCCGGAGCAGTATGTTAAAGTGAGAAAATGATGAGCGAAAATCGTTTTGCGTGGAGTGTTTGATATGATTTCTGTGGAAAGAATTGAAGATTTTATAAGGACTGACATGCCTTCTGAAAAGGCACAGGATGTTTTGAGAAAGCTTTTGAAGATAGTGAACCTCGATTGTTCGGAATATCATGATTTTTTAAGGAAAATGGAAGCTGAATGTGAGCATATTATAGAAAACCATTCGGAAAACCTTTCCTGTTTTGCTGATGAGGAAGATACGAAAGTCACCAACCATCCGAAAAGGTATCTTGGAAAATCCGGTGTCGAGGCCATTGAGATAATCGAGTTTGCAGTCAGGAACATGAGGGGCGATCTTGCCTTCAACATAGGAACCGCAATAAAGTACCTTACGAGGCTTGGCAAAAAAAAGACAACCGATGAGGTGGAGGACTGGAAAAAGACTCTCTGGTACATATCCCGCTCATGTGCTGTTCTTGAAGGCGAGGACTGACTTTCGTCTTGGGGAAGACATGCCGTGCTTTGATCATGGAAATGAAGGTTTTTCATCATCATCCGCGAAGAGTGTTTTCCCCGTTTTTTGCTTGCATGGGAATTTATGCGTTCTTTATTTCCATCACGCCGTCGCCGCTTTTGCATTCAAAGAATGACGCCTCGTATCCGATTTTTTCCCTGTAGATTTCACCGACTCTTTTGGTAAAGCTTTTTGCACAGTCTTTCCTTACGATTGCAATTGCACATCCTCCGAACCCTGCACCTGTCATTCTTGCTCCAATGCATCCGTCAAAGGAAATTGCGGCCTCTGCAAGCGTGTCAAGCTCAATGCCTGTAACTTCATATTTGTCCCTGAGCGACTCATGGCTTTCATAAAGAAGCTTTCCGAGCTTTTCAAGGTCTCCTTTCCCCAAGGCTTCCGCAGCTTTCTTCACGCGCTCATTTTCGTGGACGCAGTGAAATGCCCTGTCCTTGAGTATGTCGTCTGTTATGAATTCCATGCACTGTCCAAATTCTGCAGCCGTCAGGTCGCAAAGGTTTTTTATGTTGATTCCCTTTTCGTTCAGCATGCCGAGAGCTTTTTCGCATTGGGAACGGCGTTCGTTGTACTTGCTGTCGCAAAGCTTTCTCTGTTTGTTCGTGTTCATGACGACAAATTCGCATTCTCCAAGATTGAGCGGCAGGTAGCTGTATTCAAGCGTATTGCAGTCAAGAAGTTCCGCAGTGTCCTTTTTTGCCGTGCTTATGATGAACTGGTCCATTATTCCGCATTTGACGTTCATGAAGTTGTGCTCGCTCATCTGCCCGAGTTTTGCGATTTCAGTCCTTGAAAGGTTTAAGCCGAAGGTTTCGCTTACGGCATATGCAAATCCGCATTCAAGCGCCGATGACGAAGATATTCCTCCTGCTGACGAGACGTTGCTTGCCATGAGGATTTCAAATCCGTTTTCCAGGCGGTGCTTTTTCTTCAGCTCGAAAAGTATTCCGTTTAAGAAATTCGCATATCCGTTTTCCTTTTTGTATTCGAAATCCATGTCGGTGCTGAACCTGAATTCCCCGGGAAAATCGATGTCGTTGTATATTATGGAAGAATCGTTTCTCTTTCTTATGGCAATGTAAAGGTATCTGTCTATGGCGCATGGCAAGACGAATCCCCCGTTGTAATCAATGTGTTCGCCTATGATGTTGATTCTTGCCGGTGACGAGTATAGTTTGACGTCATTCCTGTTTCCGCCGTACAGTTCAATGAATTTTTCAGCCAAGTATTCTGGTGTATACATAAAAATCTCCTTTGAAACTTCACGTAAAAAAGCATTGTGTGCAGTGCATCTTATTTTGCAAAATGCAGATGCCTCGAGGTGCATGAAGAATCTTTGTTTTAAACTATATCATCAACATTGCAAGTCATCAACTTTTTGTGGTGTTTTTTGGGCAACGGTTGTGCATGCTGAAAGAAATCAAAAATCATTCGGCAGTCATGTTTCTCCGTAAAAATGCGGCCTGTCCACATCTTCATGCAGAAATTCCAGAATATATTCAACATTTGCGTCATAAAACATTGACTATGTTGTCGAATTTCAATAAAATATCTATTCAAACTGTTCTTCGGAATGGTTTAAATTCTTTTTTGGAGGACCAAAGTGGTCAAAATCAGACTTAAGAAAATGGGTACAAAAGCTCGTCCTGATTATCGTATTGTAGTACAAGATTCACGCAAACCTCGTGATGGTACGTCAATTGAGGAAATCGGACAGTATCATCCAATTGCTTCTGGAAACCAGACAGTTGTAGATGTAGAAAGGGCAAAGTATTGGATCAGCGTAGGAGCTCAGCCAACAGCCATCGTTAAGAAAATCCTTAACATGAACGGTTTGTCAGCAAAGGGAACATCTATCGCAAAATAACCTTGAGAAGGAGTAAAGAATGGAAAAAGACCTGATTGAATATATCGCAAAATCATTGGTCGATGATCCAGCTTCAGTCTCTGTAACGGAAACACAAGGTGAACGTGGACCTGTATTGCAGTTACGCGTGGCACAGAGTGACATAGGCAAGGTTATTGGCAAGTATGGTCGCATTGCAAAGGCTCTACGCACTGTATTGAGTGCTTCAGCAAACAAAGACGGATTGCGCTACAGTTTGGAAATCTTGGACTGATGGCAGAGAAATCTTTGAAAGAGCAGTTTGTAGTTGGAATTGTTCGTGGTTCCCATGGAATTACGGGTGAATTTAAAGTGGAAAGTACTTCAGGCGTGTTTGAGCATTTTTTTGACATGAAGGAAGTTACTTTGACAAATGATGTCGTTTCCAAGGTATTCCGTGTTGAATACGTAAAGGATGGCGGCAATACTTTGTACATGAAACTAGCGGGAATCGATACCCCTGAGAAAGCTGCAGAGTTCAACAGGTATCAGATTGTGGTTCCGCGCGACAAAGCTCATAAACTGCAGAAAAATGAGTGGTATTTTGAGGACCTGAAGGGTTGCTCATTATGGTATGAGGATGTGGCGGGTAGTACCGCACCGGCAAAAGGTGAAAAGCCTGTTGTTGGAACAGTCACAAACGTATTGGAAGGCGGATCTGGCTATCTCGTTGAGATAGAACTGTCCGAGAGTCTGGATAAATCCGGAAAAAAGGTATTCGTTCCGTTCAATAAAGAATTTATTGGCGAAGTGGATGTCGAAAAAGGATTGATTCAGCTGATGCACCTCTGGATTCTGGAGTAATTCTATGAAATTTACTGTGCTGACCTTGTTTCCTGAGATTCCGCGTGCTTTTTTTGAAAGTTCGATCATGGCAAAGGCGGTTCAAAAGGGAATTATTGCTTACGATTTGGTAAATATCAGGGATTTTGCCCTTGATAGACACCACACTTGTGATGACGCACCTTACGGCGGAGGGGCTGGGCAGCTTTTGCTTGCTGAACCTCTTGGAAAGGCTTTGGATAGTGTTGAGGCATACAAAAAGAGCAAACATGTCATTTATGTTACTCCGAGCGGTAAGCCGCTTACTCAGGCCAAAGCCCAGGAATTAAGCCAAAAGGACGAGCTTGTCCTTGTCTGCGGAAGATATGAAGGTATTGACCAGCGGATAATTGATTCTTATGTGGATGAAGAGATTTCAATCGGCGACTATGTAATGTCGAGCGGTGAAGTCGCAGCTACTGTGATTGTAGATACAGTCTATCGTCTTGTAGATGGTGTCATAACGCATGAATCATTGGATGAGGAAAGTTTTTCTGGCAATCTTTTGGAATATCCCCAGTATACAAGGCCGAATGTATACAAAGGCATGGAAGTTCCTGCTGTTCTTTGCAGCGGCAACCACGAAGAAATCCGAAAGTGGCGTCTGAAAAAGAGTATAGAAAAGACTTTGCGGAACAGACCTGATCTTATCTGCAGGGCAAGAAATTCTGGAACTCTTACTTCTGAGGCCGAAAAAATGATCGAAGAACTTACGGAATTTGTCAAATTAAAGAATAGCCGTAAGAAAAAGAAATAGGAGCTAAAAGATGGATCTTATTAAGACTATTGAAGAAAAGCAGAAGAAACCAAATGCAGGCTGTTTCAAGGTTGGAGACACTGTAAAGGTTCACTTCGAAATTATTGAAGGTAAAACAAAGCGAATTCAGGTTTTTGAAGGACTTGTTCTTTGTTTTAAGAATTCTGGCGTACGCAAGACATTTACTGTTCGCAAGATCAGCTACGGTGTTGGTGTAGAGCGCGTATTCCCAGTATACAGCCCACGCGTTATCAAGGTTGAACTTGTTCGCCCAGGTAAGGTTCGCCGTTCAAAGATTTACTATGTTCGCGATAAGATTGGTAAGGCATCAAAGATTAAGGAACTTATCGGAGCAAAGGCAAATGCTGAGATGGCAGCTTCTCGTGAGGCAGCAAAGGCAGCTGATGCAGCAGAAGCAGCTATTCGTGCTGAAGCAAAGGCTGGAAACGCAAAATAATTTGATTCAGTCGGGTTTTTGAACGAAATTCGGCTGGAGAATGCCTGATATTGGCAGTCCTGTAAGGTACATGCAAATGTTTTCTTGCGGACTGCCTTTTTTATGGGAACCTTTAAAAATTGCAATTTTCAGAGATTCCGTTATGGTGTTTGTAAAATTAAAAAACAAGGGAAAATTTCAAAAGTATTTTTATTGAAAAAATGAATGCATGGCATCGTGAGATATCCTTGGGGCGATTTGCAATGGAACTCGTATGGTTTCATCTTTATTGGACACAGTCTCCCGGAATGGCATAATGTGTTTCCAAAGAATGTTCCTTGGCTGGAATTCAGGCTGCAGTTTTTTTGACTGCCATAAGTGCAAAAAATTATGTTTGTTTTGGCATGGGCTTGAAAAAATGGTATTTTGCATTATATTTACAAAATAAGGTATTTTTTAAGGCTTTTTATCTGTATTTTGGTAGGTGGTTTCTGGAGTCCGGAATGTTTTTTTGGGATTCTTGATTGCCTGGGAATTCATGTGAATGCTGCGTGTTTGGGCATGTCGCAGTGCATTAATGCGGGTATTTTGCCATGTTGATGTTCTTTGCGGCTCATTTTTCCTTGCGGAGATTTTTCTTTGCCTGGAAATTTGCAAGTCATGCATTTGGATTTTTAGATAAAAAAGTTAAGGAAATTGAAATGAATCAGATTGATATATCCAGAATCAAGATAGGAGTGCAGTTTTCAAAACCTGTTTTTTTTGATGATGGAATTTGCATGTTTCTTGGAGCTTATAAAAGTGCCAAGGCATTTCACATGTCTGCTTTGAAAAGATGGTCCGTGCCGTATCTTCTTTCCGATGGTGAACAGCTTACCGAGGAACAGATACTGATGAACATGGAAAAAGATGAAGAAGAATTTGAAGAACTGGAAGAACTTGAACCGCTTGATGAGGATTAGTGCTGATGGTGGAAAATAAGATTTCTACCAGAAAAATGGGAAATATTGGAGAGGAGAGGGCTGTCTCGTTTCTTTTGAAAAACGGATATCAGATTGTAGACAGGAATTACTACATCCGTGGCGGTGAGATTGACATAGTGGCGCTTTACGGGGAATTCATTGTCTTTGTTGAGGTCAAGTATCTTCCCCATGGAAATGTTGACATCCTGCAGTCAGAACTTAATCGGAAAAAAATCAAAAACATAATCAAAACATCTAAATGTTACCTTGAAAAACATCGAGAATATAGTAACAGGTACATCAGATTTGATGTGCTGGCAATTGATGTGCCGGGGCTGGATACGGAATATCATATTGTCAATGCTTTTTCGGAGTGATAAATGCAGACAGTGGACAATGTTGCATCAAAGAGTACGGTTTCGCCAAAAATAGCGGAATTGCAGAAGAAAATCCAGGATGAAAATTACATTAATTTTGCAATAGACAGGATTGCTGTAATAATGAGCAGGCATATTGTTGATTTTAATGTAGAGAAAACGTTATAATATACGCATGAAAAAAGACAGATACAGTAAACGTCATAATAATTGGAAAAACAACGAAGGCGGCAGAAAGGAATATCGTGAGAATTCCAAAGGATATGCTGCCTCAAAGCCTGTTTTCCGACCGACAATTCAATCCGTGACGCAGGAAATGATAAAGGAAAACGAGATGGCCATAAAGCATTTCAAGGAAGAGCAGAATCATGTCTGTGCCATATGCGGAAAGCCAATCTCGGAGATAACCACGGCCATTACTGATTCTGAAGCAGAAAAGGTGATGCATTTTGACTGTGTCGTAGAAAGCCTTCAAAAGCAGGAATCGCTTGGTCCGAATGACAAGATTGCATACATAGGCCAGGGGCGGTTTGGCGTAATTTATTATGAGAATATTCACGATACGAAGCATTTCAAGATAAAGAAAATCATTGATTTCGAGTCAAAGGAAAAGAAGCTTCCGTGGCGTGAGGAAATGGTTGATTTGTACAGCAAGGTTCGCTGATGTCTAAATTGGGTCAGCTACTTGAATAAAAAAAGCATATGGTGTATAGTACTATATGTCGCCGGGATGGTGGAATAGGTAGACACAAGGGACTTAAAATCCCTCGGCAATTTAACCTGCCGTGCCAGTTCGATTCTGGTTCCCGGCACAAACAGACAGTCTTTTGGCTGTCTTTTTTTTTAACTTGATTTTGGAAAAGATGCAGGATTTGCGACATGGTTTCAGACTTCGCTTTCCCGGTCATCTCAAGATGCTTTTCATGGGAAGTGCGGTGCATTTTACCCCGAATTCAGGAGTTTCAGATATTTTGGAAGAGGAATTTATGTTCAGCGACACTCATTTTCATTTTCATAATCTTGTGGAGAACAACAGCACGGAATACGGTACCGAGCTTTTGGAGCAGATGGCAAAAAACAAAATTGCATTTGGCCTTGATGTGGGAACACGTGCGGATGACCTTATGGACAGGGCTTTTTGTCTCCAGGAATGCATTGAAAACCTTTCAGACGTAAACATGCAGAGCAAGCTCAAAAAGTCAATTTACCTTTCGGCAGGAATTTGGCCTGATGTGGATTCCATAAGGGAAAGGGAATCGTGCATGGAGACTCTTCGCGATATGGTCGACGATTTTCTTGAAAGCGACAGCATGTTCCGTGACCATCTTGCGGCCATAGGCGAGGGCGGAATAGACCATCATTGGAATCCGTCAGGAACAGACGGAAGATGCCGTGAGGATTTCAACAAGGAAATGTTCATGGGCGAGAAAGAGCTTTTTGCAATGCAGCTTGAATATGCGAGGGAACTTGACCTTCCTTTCATCATTCATTCAAGGGAAGCATTTGAAGACACTCTGGACGTCATAAAAAGCGTCGGATACGACAGGGGAATCGTCCACTGCTATTCTTACGGAATCGATGAGGCAAAATCATTCCTTGACAGGGGATGGTATCTTGCGTTTGGCGGTGCCGTGACTTATGCAAAGAAAGACAAACTTGACGACATGATATCGCTTCTAAATTACGTGCCGAAAGACAGAATCCTTCTTGAGACAGACTCTCCGTATCTTGCACCAGTACCTCTTCGCGGAACTGAAAACAATCCCCTCAACGTGAAATATACATATGATTTCATAGCCGGAAAAATCGGCATGAGCGTAGACAAGCTTTCAAAGACCGTCGATGAAAACTGTGCATCACTTTTCAGGATAAAGCACTGCAAGTAATTTTCTTAAATCTGCCTTAAAATGCATGAAATCAATCTCTATGTGGTGCATAAAGCAACTCTGCATGCCGTTATTTTGGTATGCATGGGTTTCTTGCATCTGCAAAACGGCATTGGAAAGCAAAATGACATGCAGAACGCAGACCGTGTGCCGTTTTCCAGATAGATGCCTTGGAAGCAAACCGTCGCAGGGGCACCCCAAAGGCATGATGATGATTATTCTTCCAGAAAATTTGCAATCAAAACCCACTTAATCGCAAAACTGCCGCCAAAAGCATGATGATGTTTATCTTCACGCAAAGGTGCACCAAAAAACACACTGCCGCAAATTCATAGTGACCTAGTCTTGATGTTTAAGCTAGGCTTTTTTCTCGATGGCTTGATTTTTATGATGAAAAAAAACAGAAAAGCGTAAGTTTTTAACATGCTTTATTAAGGTTTTCAGTTTTTTAAAATTATGCTAAAATTAGAGGTTAGAGAAGGCATGAACGGAGGAAAATATGAACGAAAAACGCAACTTGCCAATCGGCATCCAGACATTTGAAGAAATCAGACAAAAAAAATGTGTTTATGTTGATAAAACTCAATTTATCGAGAAATTAACAAGTGTCGGAAAGCCATATTTTTTAAGCCGTCCACGCCGTTTTGGAAAGTCGCTTTTTCTTACAACTCTCAAAAGCTATTTTGAAGGCCGCTCTGATTTATTTGAAGGACTCGCAATTTCAAAAACAGAAAAAGAATGGAAAAAATATCCGGTCTTTCATTTTGATTTTAACGGGCAGAACTACATTGATGAAAAAAGCTTGAATCAAGTAATTTCATATCGTTTAGGTGAATATGAAAAGCTTTATGAAATCGAAAAAATAGAAGATTCAATTTCAATCCGTTTCAAAAATCTCATAAAATCTGCTTTTGAAAAAACTGGAGAGCAAGTTGTGGTTCTCGTTGATGAATACGACAAACCGCTTTTGCAAAATATCGAAAACAAAGAACTTGAAGACAATATCAGAAATATCCTGAAAGGTTTTTACGGAAATCTAAAAAGCGAAGATGCTTACATTCGTTTTGTTTTCATCACAGGTGTTACCCGCTTTGACAAAGTAAGCATTTTCTCTGATTTGAATAATTTAAAAGATATTTCAATGAGTGAAGATTTTTCTGCAATTTGTGGAATAACACAGGAAGAAATGGAAGCAAATTTCATTCCGGAAATTGAAAATATGGCAGAAAAAAATGAAATCACAAAAGAAGAATGTTTAGAAAAGCTCAAAAAAAATTATGACGGTTATCATTTTTCTGAAAATGTAAAAACAGACATTTACAACCCATTCAGCCTTTTAAATGCTTTTTCAGATATGAAATTTTCTAGTTACTGGTTTTCAACTGGCACGCCGACATTTTTGACGCTGATGATAAGAAATGGTGATTTTGACTACAACTTACTTGAAGACGAAATTGAAGTCGGATCCCGCTCGCTTGAAAATTATAGATTAACATCAACAGATCCAGTTCCAATGCTTTATCAAACAGGCTACATAACGATTAAATCTTATGACAAAACTTTCAACAGTTTTATTTTAGGTCTTCCAAACGATGAAGTTCGCTACGGACTTTATGAAAACCTTGTTCCTTTGTACGCAGGTTATACAGAAAAAACAAACAAAATCGAAGTCCTTAATTTTATTCGTGAAATCCAAAAAGGCAAGGTCGACGATTTCATGAAACGAATCAATAACATTTTTGCCTCCGCACCAAAACCAACGAATCAAAAGCAATACGAACTTAACTGCCAGGCTTTCGTGTGGCTCATCTTCAAACTTATGGGCGAATTCATAATCTGCGAAGTTCAAAACGGAGAAGGCAGAAGTGATGCCGTAATCTGGGAAAAAGAGAAAATCTACATCTTCGAGTTCAAAATGGACGGAACTGCGCAGGAAGCAATCGACCAGATAAATTCTCAAAATTATCCGATTCCTTACAAATACGACGGCAGAAAAATCATAAAAGTCGGAATCAACTACTCAAGCGAAAAAAGACAACTTTCAGAATGGATCATTCAGGAAGAATAGATTTTACAAACTTCCCATTTTGCAAACCGCAATTTGTGAAGTTTTTTTTGTGCAAAATTGAAAATCGCACTAGAATTATAAGAATCAGGAGCAAAACACAAAATGACAACAAAATACAAAATCTATGATTCAAATGGCTACGAAAAAAACGGTTCTGCAAAGAATTTTGATGAAGTTTTTAAAAAATTAGAGAAAAGTTTTATTTTTAAATCTTTTAAGATTTTAGATGCAAATACAAATACTGATGTAACAAACGAATTTAAACAGTATATGTATGAAAAAGGTTTTATTTTTGGAAAAGATGGATAGTGTAAAATTGTGTTTCATTTGGTTTTAAGCGAAATTTCATTCTCTTTGCAGATTTGAATCAGCAAAATACTCCAATTTACAGAATCGATTACAGAAAAACATCTGACTTTGAAAGCAGAAAATTACTGTGTGCATCTTTTGAAGATTATTTTAGCTATATCCCAAGTGATTGGTCTAACTAATGAATAAAGGAAATCTATTATGACAAAACTAGAATTATCAAGTTATGCAATGTAAGCAAATCGAGAATTGGCATGCAAACCGGCATGCAGAACGCTGGAAGAGGCTTTGAATGCAGATTGTCAAATAACATTGATGATGCATGTTTGGGGAGTTTTGTTTTTTCCCGCGTTAAGGATTGTAGCGGTGCGAAGCAAACAAACGCGGATGCGTTTGGTCGGAGGCGAATGCCGGAGCCGCGGAAAGCCTGACCCGTAGCGTAAGCGGAGGGGAACGCCCTGAAAATGGAAATGAGCATATTTTTACAAAACATGTTTTTTCCAAATTTCAGGGGCTTTTTTTTTAGAATCGAAGTGATTGAGTTAATCGCTCAGATTTAAATTTTTCAAGAACTTTTTGCAAGTGAATGCCTGTTTTTTTCATTCATTATGAGCATCTGTAGCCTGTTTTCCACGTTTGCAAAGCTTGTGTCAGGGTCAAGGTCGAGTGGAAGTATCTGGATTGCAGGGAATTCTTCCTTGATTTTTTTCATTGTGCCACGTCCCGTGATGTGGTTTGGAAGGCATCCGAATGGCTGAAGTATTACGAAAGAAGATACTCCGTCACGTGCAAATTCCCTTATTTCTCCCGGTATGAGCCATCCTTCGCCTGAAAGGAACGTACGCTCCATTACAGGGTTTGTTTCAAGAGCTAGTTTTGGGAGTCTTATGGTTCGCTTGTAGAGTGGGTGTTTTTCCGCAATTTTTTCTGCCCTGGTCATTGCAAACTGTATGAGTCCTTCCGCAACATATGAAAATGGTCCCGTGTCAAGTGGGAATTTTACGTGATAGTCTTTCATTTCGCATATTCTTGAGTGGAAGTCTTTCCAGAATACGTTCATCATTCTTGGGAATATTACTTCCATTCCGTTTTTTTCAAGGTATTCTTCTACATGGAAATTTGAGCCTGGGTGGAATGTGACGAGATATTCTCCCGTGATGAATACCCTTGGCTTTAAGTGTGTCCTGTCGTATTTTATCTTGCAGAATTCGTCCATGCCTTCCTTGAAGACTTTGAATGCCTTTTCGGTTCCGTGCTTGAGCGCTTCGGCAAGTCTGTCTGTGATTGAGTCGAATACTCTGTCGGTTTCGCCTTTTTCTATTTCATAAGGCCTTATTTTTCTTCTGAGTTCTTCAAGGATGTCGAGGAATACGACTGCCCATACTGTTGCTATGTTGAACATGTTTCCGAGCTTGATTCCAGGATGCATGTTCTTGTAGTCTGCAGGGTCTGTTGAGATGATTGGCACTTTTTCGAATCCTGCCGCATTTAGGGCGCGCCTCAAGAGTGCTGAGTAGTGCGTGAGTCGGCAGTCTCCCTGGTATTTTGCCATTCCTATTGCGACTTCATCAATCTTGTATTTTCCGCTCTGCAGTTCTGATATGGCTTCTCCGATTACCATCTGTGCCGGGAAACACGTGTCGTTGTGTACGTATTTTTTTCCGAGCCTTATTTCGTTGATGCTTCCAAGTTTCATCGGTACTGCCTTGAGTCCAGATTTGGAAAGGGTTGCGCTTAAAAGCTTGCAGAATGCAACTGATACGTTCGGTACGAGAACCGTGCGTATTTTTCTGTCTTCCTTGTAGAACTTTACGTTGTATGCGTCTGGAAGTGGCTTTATTTCAAGGGAATTGCCCTTTTTGCTTCTTCTTTCCTGTATTGTTTCTATGAATGACTTTACGCGGATTCCCAGCGAATTGCTTGCTCCGCCTTCGTCCATTTTGAGGATGAGCGGTGATTTTCCTGATATTTCGCCTGTAATCCTTATGATTTCGTCTGAAAGGATTGCATCGTGTCCGCATCCGAAACTTACTATCTGAGCATATTCAAGTTCTTCCGATTTTGCGGCTATGCTGGCGCCTGCAAGCATCCTTGTGTGGAAGTTGTTCGTGAGTTCTGCCCTTGTGTGGGTCAAGTCTTCTTTTTCAAGATTTGAAATGGAGTCTACTGTGAGCACTGGTATTCCTTCTCTTGTGAATACCCTTGAAAGGTCATGGCTTACAAGCGGATCCGTGTGGTATGGCCTTCCTGCAAGTACGACTGCAAATTTGCCTTCCGCCTTCATGTCATTCCTTATCTTGTCTCCAAGCGATACGAGTGTTTTCCTGAATGATGAAAGGGCATCGGCTCCCTGCCTGAATGCTTTTTTCACGAGCGGTTTTCCTATGCCGAATGCTTTTTCCATGTATTCTGAAAGCTGTATGAGCCTGTCTTCTTCGCGGTACCAGTGGAACATTGGGTTTTCATACCTTATCTTCCATCTTTTCTCAGGGTTTTCCTGATTGTATATGATGAGCGGATATCCTTTTACGACGGCGCATACGTAGCTGCTTTTGTTTTCCGTGTCTTTTGGCGGCATGTTCATGATCATTGGCATGAAGATTATGTCGACTTTCTTTGATACGAGGTTCTGTATGTGTCCGTGCACAAGTTTTGCCGGGAAGCATACCGTGTCTGACGCTATGAAAGGCAGTCCTTTTTCAAATTGTGGCCTTGAGCTTGCGTCTGATATTGCGACGTCAAATCCGAGCGAGCGGAAGAATGTGGTCCAGAATGGCATGCTGTCCCAGAATTCTAGTACCCGTGGAAGGCCGATCGTCAAGTTTCTTTTTTCTGAAAGCGGTGTGACGTCATACATTTTGGTTATGAGCGATTCCCTTACGAGGAAAAGATCCGGTACGTTCTTTATTTTAGGCGCATCTTTTTGCTCTGATTCTCCCTTTGGACATTTGTTTCCCGTTATGTATGATCTTCCGTTCGGGAATTTTACTATTGTCCTTGAACAGTGGTTTGCGCAGTGCGGGCAAAGCTGGTTTTCTGTCTGTTCGTATGAAAAGGAACCAAGGTTTTCGAATCCAATGAAATTCGTTTTGCAGCTTTCCGCATGTTTTTTTGTGAGGAGGGCGGCTCCTATCGCTCCCATTTCCCCAGGATACGGGGCTCGGTTTACGTTTACCTTCAGGTATTGCTCCAATGCCCTGAGTACGGCGTCGTTTTTGAACGTTCCTCCCTGTACCATGATGTTTTTTCCAAGGACTGACGTGTCTGCTATGCGTACGACCTTCGTGAATACGTTTTCTATGATTGAGCGGCAGAGTCCTGCCATGATGTCTTCGGCGTTCTTGCCGTTTTTCTGTTCCGTTATTATCGTGCTGTTCATGAAAACCGTACAGCGGCTTCCAAGGTTTGCAGGATTTTTTGAGCTGAATGCGGCATCTGCTATTTTTTCAAGCGGAATTCCAAGCGATGTGGCAAAGTTCTGGAGAAATGATCCGCATCCTGAAGAGCATGCTTCGTTTAGCGTTATGTTCGTCACTATGTTGTTTTTTATCCAGATGCCCTTCATGTCCTGGCCGCCTATGTCAAGTATGAAGCTTACGTCTTTCATGTATTTTCTTGCGGCCTCTGCATGGGCTACGGTTTCCACCGTATGATAGTCTGCTCCGAATGCGGTTCCTATGAGGAGTTCTCCGTATCCTGTAGTTCCAAGTCCGAGCACTTCAAGCTTTACGCCTTTTTCTGAATATTTTCTGTAAAGAGAGTAGAGTCCTTCCTTGAGTACGCGTATGGGGTCTCCTTCGTTGTTTGCGTAAAAGCTGTCTATCATGTTTTCGTCTTTGTCCATGAATACAAGCTTTGACGTTGTGGAGCCTGCGTCTATGCCTATGTATATGCCGAGCGTGTCGCCTTCTTTTAATGCTGGAGGCTCTATTTTCCGTATTATGTGCTCTTCACGCCATTTCTGGCATTCTTCTTCCGTTTCAAAATATTTTGTCTGGACATGGGCCGTTTCGTCATCTTCTGAAACTGGGATTTTTTCCACATTGAGCGATTCTATCGTCTTTTCAAGGGACAGAGTTTCTTCTTCTGAAGGAAAAAGTTCGTCTACTGCAAGCGCACATCCAAGAGCTACTATCGTGTCCGGGTTTTCCGGGAATATCATGTCGCTTTCTGCAAGATTCAGACGTTCGCAGAATGCTTTTATGAGTGTCGGATTGAAATTGAGGGGACCGCCCTCGAATATGACAGGGGATTTGAGTTCAAGTCCCTGCGCAAGTCCTCCGATTGTCTGCTTTACTATCGCATGGAATGCGGAAAGTGCTATGTCTTCGCGGCTTACGTTCTGGTTTAAAAGTCCCTGTATGTCTGTTTTTGCAAAAACTCCGCATCTTCCTGATATGGAATGCACTGTCTTTCCTTTTGATGCAAGGGATTCGAATTGTTCTACAGGAACCTTGAGGAGTGCCGCTATTTCGTCTATGAATGCACCCGTTCCTCCGGCACAGCTTCCGTTCATGCGCATGTCGGATGTCATGAGCCTGTTTTGCTTTTCATCGTAATAGAAAAATATGATTTTTGCATCCTGTCCGCCAAGTTCTATCGCTGTCCTTGCCTGACTGTACTTTGCCCTTACCGCACACGAGTTTGCAACGACTTCCTGTATGTAATGTGCGCCTATGAATTCTGCAATGTGTTTTCCGCCTGAGCCGCAGACTCCCATCTTGAAGTCCACGCTTCCGAATTTTTCCCTTACTTCCAAAAGAAGCTTTTGCACAGTCTTTTTCTGTTCCGCATGATGTCTCGTATATTTCTGGAAAAGAACCTTGTCTCCGTCTTTGTCATATACTACAACCTTTACTGTTGTGGAACCAATGTCAATACCTAATCTCAACGCCTTTTTCATGACTTGAGATTCTAGCAGAAAAAGAAAATTGTTTCAAACGGTACTTTTTTAGGGTGGGGTTGCGATTGGGCGGCGGTTTGCGACTGGATTGGGTTTGATTGCAGATTTGCGTGAAGATATGCATCGGCATGCATTTGGGGCGGCCGATTTGCGATTGGGATGGGTTTTGTCTGCGAATTTGTCGGAAGAGTATGCACTGGCATGTTTTTGCCAGACGATTTGCAACATGGTGGGGTTCGATTGCAAATTTGCCGTAAGGTAAACATCGGAATGTTTTTGGGGCGTATTTGCAGTTGGAAAGGTTTTGATTGTGGATTTGCGTGAAGATATGCATCGGCATGCGTTTGGGGGCGCCCCCTTTCGACGGTCTGCATTCCAGCTCACGGTTAGGCTTCAGAGTATCGGTTTGCGTGCTGATACACGGTTTGCTCCTTGTGTCAGTATGCATGTCGATACACGTTTTGCATTCAGTTCATCGGAATGTTTTTGGGGCGTATTTGCAGTTGGAAAGGTCTCGACTGCAAACTTGCGTAGAGGCATGCAACGGCATGCGTTTGGTGCGAAAACTCTGATTTCAATCAAACTCGAAACAGAACCTGATATCTTATTTTTCTTCATGTGAAAAAATCTAATTTTCTGCATTATTCTACACTGCAAGATTTTCTATTCACAACAAAATCCTTTTATGATATAATAAGCCATTCCTCAACGCAAAGAAAATGCATTTTGTGAAAATGTAAAGGGGACGACCTGCAGGGGCTGTCTTACGGCGCATCTTCATCGCTGTTTCTGTAAATTGGGTTTTGGGGAATTCTAGACTTTATAGTATTTCGGAGTAATAAAATGAATCAGTGCATAGCATCATTTTTGACAAGGCACAATTTCAGTGTCCGCCAGGATATAAATTCTGTGATTGACGGTCTTCTCTATGACATGAACGAAGGACTTTCCGGACGAAAAGCATGCCAGGACATGATAAGGACTTATACAAACCCACCTGAGTCAAAGGCCAGGAATAAGTCTGTAATCGTCATTGATGCAGGCGGAACCAATTTCAGGTCTTGCCTTGTTACTTTTGATGAAAACGGAAAGCCTGCCATTTCTGACATGGAAAAGACATGCATGCCGGGTGTTGCAAAGGAACTTTCAAAGAAGGAGTTCTTTGACCAGTTTGCGTCAAATCTCGAGCATTTGAAGGACAAGGCCGACTGCATTGGATTCTGTTTTTCATATCCAATGACAATTACGGAAGACGGTGACGGTGTCCTCATCAATTTTACGAAAGAAGTGAAGGCTCCTGAAGTTGTTGGAAGCCATATCGGAAAAGAGCTTTCAAAAGCCCTCAAGGAACACGGTTGGAAAAAGGATGTGAAAGTTTCACTCCTTAACGATACTGTTGCGGCCCTTCTTGCAGGCGCTGCAGACCCTGATGAGGGAATGGAATATTCTTCATACATCGGTTTCATCCTCGGTACGGGAATGAACGGTGCATACATCCAGAGTGAAGACGAGAAGTATCCTGGACTCAAGAAGCAGATCATCGTTTGCGAAAATGGAAAATTCAAGGATGTCCTTCAGAGCGACTTTGATGTTGCCTTTGACAAAAAGAGCGTGAATCCTGGAACAGGACTCATGGAAAAGCTTTGTTCAGGTGCATATCTTGGTCCTGTATGCTATGAGGCACTCATTCTTGCAGCAAAGGAAGGAATTTTTTCTGACAAGGTTTGTGATGCGCTTTCAAAGCTTGAAGGCCTTACCCTCATTGAGGCAAATTCTTTCCTTCATGCGCCTCATTTAGCTTCCAGCATGCTCGGTTCCCTCTTGATTTCAAACGGAGCCTCATGCCAGGACTATGACAGAATCATACAGCTTTTGGATGCCTTCATGGACAGGAGCGCACGCATGGCAGCCGCAATCCTTTCTGCATGTGCAATAAAGAGCGGAGAAGGCAAGTGTGCAGGAAAACCTGTATGCATGCTTTGCGACGGAACCACATTCTACAAGGCTTACAAGGTGCATGGACGCGTATTTGCATATCTTGAGAAATGCCTTACTGAAGAAAGGGGAATTTTCTTTGACATCATAAGCCGTGACAATGACATTACTCTTGGTGCCGCAATTGCAGGCCTCATAAAATAAACGAAAAGTTCTTAACGCATTTTGTTTCAATTTAAAGTCCCCGGAAATTGTCTTCATGGCAGAATCCGGGGCTTTTTTAACTTCTTTTTAGATTTCTATAAAGTAACAATGATAAAAGGCCGACATAATGTCTAGAATCTCTAAATTCATTTTGTATGGGATTCCAAGTTTAAGGTGGGGTAAAACACATGGCACGTGGAAAAACATTAGGTAAGTCGCTTCTTCTTATAATTCTTATAGTAATACTTGCTCTTGCAGGTCTTCTTTGGTTTGACTATCTTGGAATCATTCAGGCAAAAAAAGCATTTGCACCTCTTTTTAAGCTTGTTGGCCTTGCGCCGCAGACATCTGTTTCTGCATCGTCAAAAGCTCTTGTTGAGGCAGACCTTGACAATGACCGTTTTGCAAAGAGGCTTGAGGCTCTTGAAATTCAGTCAGAGGAACTTGCAAAGAGGGAGGCTGACTTGAAGCTTGCCGAGGAATCGAACGTCCAGATTGCGCAGGAACTTGAGGATAAGGAAAAAAGTCAGGCTGAAAGGGAAAAAACATTTAATAATTTAGTCAAAAAGTACGATGATAGAAATGTAAACATCGAGCAGATTGTTGCAAATCTTAACGGTATGCCGCCAAAAAGTGCTGTTGGCATTCTTACAGAAATGAACGACCAGGACGTTATTGACGTTCTTCGTTGTGCTGAGGAAGTCGCACGCAAGTCAGGCACCGCATCGACTGTAGCATATTGGCTTTCCTTGATGCCAAGTGACCGTGCTGCAGAAATAAACAGAAAAATGGCAAACAAGCCGCTGTCAATCGAATAGAAAATAAGGTTTGCGTTTAGGCTGATGTTATGTTTCGGAGGTAAAAATGCAAACCTTGAATGTACAGATGTTAAAGCCTCAGGTTGAGGCAAAAAACTCTTCCCCGAAGAGCGAAAGGCACACCAGTAAGGCATCTTTCAGGGATATGGTTGATTCCATGTCACAGGAAAATACTTCAAGAAAAACTAATTGTGAAAATCCTTCAAAAAAGGCTGAGAGAGTGTCCTGCAAGACGGAAAATGAAAACTGTTCTCCAAGGACAGAAGGTGTGGATGATAAAAAAGCTGATCTTGGTTTCAGAAAAAATTTAAATCCCAAAGCAAAAATAAATATCGATGAAATGCTGGAATGTGGACAGGAAAGCAATGTCCTTGAGTCGCAAAATGCAATTTTGGCTGCCGTTCAGCCACAGCAGTATGCAGCAGAAAACTGTGCTCCTGAAAATACCGTAATTACTGAAAGTGAGTTTACGTATCTTAAGAATACAGAATCAAGACAGAGTGCTTTTGACATGCTTATCGAAAATGCGACAGAGTATTCCGGTGATGAGCAGCTTTCTGAAATTGTCAGCCAGGCACAGAATCTTTCTGTGGATGAGCCTGAGAAATTTCTTGAGATGGCAGCTGAAAAAGATCTTCTCCTTGATGGTGAAAGAAAAGTTTCACTTGACATGGAAGATGTGGGAATTTCTGAAATTGATACTTCAGATGTTGAAGAATCCGAGAATGCAGGACTTGTTTTTATGGACAGTACTCCAAGGAATTTGGGTGCCGCATCTGATGCAGATTTCAGGGGAAAGAAAGATTCTGAATTCAAGCTTGAGGCCATTGACAGTAAGACTGGTGAGGCTGTTGATTTCAAGTCTTTTGTGGAAAACAGGTTCAATGTTGTTGATGAGCGTTCTGCCGTTCAGAAAAAATCAGATTTTGAAGAGATGATGGCAGATTCTGACACTTCTGGCGAGAATCCAAGTCTTGATCTTCAGCTTTCCTTGAAGAACACCTCTACGCAGAATATTCTTTCTTCGAATTCCCAGAGTGCAGGTGCCCAGGGATCAGTGTTCGAGCATATGCTTTCGGAGCAGATTGCAAATAATGCCGGCGATATCGTAAAGGCTGGAACAATCGTGCTTAAGGATAATGACACGGGTTCAATAAACATGATATTGAAGCCTGAGTCTCTTGGAAACGTAAAGGTTTCACTGAAGCTTACCGACAACGTAATTTCAGGACAGATTGTTGTACACAGCAAGGAAGCTTTCGATGCTTTCAAGCAGAACATGGACACTTTAAGGCAGGCATTTCAGGACAGCGGTTTCAATAATGCCGAACTCACGCTGAGCTATCAGGACAGTTCTTCAAATCAGGCTTTTGCGCAGAATCAGCAGAAAAGCGGAGAGCAGTTCCTTTCGAACCAAGTTTATGGCGACTATGCGTCAGATGAGAATTCAAGGGGCGTGGATGCTGTAAATTCTTCTACAGTTTTTGATTCAGTTTCCGATAAAAGAATTAGTGTGGTTGCATGATGACATGCGGCCTTTTGAAGGGGAATAAAATGGATGGTATTCAATTAAATTCTAAACTTGATGCACAGGAAATGGCAAAGCTCGGCATGCAGGTTGATTCATTCAACAAGTCGCTTGTTGTTGAGGGACGCAAGGTTTCACATGAGCTTGGTAAGGATGATTTTCTTAAGCTTCTCATTACACAGCTTTCACATCAAGATCCTACAAAACCTACAGACAATACACAGATGGTTGCGCAGATGGCTCAGTTCAGTTCTCTTGAGCAGATGACAAACATGAACCAAGAGTTTGCAAAATTGAATACTATGCTTACTTCAAACAACGCAATAAGTACAATTGGTAAAACTGTTGAAGTTTCCTTGGGTGATACTTCTACGACTGGTGTTGTGGAAGCTGTTACATGCGGCACGAATCCGCAGGTTAAAATCGGCAACATGTTTTATGACCTTAAGCAGATTTCCGCAGTTTACGGAGAATAGGCTCGAGTTGGGGAGCAGAAAATCTAGTTATCATAAGAGGGTAGTATTATGATGAGATCATTATATGCAGGTGTTTCAGGCTTGCAGAATCACCAGACAAGAATGGATGTTATCGGAAACAATATTTCCAATGTCAATACTTACGGTTTCAAGAAGGGAAGGGCAACTTTCCAGGACATGATAAGCCAGCAGGTTACAGGTGCTGCACGTCCTACAGAAGAAGTCGGCGGTGTGAATCCTAAGGAAGTAGGACTTGGAATGAGTGTTGCAACAATTGACACTATTTTTACACAGGGTAATCTCCAGACAACTGGAAACACTACGGATCTTGCAATTCAGGGAAACGGTTTCTTTGTATTGAAGAACGGAGACCAGACTTATTATTCACGTGCCGGTGTGTTCGGTACTGATTCAAACGGAACATTGGTAAATCCTGCTACGGGAATGAGGGTTCAGGGCTGGATGGCAGAAAATGTAAACGGACGCCAGATTGTCCGCACATCTGCAACTCCTACAGACCTTGTAATTCCTGTTGGGCAGAAGGATCCTCCAAAGGCAACTGAAAACGTAAAATATTTCTGCAACTTAAACAAGAATACTCCTGAGATTCCTGAAAATGCAACTCCAGATCAGGTAATTGAGGGTACTTGGGAAACAGAAATCAATATCTATGACGATTATGGCAATGCACATCAGGTTCAGATGAGCTTCAAGAAAGTTCCTGGAAATCCAAACCAGTGGAGCGTTACCGTAAATGTTGATCCTGACAACGCAGACTTTACGCAGACACGCGTAGGTTTCGGCGGAACAGACGGTCAGGCAAATACATATACATTGAATTTTGACAATACCGGAAAACTTCAGTCTGTAGCAGACAGTGCCGGAAATCAGTCAAATCCAGAAGGTGAAATAGTCCTTCAGGCATCTTATCAGGTAGCAGACAGCAATCCTGATGCAAACGGAAACCCATACCGACAGACATTCAACCTTAATCTTGGTGTTATCGGTTCAATGGAAAACACGATTACTCAGGCTGCATCAAAGTCTACTACAAAGGCAAACTATCAGGACGGATACAAACTCGGTTACCTTGACAACTTTAAGATTGACCAGAGCGGCGTGATTACAGGCGTTTATTCAAACGGTTCCGTAAGAACTATCGGACAGGTTGCAATGGCTTCCTTCACAAACCAGGGCGGTCTTGAAAAGAAAGGCAACAACACATATGCTGAGTCAATCAACTCTGGAATGGCAAATGTCGGCGAAAGCGGTACTCAGGGTAAGGGAACTCTTCTTTCCGGTACTCTTGAAATGTCTAACGTTGACCTTACAGAGCAGCTTACGGACATGATTGTCACACAGCGCGGATTTGAGTCAAATGCAAAGACAATTCAGACAGGCGACAGCATGCTTGAGACTGTATTAGGCTTGAAGCGCTAAAATTGAGATAGAAAATACGTAAAATATTTTTTCCCAACATTGCCGGATAAATGAGCCCTCGTTTATCCGGCTTTTTATATGATGAGTGGAAATTGTTTTGTTCATTATGCATGTTCGTGAGAATCCGGCATTCAAGATATTTTGTGGCCTTTGTGTTTTTCTGGAATTGTGGGGATTTCTATGTCAGCTGCATGATAAGGCATGCATCAGGAGATTCTGCTAACTTCCCATAGAATATTTATCCAACATCATGTATAATAATGGATATTGATGATTATTTGTTCTGACATTTTTTGGAGATGTGATGAAATTTACGGAATTCAGTTTGAATGAGAGTTTGTTGAAAGGAATAGCTGGTGCAGGATATGTGGAATGCACTTCGGTACAGGAGAAAGTAATTGCTTCCAGCGAGCAGAAAAGGGATTTGTATGTTCAGTCGCAGACTGGTACTGGAAAAACGGCCGCATATCTTGTAAGCATAATAAACCAGCTTTTAAATGACGGTGAGGACAGAAAGCAGGCCTTGATTCTTGTTCCTACAAGGGAGCTTGCGGTTCAGGTTCAGGAAGAGGCAGAAAAATTGTGTGCCTTTTCAAATTTAAGGTGTGATTCATTCTATGGCGGAGTCGGATATGACAGGCAGATATCATCCATCAAGAAGGGGCTTGACATTATAGTCGGAACTCCAGGACGCGTGATAGATCTCTGCCAGGGAAACCAGATGGATTTTTCAAATGTCGGTTTCCTTGTGATTGACGAGGCTGACCGCATGTTTGACATGGGATTCTATCCTGACTTGCGGACTTTGATAAAGCTTCTTCCACCTTCAGAGAAGCGCCAGACATATCTTTTCAGTGCAACACTCAATTCATACGTAAAGAATCTTGCGTGGGAATATACAAGAAATCCTGAAGAGATAACGATTGCTGCCGACAACATAACTGTTGATGAAATAGAGCAGCTTCTTTTCCATGTTTCAAGCGGTGACAAAATGAAGCTTCTGCTTGGAATAATTCAGAAAAAGACACCTGAAAGCCTTATTATTTTTGCCAATACGAAAAAATCTTGCGAAATAGTGTCAAAGCGTCTTGCAATAAACGGAATCCAAAATGAGTATCTCATAGGTGATCTTCCTCAGAAAAAACGGCTTGCGATAATTGACGATTTCAAGGCCGGCAAGGTGAAATGCCTTGTTGCGACAGATGTTGCCGCCCGTGGAATTGATGTCAATGATCTCCAGATGGTCATAAACTATGATCTTCCGAATGAAGCTGAAAACTATGTGCATAGAATAGGTCGTACTGCAAGGGCTGGAAAATCAGGAATCGCATACACGTTCTGCAGTGAGCAGGATGTATACAGCCTTCCTGCAATTGAGCGTTATATCGAAAAAAGCATACCGGCAGAAGTTGCCACTGAAGAGCTTTTTGCGGAAGACAAATCAAAGGATACGTATATCAAGCTTGAGCGTTATTCCCAGGATAGAAATGACAAAAGTGAATTCGGACGCAGGCGAAATAAGGAATTCAAGAAGCGAAAGAGGGGCAATGGTTCCTATTCTTCCAGAAACGAGAAGGCAAAATCTGAATACAAGCGTGATCGTCGCGTGTTCAGCAGGGAGGAAGAAGAAAAACTTGCGACCCTTCCTACTGATGAGAGGATGAAACTTTACAGGGAAAGATATGCGGGGGCTCATTCAAAGTCTTCCGGTTCTCCTTCAAAACCGTCAGGAAAAAAGACAAGAAACGCTTCGTATAAGAAAAATCCTTCGTACAGGAAAAATCCTTCTTCTGCAAAAAACAATGCCAGGGTTTCTTCTTCAAAAAAGGTTCAAAAGAAGCAGGGAATATTCTCCAAGTTGAAAAATCTTTTTGCCCGTGGCGGAAAGTAAGTTCACTGCATTTTTTTTTCAATGATTGCAATGATATGTCCTTTTTTTTGCATCCTGCTGGCGTTCATTGCAGTCATCATTATTACGGAAACCTCTGAAATTTGTTTTTTTAGAGATGTCCTTTGTAAGCATTTTATGCATTTTCCGTCATGTTTTTTTCATCTCGATTTTGATTCATGATTCTTTGTGCCCTGTAATGCACCTTTTTCCGTTTTTTCCATAAAAGCCATTGTTGGGTTTTTTCTTGTTTAGAGAAAAGCTCTTTGCCAGATTTTTATCCCTGTCGTGTCCCATTTTTCTGTTTTTGTCTTTCCTTTTCCTTACGATGTGCCTTTAATCCTTTTTTTTGCCAAAAATTGTCCATTATGAAATAAAAATGTTAAATTACCCTCAAAAAATGCCGATTTTATATAAGAGTATCTATTTTAAGAGGTTTTATTATGTCGGAAGAAACAGATTCAATGAAGCTTATTGAACTTGAGAGCATATTGAACGAACAGGAACGCATTCTTGATTCAATGCTCAAGGAACAGGATAAAATACATGAATGTGTCGTCAAGAGGGTATGGGACGGTCTTGAAAAATACATACACAACATGAGTGTGCTTGGTTCCGAGTTTTCAAAAATAGATGCATATAGGGAAAAGCTCGCTTCGGTTTCTGATGACATATATTTCAGCAGTGAAATCAGGGATGTTTTTTTGAGGGTGAAATCAAAGCTTTCCAAGAGCAAGGTTGAAAATGAGGCTCTTTCGAAATATGTCGGAGCTACAAAAAACTTCATAACTGCCGTCATGGAAGAATGCATAGCAAGTCAGAGAAATGATGTCTATACGTCAAATGGTTCCATGAGGCGCAATTACGGAAACAGCATTGTAATAAATGCTTCCTGCTGATTTTGTTTAAAACGGCTGATGTATAAAATTTGCACGACACAAGATGTGCTGTGAGTAGAAAATAGGAGATAAAAAAATGGCAAGTTCTTTTGCAGGAATTGAGATTGGAAAAAGAAGCCTGATGGCGCATGAAACTCAGATTTCGACAGCGGGCCACAACATTTCAAATGCCAACACAGACGGTTATTCAAGGCAGCGTGTTAATACGACGACTTTCAGTCCCATCTACAGGCCTGATCTTGAGCGTGCAAATGTTCCGGGTCAGATAGGGCAGGGTGTTTGCGTTGAAAGCATACAGCGCATCAAGGACGAACTTCTTGAGACACGTATTGTTGACCAGACGAATGCAGAGTCATACTGGACTACGCGTGAAAAATACTATTCAATGATAGAATCCATTTACAATGAGCCAAATGACATTTCTGTCCGCACGAATATGGACAAATACTGGGAAGGATGGCAGGAACTGTCCATGAATCCTGAAAGCGATGCAGCACGTCAGGTTGTCGTTACTCGTGGAAATACTCTTGCAGATTCCATACAGCAGCAGTACAAGGGGCTTCGCGGCATTGGCGACCAGATAAACGGTGACATTGAGGCTACCGTAAAGCAGGTGAACAATCTTGCTGAGCAGATAGCAAAGATAAATGGAGAAATTGTTCGTTCAGAGGGACTTGGAGATAATCCAAACGACCTTTTGGACAGAAGGGATTTCCTTGTTGAAAAGCTTGCAAACCTCGTGAATGTTACTGTTGTAGACAGTGACCCTGACGAGTTCATGGTTCATACGGGCGGTGAAGTCCTCATACAGGGCGATTTGGCACGAAAAATTGTTGCTGAAGGTCAGATAAACAACAATGGATATGCAAAGCTTACATGGGAAGACACAAAGCTTGATGCAGGTTTTTCAGGAGGATCGCTCGGTGCCCTTCTTGAACTTCGTGACAAGGATATAAGGAATGAAATTCAGACTTTGAATACAATGTCATTGAACTTTGCTGATCTTGTAAATGACGTTCATAAAAACGCAATCGGCAAAAACAATACAACGGGTCTTGATTTTTTTGTACAGCATTATGCTGTTGAAAACGTAAACGGAAATTATGACCGTGACGGAGACGGTGTTGAAGATACTTCATACATATTCCGCTTTACAGGAAAAAATGCGCTTCGTGCCCAGGAGCAGATTGGTCTTGAGGGAACGATGAAGCTTTCTTCTGCAAATGGAACTGTTGATGTTGTGTATCATTCTACGGATACTGTGGAAGATGTTGTCAACAGGATTAACGACAGCAATGCCGAAGTAAAGGCATATCTTGACAGAAACAACTGCCTTGTGCTCAAGGCAACAGCCTCCGCAAATATGGAAAATCCTGATTTTGTCATTCGCCATGTAGAGGACAGCGGAATGTTCCTTACAGGATATTCCGGAATACTTTCAGGAAGCGGTGAAGAAAACGCATATGATTTTGCAAAGGCAGATGCAGTGGCTTCTCTTGACGGCATAAAGTTTGCCGTGTCCCCGTTGATGAATCCTGCAGCATATGTTGAGGTAAACGGAATAATCAGAAATGACATTTCCAATGTTGCCGCCGCTTACGTAAACAATCAGGGGCTTGCTGATCCTAGTGACGGAAGGGCTGCCGTGGAGCTTTCCGCCATAAGAAACACAAAGGTCATGATTGGTTCTGAGCGTACGTTCGATGATTATTTTGCCGAGAAAGTTACCTCTGTGGGCCTCAAGGGAGAGCAGGCAGAGACTCAGATGTTGAGCTACAATAAAATAATGGGAGATCTTCGTGATTTGCGTGACAGCATAAGCGGAGTAAATATCGATGAGGAACTTGCCGACATGATAAAATTCCAGCATGGATATAATGTTGCCGCAAAATTCATTTCCGTACAGGATGAACTTTTGGATACGCTTATCAACCGTCTTGGGGTTTGATGCCAGATTTTTAAGTAACAGATTGGAGTAAAATATGCATAGAATCAGTTCACAGTTCAATAACAATGATACGCAGTTTAATCTTAGGAGACAGGAAGTCAAAAGTGCAATGAAGAGCCATCAGATTGGAACTCAGTCAAAAATTGGCGCTCTTCGTGACGATCCCATAGCCGCAGGACATTTGGTTCGCTATCAGTCTTTTTTGAATAGGGTTGGACAGTTTGAAAAAAATGCCCAGACTCTTTCTGATGAGTTGAGCGTGCGTGAAGGCTACATAAATCAGAATCTTCAGATAATGCAGCGTGTTCGTGAGCTTGCAGTTTCTGGCGCAAACGGTACATATACGAAAGATGACTTGAAGAATATGGCTGTTGAGGTAAATGAGCTTTTGAAGGAAATCATCCAGAATGCAAATGGGGTTGGTCCTGATGGAAATTCTCTTTTTGCAGGAACGAGGTCAAAGACTACTGCATTTGATGTTGAGCTTGGAAACATTCCAGGAAGCAGTGAAGAACTCATTGAGAATGTTCATTATAAGGGAAATATTGGAACGAATAAGATTGAAGTTGACGAGAATGCATATCTTTCTGTAGAAAACATCGGTTCCAAGACATTTTGGGCTGAGCCGCAGCAGTTAATCTGCCAGAGGGATCTTACATCATGGCAAGCTGTTTCTGACGCAGTCATCTCTGTTGATGGCGTGGACATTTCACTTAAGTCTGGTGATAATGTTTATTCTGTTGCTGCAAAAATAAACGATTCTGGAGTTGCCGTAAAAGCTTCCATAGACCCTGTTTCGAAAGGTCTCGTACTTGCTACCACAGATTCGCATCAGATTTGGCTTGAGGACAAGAAGGGAACTGCTCTTTCAGACATGGGAATGATTCTTGACAGAAGCCAGCTTCCTCCATACAACGTAAATACGTCTGCCGTCAAGGTTGCAGGTGGTTCTCTTTTTGATGCCGTCATATCTTTGAGAAATGCCATGCTTACAGGAGACCAGGAATCCATAGGAAGCCGTGTTTTGGGAACTCTTGATTTGGGCATAAACAATCTGACAAAAAGCCTTGCAAAGTCAGGCAGTGATTATGAACGCGCAATGAACAACATTCAGCGTTCTGAAACAAACAATATTAATGTTACTCAGCTTGTAAGCCGTGAAGGTGATATCGATCTTACGGAGGCAATAACCGACCTTAAGATGATGGAATATGTAAACCAGGCTACTCTCAGCAATGCAGGAAAAATGTATTCTAGTTCACTTTTAAATTACATGAGGTAATGGGGACATTTTTAGCCATTCTGACCGTGACACGGAATCCGCATGATTTGATGTTCTTCATGCAGAATGCGGTTTGATTGGATTTGAGTGGCGGAATTTGATTTTTTAAGGGTTTTACAATGCATGGGTTGTGGAGAAAACATCTGCAGCTCAGGTATTATGGGGATAAATGGGATTATTAATCCTGAAATAAGGGAAGCTCTAAAATGGCAAAATTTAGAGTTTCCCACAAAAAGATGATTTTTAACGGGGTGGTGGAAATTATGGAAGTTGCAACAAAAACGATGGGTTCTGTTACTGTTGATGATGATTGTCTCATAACAATACCTGATGGTCTTCTTGGATTTGAGGAATATAAGAATTTTGCGCTTGTTGATAGCGAATTTTCTCCCTTGATTTGGCTCCAGTCATTGCAGGAATCTAATCTTGCTTTTCTTTTGATTGATCCTTTCCTTATAGCAGATGACTATGAAGCTGATATTGACGACAAGGAACTTGAAAGCATTGGCATTAGCGATCCGTCAGACGTATCGGTACTTACTATTGTTACCGTTCCGAGGGATGGAAGTGCGGTAACTGCAAATTTTCAGGGACCTCTCATCATAAACAAGAAAAACCATAAGTGCATGCAGGCGATTCTTGAAAATTCAAGGTATACAACGAAGCATAATATCTTCGAGGCCTTAAAGCGAAAGGAGGCTCACGGATGCTAATCCTTTCCAGAAAACTTGACCAGAAAATACGAATCGGGGATGACATTACCCTTACAATAATAGACATAAAGGGTGACCAGGTGAAGATTGGAGTAGAAGCTCCGAATTCAATAAAAGTTTACAGGCAGGAAGTCTTTGATGCAATTCAGTCTGAAAACAAAGCCGCAAACAATGTTTCTGTAGAAAGCCTTAAAAGTCTTTTCAACTGAAGTAAGGGCATCTCAAAAATACTATCTAGAGTTGCCCGACGAGTTCCAAGTCGTGAAATTTCGCTTTTTTGAAGCTGCCTCTGATAGTTGCATTTTTGGAAAGTTCCCGTTGGTTTGATTTTAATACTTGAATTGTGATTTTATGTCCAGTTCAAGTTTTTTTTTGCCATGCAAATAGACATGTTTCCTTTGCGGAATTGGAATTTAAAATAAAATGGACTGGCTTTTATTTTTAATAAATCCATGCCAGCCCAATATTTATCTGAAAATGAAAATTTTACTTTCCGCCATTTTCACTTGTTTTTTTCTCAAGAACAAGTTCCGCTTCACTTTTTCTGACGTATAGCGGACCGTCATAATCTGCAAGGGGAGGCTGTTTCTCGCGTATCATTTTTTCAGCCATTTCAAAAAGACTTTCACAAGCATCATTTTCCGGTGTGAAAGCATGAATTGAATAGAGTGAGGTGATTTCATGGGTTCTGTCCACAAAAGTCTTGGCCCCAGGTCCACATACCAGAACTGATGTTTCTGCATCAATCTGTTTTAAAATTTCTTCGATTTCTGAATCTTCTTCTTCACGGAGCTTTTGTCCCCTTATGTAGAATGCATAAAAGAATTCGTCTTCTTTTGCTTCAAGAACAGAAAGAACGCTTTCAATTGCAGAATCATAAGGATGCGCATAGGCATCAAGTGATGGAATCCCATACACTGGTATGTCATATGAAAGATTCAATGCCTTTAGGGCACTGAGTCCGAGTCTCAATCCTGTAAACGTTCCGGGACCAAGCGTTACCGCTGTATAGTCAAGATTTTTTGGCTCAAGTTCAGCTTCTTTAAGAACATAATCAATGGCAGGAAGCAGTTTTTCTGACTGTTTGATGCCGATGTCAAGTACGATTTTTACTGTTTTTGTGTCATTTTTTGCTGCAATCGAAAGTTTTGACACTGCACAATCTATAACCAATGCGTTCATCTTGCACTCCAATTTATCTCGCCATTTTTCCAGTTTTCAACATCAATTGTCCTTGTTCCGTCATCATGAGGCGTTATGGTCATGAATACTGTTTTTTTGGGAAGCTCTTTTTGTACTTTTTCACTCCATTCTATGATGCACACGCCATTCCCATAAAGCATTTCTTCAACACCAAGATTCATGAAATCTTCAGCACCGTCAAGCCTGTAGACATCCATATGATAAAGAGGCATTTTTGAACCGCTATATTCACTTATCAGGCAAAAAGTCGGACTTGTTATGTTGTCGTCGACACCCAAGGCTTCCGCAATGCCTTTCGTGATTGTTGTTTTTCCAGCTGCAAGTGTTCCTGTCATTGCAAGCACGTCACCGGGCTTTAGCAAAGATCCAATAACCTTTCCAAGCTCAATAGTTTCTTCTGAAGTATGTGTTGTAAAAGTCATACGAAAATACTATCACTTTATTTCCCTATAATCAAGTCTGTGGGAGCAGACCGTCCCTGGCCATTATGTCAATGAAATCCTTCAGTGCTTTTGACAACGGCAAAACCGGATAATCTATTTCTCTTGGTAACGGGTCCAAATCTACGGAACGCATGCCAAGTGGGTTCATTTCCACCGTAAAGCTTATTGGCACATTGAAAGTCTTTGTTATCATTTCAATTACAGCTGTAGCCTTATAATGATGAATATAGTAAATGTATCCGTCTTCTTTTGTAATGGAGTTTAATTCAATAACCTTCATAATATATATTGTATCCCAGAATGCTAAAAATAACCGTATATCTTTGCATAAATATTATTTTTAGCCTTCGTATTTATATCTGTAAATTTAATATGCAGTACAAACGTCTTGTTGTCAGGATTTTTCTTTGTCGCAACAATTAATCCCTGTGCTTCATGCTCATTTTCAAAGCCTTCAAGCGTAAAGTATATCTGAAGATACTGCCCTTGTACAATAGGTAAACCGCACCAAATTTTACATCCGAGCGCAGAAATATCCATGAGTTTTCCTGTATATCTTTTGTCAAGAATCTCAAATTTTTTCTTTTTCTGAACCTGTGTCATTTTTACGGCAGAGAAATAGCAGTCAGAACTTACTTTCATTCTTTTTGCCTTTCTTCGCTGCATCATGTGCAGGTCGGCTGAGTGGGCAAAATAAAGAAGTTCCTCTCCATTTGTCTGTTTTTCATAACGGGCGGCTCTAAGCACGCACTGATATGCAATTCCAGATTTGAGAGAAAAATTGCATGCCATTCTGGAAAGTGGCTTTGGCTGTATGTTTTTTTGTTTCATTTCTTCTGGAATTGAAACATAAAATCCCTGTGCGTCTGTCTTGACTATTTTAAGGCTCCAAGGAATTTTGTCCTGTCCCTGAATCGTGATAATCTGTTCTTCCTTGAGGCTTTTTGTTGATGAAATGGACAGCTTTTGTTCTACGGCTTTTTCAAGCTTGTACCTCAATGAGAAGAAAATGGAAATTTTTTCCTCATTTCTTGGCTGCTGCTCATTAATTCTATTGTATTCCTGTGAAAAAAGCTCATTAAGCCTGTCTTCATCCCTGTAGAGACATGCTATGTTAGGTGCATGATATCTTCTGCATATATGCCATAAACGCTGTTTTTCATCATTGTCAAGATGAGCTTCCCTTGCTACAAGCTTTACGTCGGCAAATTTTGTTTCCCTGTTCTTGTAAGCTTCATACCATGCTTTTGTCTTTCGCTTCTCCCTGTATTTCAGGTAAATAAAATAACATATCGCCACAACGACAAGTATGGAGACGAAAATCAAAATGAAAATATAGATGAAACTTCCTGTTCGTGCCGCAAGAGGAGAACCTGCTGCTCCCATAAACACACCTCCTTATTGCTCTAATTCAGGCATGATTCCAAGGCCTTGTAAATTTCTTCAAGTCTTGGAGCAATTTCGTATTCACATAAATCACCGGTAGTAACAGAGTCTTTGTCATTCAATGATGTTTCGAAATCTGCCATTATTGGTGCGAATTCTTCAAAAAACTCACAAACGTTTTTCCCATCTATTATTATAGCACTATAGACCTCAGGAAACAATGAGCTTAATGTTGCTGTATGGCAAAAGGCATCAATTTTATTTGCCAGATCTTCAAATGTTTCGAAAACCTTTTTTTCATTGCCGCTTTGGATGGATGACGGTATGTCAAGCATCTGCTTTGAAAGTTCCTTCATGTTTTTCATTGACTGCCTTAGCGATTCAATGACGCTTGATTTTGAAAGAACCTTGAGGTCTATTCGGGTGTCGTCTTGAATTTCCCTGGAAACTTCTGCGTCAAATTCTGATGCTGGAATATCTTTCCCATTTATTTTTATTCCTATTGTTGTAGCCTCATTTTTATAGGCTTCTTCTTCAAATGCCTTTAATACGTCGTTTATTGTTTTTTCATTTTCAAGTGCGATGTCCACTTTTTCGCCATTAACAAAAAAATCCATTATGTACTCCTGTATTTATTTTCGGCTGTTACTGTTTTGTTTAGCAAAATTATTTATAGAATCTGACTGGCTTTCCAAGTTGTTTAATGAACCTTCCATAGATGCGTATTTTCGCTTAAGTTCAGATTCCTTTTTGTCAAGCTGGGACTCAAGTTTTGTGATTTTTGTATTTGTGTTTTTTATCTGACCATCAATCACTGATGTTTTGTTGGAAATTATTCCTCCTGACTGAACCCATGCCGTAAGCTGTTTGTCAAGTTTTAGACCGATTCCGTTGTCAATTATCAAATCTCCATCTGTATCATGGCCAAAGAGGATTCTCAAATCATCAATATGATTGTCTATCACAGAATCAAGTTTTTTCTCATCCACTTCAAGATATCCGCGCATTTGCGATGCATTGTAGCCTTTGGTACCGCCTGATGCATTTGTTGAAATACCCGCTTGTGAAAGCATTGTCACTTCCGATTTGTCTATCAACTTGTAGTCTGCAGAAACTATTCTTTGTATTGAAGACTTTCCGTTTGACAGGGAAAAATCTCCCTGAAACATTCCGAGTCTCTCTTTAGCTTCATCCTGTTCGTCTTTTGACAGATAGTCAAGTTCCGAAATGATTTCCGGTTTGTTTGTGGAAAGTATGTTCAATTCTGCTATCGCCTGATTGTATTTTCCGACAAATGTGATTATTGCATTTTTGGCACCTTCTTTGTCTGGTTCAATCTTTAGCGTTGCTGTTTTTTCTGTTTTGTCATGTACGTGAAGCGTTACGTGCGGAACAACATCGTCAATATCGTTTGTCGGCCTTGTAAGCGTTATTCCTTCGTATTTAATCACTGCATCTTTTGCTGTGGATATTGCATGCTGCGGCTCAAATCCCATTGAACTTGACATGTCTGCACTTGTAGGCATTGTAAGCGAGATTTGTTTTCCCGTGTTTGGATTCATGACAATGAGTTTTTCTGCGTTCGGAAAATCCTTTACCGGTATGGATACTTTTATATCTCCTGCTGAATCATCCCTGCTGAAATAATCAGGACTGATTTTTGTTTCTTTTCCGTCTTTGTCCTTGATGTAAAAAAAATCTCCGCTGTCTGCAACGAAAGGTTTTGGATTTTCCTTTTTTACGTTGTCTGGGGGGAGGGAAGTCTCACTTGGATTGTTGAAAACTGTGATTCCTTCGTAAGTTATGCTGTCCGGTTCAGGCAGAGAAAATGCCTGTACATCCTTTTTCGAGCTTTGCGAGCTTGTTATGTCTTCTATTTCTGTTTCCGTAAAATGGAATTCTATATTCGAATTTATATCTTCAAGAGCCTCTGCCGGAATGTCTATTGAAAATCCGCCTCGTGCTCCGACGGTAATCTTTTCCCCGTTTATTGTTACGCTGCTTTTTGAAATGACAGGTATGCCGTCTTTTTTGAATTCATCTGGTGTTTCAGGAGAAACCAAATCGTTTTGTTTTATGGTGATTTCTTTGTTTTTAGGTACCGTAGGCCTTATCATTCCTATGGTTTTGAAATATTCCAATGCCTTGTTTTCAAATTCGAGCCTGTTTTTTTCACCTGTTTTCAGGCTTTCGACCAAGAGCGATTTTTGTCCATCATTTATGCCTATGAGGCTTGCCCTGATTGTATCGTTTCCACGTTTGTTCATTGAGTTCACAAAGTCATTCAGCTTGCCGCCTTTCCAGTTGAACTCTATTTTTTTGTCACCGATGACAAATGTATATTTTCCTTCAGGAACCTGACTGTCACTTTTGATTTCGTCACTTAAAAACCTGTCTGTTTCTGCCGGCTGCAATACGTCAATCTTGAATGAACCGTAATCAGCTTCCCTGCCTGCATCCAGTGTGATTGAAAACTCATCTGTAGAAGAACCCAGTTTGTTGTTGAAGGGATTTTCAAAAGAATATAATGCCTTTACGCTGTCTCTGAGTGTTGACATTTTCTGATTCAGAACACGCCATGCACTCTGCTGCTTTTCATATTTTTCTAAATTTGATTTTTCACGTTCCAGGGGAACGCGTTCCACATTCATCAGAGCTTCTACGATATCGTTTGTCTTGTACCTGTCGCTTACGCCGGGAATTATAAGTCCATCTGCCATCGGTCTGTCATTAAATTATTTCATCAAAGAGCAATCCAATTACATGTTTCATGTGTATCTGAATTCGCTGCAAGTCTTCTGATGGTATCTGTTTTATGACTTCGTTCGTGGAGGAATCTACAACAGATATGATTACCCTGTCAAGTTCCTTGTTAACTGAAAACTGAAGCTTATTGCCATTTACCATGTCCGAAAGTCTTTGCAGTTCCTGTGCAGCTTCTTCTGTTTGCCTTTTTGAGGTTTCCAAGTTTTTAAGGACATCCTCTGCCGAATCTGGAAGAACATTCTTCTGTGTTACGGACGGCTTAGCTGAAGCATTTTGTTTTACAGAAAGAGCATTAATGCTTTTTACAGCATTATAGACTTTTTGGCCATCCATTGCCGTCGTCGTCCCAATCATACCTATTGTACTCATGGTTATTTCCTCCTGAAATAAGAAAAGAGTGAGAAAGGGGGCGCCACCCTTCCTCAACTCCCAATGCGTTTCATTTAAAAGAAGACATCCAGATTTCTCTTAAAATCAACACATTCTCAGTAACTGAGAGCTACTGAAGCAATGCAAGTACATTCTGTGACTTTGCATTTGCCTGACCAAGCATAGCTGTTCCAGACTGTGTAAGAATGGAATTTTTTGTGTATTCAACCATTTCTGCTGCCATGTCTGTATCACGAATTCCTGATTCTGCACTCTGAAGGTTTTCTGCTGCTACGGCAATTCCCTTTGATGCCATTTCAAAGCGGTTCTGGTATGCACCAAGATCTGCTCTTTGTCTTGAAACTCGTTTCAATGCCTCGTCAATTGCTCCTATTGCTGTATTTGCTTCTTCCGGTGAAGAAATCTTAAGCTGCTCGTCTGTACCCTGTGCACCTTTGAGTCCCAAAGCTGTTGCAGTCATTGTGCCAATGACTGCCTTTACTCTCTGGTCCATGTTTGCACCAACCTGGAATACCATCTGAGTTGCTTCTGCACCTTCTGAGAAGCGTCCTGTAAGGATGTTCATTCCGTTGAACTGAGCATGGCTTGCAATTCTGTCTACCTCAGCAACAAGCTGAGATACTTCAACCTGAATCTGCATTCGGTCTTCTTCACTGTAAATTCCGTTAGCTGACTGAACAGAGAGTTCACGTACACGCTGCAGGATGTCTGTTGTCTCTTCAAGATATCCTTCTGTAGCCTGTATGAATGAAATACCATTCTGGATATTTCTATTTGCCTGGTTAAGACCGCGAATCTGGCTGCGCATCTTTTCAGAAACTGCAAGTCCTGATGCGTCATCTCCGGCACGGTTGATTTTCTCTCCTGAGCTAAGCTTTTCAATGTTGCCCATCATTTGTGCATTTGACATTCCAAGTGATCTGTTTGCAAACATTGAACTCATGTTGTGATTAATAACCATATTTGTCCTCCATGATTCTTTTGACATAATGCATCATGCATTACTGCCTGCCTGTATATCTGTTCTTTTTTGACTGATTTTCTGCGCCTTTCAGCCAAAATTTACCATACAGCAGGAACTGTTATTCAAATTACCTTGTAAAACTCAAATAACTGTCCATGCTGTCTCAGAGCAAATCATAGAAAACTTTTTCAAAGATCAAGATTGAATATAAGTATAATACAATCTTACACCATAAACATTGTTATGGCAACTTTTTTTTTAATATGGCTAAAAATAATAACCCGTGCAAAAAGAAGTCCACAAATATGTGGACCTCTTTTCTTATTGCCTAACAATTAGCGGAGCAAAGACAAAACGCTCTGTGACTGGCTGTTAGCCTGTGCGAGCATTGCTGTTCCTGCCTGTGTAAGAACCTGGTTCTTTGTGAATTCTACCATAGCGCTTGCCATGTCTGTGTCGCGGATTCTTGATTCGCTTGCCTGTGTGTTTTCTGCAGCTGTATCAAGTCCCTTTACAGCGAATTCAAGGCGGTTCTGATATGCGCCAAGATCTGCACGCTGCTTGTTGATGTTTTTCAATGCATCATCAAGAGTTCCGATTGCACGGTTGGCATCTTCCGGTGTTCCGAGTGTAAGCTTTTCGTCATTGCCAAGATCGCTAAGACCAAGTGCCTTTGCTGTCATTGTACCGATGAAAGTCTGAACTCTCTGATCCATGTTTGCACCGATGTGGAGCCACATAGATGCTGAGCTTGCATTGCCTTCTACAGGCTTTGCAAAACGTCCTGTGAGCATGTTCATGCCGTTGAACTGTGCTGTTGAAGCAATTCTGTCAACTTCAGCGATGAGCTGTGAAACTTCTACCTGAATCTGCATTCTGTCTTCGTCTGTGTAAATTCCGTTTGAAGACTGAACTGCAAGTTCACGAATGCGCTGAACGATTTCTGTTGTTTCCTCGAGGTAACCTTCTGTTGCCTGGATGAAGCTGATTCCGTTTGATGCATTTCTTGAAGCCTGGTTCAAACCGCGAATCTGGCTGCGCATTTTCTCAGAAACTGCAAGTCCTGATGCGTCGTCACCTGCACGGTTGATCTTTGCTCCTGAAGAAAGTTTCTCCATGTCTTTCTGGATAGAGTTCTGTGTTACTCCCAATGAACGATTTGAAAACATTGCGGAAATGTTGTGGTTGATGACCATAGTGGTTCCTCCGTGGATTTTTATTGGTCAAATCCTTTTGACCCAATTGTAAAAGATTACATCTGTATTACAAGGCTACATCTGCAATCTTTTACGCGATGACCTGGGTGCTGTCTTCATACGAAGTTGAACATCCATAGTCCTTCAACATATTATTTCGGCATGGTCATTCATAAACTTTAATGTTTTTTATAATTTTTTTGAAAATTCTTTTAATATCTGAGGGAGCAGGGTGTCTATTTTGCCGTCCGTGCTTGCTCCTGATGCGTTTTTGTGTCCGCCGCCTCCAAATTTTGACGCGATTTCACTTACGTCGCATTTGTCCTTTGACCTCAGTCCTATGGTGCATGTGTGCTCCGTGTCCTGCCTCAGGAAAATGACTGCCTCTACTCCTTCTACCTCAAGCATTAGCGAATAGTATGCGTCTGTGTCACGGCCTTCCTGACCGTATCTTTTTGTGTCTTCCAGCGTCTCGAAGCTTGCCACGAGTTTTCCCCCGCAGTATCGCTGTGCCCTGTCGAGAACTATTGCAAGGAGTTTCCTTGTGTTCCATGGTTTTCCGCTTGTTACTTCCTGGTAAATCTTTCTCGGATTTGCGCCTGATTGAACGAGTCTTGATGTCGTGAGGAATACTTCGCTCGAGTTTTCCGTAAGGTATCTGAAAAATCCCGTGTCGGTTGCCATTCCGAAAAACAGCGTGTTTGCCTGTTCTTCCGTCAGCTTTCCGATTATGTTTTCGCATAGCTGCTGTACAAGGCATGCTGCGGCTGGACTTGTCGGGTCTATGATTCTGTTTGGTCCCTGGACGTCTGCTGTCTTGTGGTGGTCTATTACGAACGTGTCGAATGCGCTGAAGTCACCCTCTATGTCTCCAAGTCTTGAAAGTTCCGAACAGTCAACGATGATGAGGCCGCACTCGTTTATTTCATCCTGCGTCATGAATGGCAGTTCCTGCCTGAAAAGGCCCGCGTATTTTTTTATCTCGTTTCGCTTGAACGGTCCTGCGTTTATGAGCATGAATGGCTTTTCCGTGTGCTCGATTATGTATGAGATTCCGAGCGATGATGAAATACAGTCTCCGTCAGGTTCCTTGTGCCCGATGATTATGAAGCTTTCGTGTTTTTCCAGAAAGTCTTTGAATGTTTTTGTCTGTTCCTCTGTTATGCGAATCATAAATTTCTCCGAAGTGTGTTTAAAAATAAACTAACTTGGCACATTTGATGCACCAAGTTGCTTTTAGCTGAGTTGAGTCTGAAAGTTTTTACAGAATCAAATTTGCCTTACAGCTTTAATTCCAAAGATTCTGCATCTGTTCCTTCAACAGGAGTTCCGCTTGGGTATACTCCCCATACGGCATGTTTTCTGTCTGATGGAATTGTAAGCCAAACCTTAAGGAAGTTGCCGTCCTGCTTGATGACTGTCATGTAAGGATTGAGACCTTTTGGAGAATCCCTGAACAGCATCTTTCTTGCGTTGTTCGTATTTTCTGTCCATTTTTTAGGAAGTACAGCCTGTCCCATCTTCAGTCCCTGCATTTCATACAATACGACGTATGCATCCTTTGTGTCATAAATCTTGTATACGCTTACAGTCTGGTATGTGAGACTTGAGACATTGTCACCGTGATCCCATGCGGCCTTTTTTGCAGTGTTATCTTGAGCAACTGACGGAAAAAGTGTTACACAAGCCAAAGCGAGAATCAAACAAATTTTTTTCATGTATACCTTCCTTGGATTTGTTATTTTACAAGTGCCAGCATTATTGCCTTTATGGTATGCTTTCTGTTTTCTGCCTCATCCCATACTTTACTTGCGCTACTTTCAAAGACATCTTCCGTGACTTCCTGTCCTTTTACGGCAGGGAGACAATGCAAAAGTATGGTATTAGGCTTGCCAGTCGCATCCATAAGAGCTTTGTTCACTTGATATGGCTGAAGTAGTTTTGTGCGCTCATCCTTTAACGCTTCTTCACCCATTGAAACCCATACATCAGTATAAATGCAATCTGCGTTTTTGACAACCGAAATTTCATCAGAAATGCAAATTCTTGCACCTGTCTCTTTTGCAAATGGCATACATATGTCTATTATTTTCTGATCAGGCTGAAGTGATTTTGGACAGTATACGCTGAAGTTTATTCCGAACTTTGAGCATATCAGCATGAGGGACCTCGCCATGTTGTTCCTTCCGTCACCGCAGAAACAGAGCGTAAGGCCCTTTAATGTTCCGAATGTCTCTTTGAGCGTCATTATGTCGGCAAGAACCTGGGTCGGGTGGAAATCGTCGGTAAGGCCGTTTATTACAGGAATTCCAGAATATTTTGCAAGTGCCTCCACGTCAGACTGCTTGAATCCCCTGAATTCGATGGCGTTGAACATTCTGCCGAAAACTCTTGCTGTGTCCTGTATGCTTTCCTTTGCTCCGAGCTGGATGTCGTCTGTGCTCATGAATACCGGATGACCGCCTTCTTCTCCGAATGCAGTTTCGAATGACGAACGTGTCCTTGTCGATCTTTTTTCAAAAATCAGCGCTATTGACTTTCCGAGGAAACGCTGGTGCACTTCTCCTGCATGTGACTGTTTTTTTACAAGAAATGCGTATTCCAGAATCTGTTCGATCTCTTCTTTTTTCCAGTCGATCCAGTTTAAAAGGCTTCTTCCCTTGAACGGGCTGTCGAATTTTTCTACTTCCATAAATGTGCTCCCAAAAAAATGAAATCTACCTCCGTAATGTCATGTTTTGGAGGCTGTGCGGAATGCTGAAATTTTTCCAGGAATTCCTAAAAATCATGCTGAAACCTAAAAAAAAAGCAAATCTTGTGCCTTTTCAGGTTTTCCTTGAAATCAGGGAATTTTAAAAATCAAGCCCCTGAACTTTCTTATTCAACAAAAATACGACAATTATGTAATTTTGTCAAGTTTTTTTGCATATTTATGCATTTTTGATGTATTTTCATGCAGAAGATATGGTCTCAGGTTTCATTTATTGAATTTTTTTTCATGAAATATTCCTTAAATCTGGGAATCTGTTTTCATGTTTCGTTCAAAAAAAATGCGGTTTTCGACTTTTTGTTTTGCATGATGTCTTTGGGGCAGGGGAAATGGTGTCTGTTTATGGTGCGGTTTTATCCATCCTGCAGGATTTTTTTAGCCTTCGTGATGGCGTTCGTTATGATTTTTGTTTTTCTGAATTAATTTTCAAGATGAACCTGAAATGAGTGTCATGTTTTTTTTCTGAAAGTACATCAAAATTCAGTGCATACAATTGATAAAAAAACACTTTTATGACATAATGTCTGCACTTTATTTTATGGTGAGAAAATTATGTCTTTGGAAAAAATGAGAAACATAGGCATCATGGCCCATATTGATGCCGGAAAAACAACTACAACAGAACGTATTCTTTATTATAGCGGAAAAATTCACAAGATTGGCGAGATTGATGACGGTGCTGCGACAATGGATTTCATGAAGCAGGAGCAGGATCGCGGAATAACGATTGCTTCTGCCGCAATCACGACAGAATGGAAAGGTTACAAAATCAATATCATAGACACACCGGGTCATGTGGACTTTACTGCGGAAGTTGAGCGATCTCTTCGCGTCCTTGATGGAGCTGTTGCCGTCATTTGTGCGGTTGGCCATGTTCAGCCTCAGACCGAGACCGTATGGCGTCAGGCTGATGAATTCAATGTTCCCCGCATATGCTTCATCAACAAGATGGATCGTGTAGGTGCAGATTTTTTCGAGGCCATCAAGGATGTTCACGAGAAATTCAACGTCGAGTGCGTTGCCCTGCAGGTTCCTATCGGAGCTGGTGCCGAATTTGAGGGAATCATAGACCTTTTCAAGATGAAGGAACTTCGTTTCGATCCTGAGTCTGACGGTGAAAAAATCATTGAGAGCGACATCAGTGATGAATACAGGGATTTGGCTGCCGAATACAGGGAAAAGCTTGTCGATGCAATTGCGTCTTCTGATGATGAGCTTGGAGAGCTTTATCTTGAGGGTGTTGAAATTTCTGAAGAAAAACTTAAACTTGCGCTCAGAAAAGCTACTATTTCCAGAAAGCTTCTGCCGTTTCTTTGCGGTTCAAGCCGCCACAATCAAGGTGTACAGCCGTTGGTGGATGCCATCATAGACTATCTTCCGTGTCCGACTGACATTCCTGATGCATCCGGAATGCAGATAAAGAAAAATGAAGAGCTTCCTGTATCAGTTCCGTGCGATCCGAATGCAAAGTTTCCTTCTGGCCTTGTTTTCAAGATTCAGTATGACAGGGAAGCCGGTGCGCTTTGCTTTGTCAGGATGTATTCCGGAAAGATAAATTCTGGTTCCCAGGTTTACAACGTTGCGAAGAAAAAGCGTGAGAGGGTAAACAGGATTTTGAGGGTCAATGCAAACCGCATGGAGCAGATGGATTCTGTTGAGGCGGGTGACATAGCCGTTTTTGTAGGTCCAAAACTTGCACAGACTGGAGATACTCTTGGTTCGGAAGGATTTCCTGTGCTTCTTGAAAGCGTGAGGTTTCCTGAGCCTGTAATATCAGTGGCTCTTGAACCTGAGACAATGAGTGACAGCGACAAGCTGAACGAGACTCTTGAGATACTTAGCCGTGAGGATCCGACTTTTATGCATAAGAATGATGACGAGACTGGACAGCTTGTCATAAGCGGAATGGGAGAACTTCATCTTGACGTTCTTGTGACTCGCATACGTGAAGATTTCAAGGTTGCGTGCCGTGTTGGAAATCCTCAGGTTACATACAGGGAGTCCGTTACTTCCGAGGCGTCTTATAAGGAAGAGTACAGCCGTGTCGTTGCTGGAAAGGAAAATGCAGCTTGCCTTACGCTCAAGGTTTCTCCTCGGGAGACTGGAGAGGGAAATCTTTATGCTTGTGACGTGCGTGACAATTTCATACCTGAAGAAATTTATGATGCGGTGAAGAATTCCATTGAGGCATGTTTTGGAGGCGGAATCAGGATGGGTTATCCTTGTGCGGATATTCTCGTGACGCTTACGGACATTAAATATGATGAGCTTACGTCAACTCCGTTTGCATTTACGGCTGCTGCCGCTGAAGCTTTTGACAAGGCTTGTAACCTTGCAAATCCAGAGCTTCTTGAGCCTGTGATGAATGTCGACATTGAAAGCCCTGCAGAGTTTGTTGGAGATGCCATGAGTCAGATTACGCAGCGTGGCGGCATCATACAGAGCATGGATGACAAGTCTGGTGGAAGCATTGTTCATGCACAGGCACCGATGGCAAAGATGTTTGGCTTTACCACAAGCCTTCGTTCTGTTACTCAGGGTAGGGCAAGTTTCGGCATGACGTTCAGTCATTTTCAGATAAAGGCTAACTGATGAAATCTGCACCCGGCTTTTGCGTTTCGATTGCGTTTCGGGTGCATCTGTGAAAATCCCCCAAAATGCTGATAGGGGGATTCTTGCTTTTTGCCTTGAAAACTGCATTTTTAAGGCATTTCATATAAGTTTTACAGGAGCAGACCATGAGGTGTCCATTTTGCGGATCATTTGACGATAAGGTTATAGAGTCAAGGACAATGTCGAACGGAGAAAGCATAAGAAGGCGTCGTGAATGCCTTTCTTGCGGAAAAAGATTTACAAGCTATGAGCGCATAGAGGAATGCCCGTTTATGGTCATAAAGCATGATGGCAGAAGGCAGCCCTTTGACATTGAAAAGATTTCGAGGGGAATAGAAAGGGCTCTTGAAAAGCGTCCCGTGCAGACAGGCCTTAAAGAGCAGATTGTCGCAGAAATTGAAGACCAGGCATATACGCTTGGAAAGCAGTCGAGGGAGATATCCACTCAGGAGCTTGGTGAACTTGTCCTTAAGAGGCTTCATGAAGTGGACAAGGTTGCGTATATCCGTTTTGCAAGCGTTTACAAAAAGTTCAACAACCTTGAGGAATTCATCGAGGAAGTCAATAAAATCAGGCAGTGAATGAGATTTGGTGCCTGAATTTTTCATGACATGGTAAAATCCGTGTTTTTGATGTCTTTTCCTGCTTGTGCTGCGTTTTTGAAAATCTGTGTTTCCTCATGAATCCTTTTTTATTTTGTAATTTTTTTACCTTTTTTGATGCCGCCATTGTGTTTCGAAAGAAGTCGTTTTTTTTCATGATTGCAATCCGGATGTCTTTTTTGCAGTATGTGGCGTCTTTCAGTATTTTATGTCTATCTTGTAAACATTTCATAAAAACTGTATAATCCGTTAAGGAATTGCCGGTCTGTTTTGCAAAACCGATTGGCTCAGTTCTTTTTTGCAGTATGTGTTTTAAGGGGAAAATATGGCTCTTGTAGAAATAAAGAATCTTTGTGCCTGCGTAGGCGAAAAAACGATATTGAAAAACATTAACCTTGAGATAAATCCAGGTGAGACTCATGTACTCATGGGTCCAAACGGTGCCGGAAAATCGACTTTGGGATTTACGCTGATGGGAAGTCCTGAATATAAGATTACCGATGGAAAAATTTTTTTTAACGGAAAGGACATAACTGATTTTTCTGCTGACAAACGTGCGAAGGAAGGCATGTTCTTGAGCTTTCAGGAACCTCTTGAAGTTCCGGGTGTTTCTCTTGAAAGTTTCATACGTTCAAGCATCCAGCAGGTTACGGGCCAGAAGGTAAAGCTCATGCAGTTTGCCAAGGATCTTGAAAAATCAATGGACATACTCAAGATGAACCACAGCTATGCCGAACGAGACCTTAACGTTGGGTTTTCTGGCGGTGAGAAAAAGAAAAGCGAGATACTTCAGCTTTTGATGCTCAAGCCAAAATTTGCAATTCTTGACGAGACGGATTCTGGACTTGACGTTGATGCATGCCGTATTGTAAGCAGCGGCATAAGGGAATATATGGAAAGGACAGGCGGTTCTCTCCTCATCATAACGCATTCCACGAGAATTCTTGAAAGTCTTGATGTTGATTATGCGCACATCATGGTTAAGGGAAATCTTGTGCACTCTGGTGACGGCTCTCTTGTAAATGACATAAACGACAATGGTTTTGACCAGTTCATTCCTCAGGAAATAAAGGATGCCGAGAGAAAGGAAAAGCTTGCCTTGGCCGCAAAGGCTGCAATGGATGCTGTTAAGATGAATGCTGCAAACGGCGGGTTACTTTGATGGCGGAAAAGACAGTTGTAAATGACATAAACAGAAACCTCTATGATTTTCGCTATGAGGAAAAGGATGAGGATTTCTATAAGATACGGGCAGGTCTTGATGATTCTGTCGTGGAAAAGCTCAGCGCTGAAAAAAACGATCCTGAATGGATGAAGGAATTCAGAAAAAAGAGCCTTCATCTTTTCAACAGCATCAGGGAGCCTGAGTGGGGACCTGACATCCGGGATCTCGACATACAGAAAATCGTCACCTATGTAAAGGCAAAGACTGACATGGCCCAAAAGTGGGAGGATGTTCCCGAAGACATAAAGAACACGTTTGAAAAGCTTGGAATACCGGAGGCCGAAAGATCAAGTCTTGCTGGAGTCGGAGCGCAGTATGACAGTGAAGTTGTCTATCATAACGTTATAGATGAAGTTGCAAAGCAGGGCGTGATATATACGGATTTTGAAAGTGCATTGAAGAGCGAAGAGTGGGGACCGATGGTAAAGGAATATTTCATGCATCTTGTTCCTCCAACCGACCATAAGTTTGCGGCCCTCCATGGTGCCGTGTGGTCCGGTGGAAGTTTCGTGTATGTTCCGAAGAACGTAAAGGTAAGCATTCCTCTCCAGTCGTATTTCAGGCTGAATGCCGCAGGTGCCGGTCAGTTTGAGCATACCCTCATAATCGTTGACGAAGGTGCCGACCTCCATTTTATCGAAGGTTGTTCTGCACCGAAATATAATGTTGCAAACCTTCATGCTGGATGTGTTGAGCTTTATGTCAAGAAAAATGCACGTCTTCGCTATTCGACGATTGAGAACTGGTCAAAAAACATGTACAACCTGAATACGAAACGTGCAGTCGTAGAGGAAAACGGACGCATGGAATGGGTTTCAGGAAGCTTTGGAAGCCACATAAGCTATCTTTATCCAATGACCATCCTAAAAGGTGACAATGCCACTTGTGAATTTACGGGAATAACTTTTGCAGGTGAAGGGCAGGATCTTGACACTGGAGCAAAGATTGTCCACATCGGAAAGAATACGTCGACCGTCATAAATACGAAATCCATTTCCAAAAGTGGCGGAAAGTGCACTTACAGAAGCGCAATTGTCGTGAACAGGAGTGCAAAAGGTGCGAAGGCAAGCGTTGACTGCTCAAGCCTCATGCTTGATGACAAGAGCGTTTCCGATACCGTACCTGCAATGGACATAATGACTGATGACTGTGACATCGGACACGAGGCAAAAATCGGTCGCATTTCCAACAAGGCCATCTTTTATCTGATGAGCAGGGGAATAAGTGAGGAAGAAGCCCGTGCCATGATAGTTTCTGGATTTGCAAATCCTGTAAGCAAAGAGTTACCTCTTGAATATGCGGTATAGTTGTACGATCTCATTCAGCTTGAAATGAAAGGCGGAATGTAAGATTATGAAAATAAATGTAGATGTAAACCAGTTTCCAAGCCTGACATGGAATTTTCTGAATATAAACAGGACTTCTCTCGAATTTGACGCTGATGTTTCTTCTGAAAAAAGTCAGGCTGGACACGAATTTGACGGAATTGTTACAGGTCTTGGAAAAGAGTTTGACGAAAAGTATTCCGAACTTTCGCTTCCTCTGAAGTATTATGAAATTGGATGCGGAAAGAAGAATTTTTCAGGGAAGGTGGAAATTTCTCCTGATGGAGAAAACATGCTTGATATTGGAATAAAGGCTCTCGAAGGCTCTTCGGGAACATTCTATCTTATTGCATGCGGAGCTTCTCCTGTCTCTGGTGCAAGAATACGCGTACTTGCAGGTGAATATGCGGATGTACATGTTGTAATCGTAAACATGCTCGGCGGCGGTTCGAAATTTTTTGCGGGAACAGGTGCATACTGTGCGGACAATGCAAGGGTGAGGATTACGGAACTTCAGCTTGGCGGAAAAAATGTCTATTCGGGTTCCTATGTCCTTCTTGGCGGATGCAGGAGTTCTTTTGCAGGCAATGCAGCTTATTCAGTCATGGATGGCGGATTTCTTGACATGAACTATGTCGCTTTCCATAAGGGAAGGGAAACTGAAAGCTTTTACAGGGCTGACGGTGTTGTCTCAGGCTGCGGTAAAAAGACATGGCGCGGTACCATAGATTTTAAAAAAGGATGTGTTGAATCAAAAGGCGATGAAGAGGAAGATGTCCTTCTTTTAAGTCCTGAAGTAACCAACAAGACACTTCCTGTCATTTTGTGTGATGAGGAATCAGTTGATGGCCGTCATGGATCAAGCATTGGAAAACTTGACATGGAGAAACTTTTTTACATGCAGAGCAGAGGCATAGACAAAGCTCTTGCAGAAGAACTTCTTACAAAGGCAAAGGTGATTAAAGTGACTCGTTTCATTGAAGACGAGAAACTTGTGGCCGATATTCTTGGATTCATTGAAAAATGACATTTTGCATGATGTTTTTTGATTTGTGATTCATGCAGATGCAGATTGCTTTCAGGTCGTGGAATTGTTAAGGCCGGGATTTAAATTTGGGGATTTTAAGCCTGTAGTGTGGGCTTAAAGCTATCAGGAAAAAATGATGGATACGTCAATATACAGAAAAGATTTTAAGATTTTTCAGCAAAAAGAAAACGAAGGCGTCATATATTTTGACAGTGCCGCAACTTCACAACGTCCGGAATGCGTGATAGAGGCTGTTGCCGATTTTTACAGAAGAAACAATGCGAATCCTCTTCGTGGACTTTACGGGCTTAGTGTCCGTGCCACAGATGATTACGAAAATGCTCGTGAGGCTGTCGCAAAATTCATAAATGCGAACAAGGCATCTGAAATCGTTTTTACGAGAAATACTTCCGAAAGCCTGAATCTTGTCGCATACAGCTATGGAATGGAAAATGTTTCTGAAGGCGATGAGATTGTGATATCATGCATGGAGCATCATTCAAACATACTTCCGTGGCAGATGGTTGCCAGTGCAAAAAAAGCAAGACTTGTATGGCTTGAGTGTGACGAAAGCGGAATCATATCGCGTGCAGAATATGAATCGAAGATAAATTCCAAGACAAAGATAGTTTCAATCGCACATGTAAGCAATGTTTTGGGAATTACGAATCCTGTAAGGGAAATTGCAGATTATGCGCACAAAGTCGGAAACGGGGGAAAAGGTGCTGCCGTGATTGTTGACGGTGCACAGTCTACGCCTCATTTTAAGGTGGATGTAAATGCCCTTGGTGCCGATTTTCTGGCTTTTTCAGGGCACAAGCTTCTTGGACCGATGGGAATTGGCGTTCTTTATGGAAAGATGGATTTTCTTGAATCCATGCAGCCTTTTATGCGTGGCGGTGAGATGATTGAATATGTAACCCGCGACGGGGCAACGTATGCCGAGGTTCCCCACAAGTTTGAGGCAGGTACCGTAAATGCAGGCGGTGCTGTCGGATTGAGGGCCGCAATTGAATATCTTTCAGATGTGGGATTTTCAAATATCGAGGAAAACGACAATCATCTTGCATCCCTCATGATGGAGGAAATGAAAAAAATACCGCATGTCAACGTAATAGGGCATCCTGACAGTTCAAGGCATTGTGGAATCATTACGTTTACGATTGACGGTGTTCATCCGCATGACATTTCATCACTTCTTGACAGTGAGAAAATATGTGTGCGCGCAGGCCATCATTGTGCCCAGCCACTCATGCAGAAACTCGGTGTCGGAAGTACTGCCAGGGCAAGCGTTTATTTTTACAACACTGAAGATGAAGTTGCAAGATTCTGTGAAAGTCTTGCAAAAATACGTTCCTTCATGGGATACAGAGATTAGCTGTGCATGATTTTGCGCCGTTCGACAGTCTGGCTGAAATTATGGGCTTATGAAAAGAATCTTTCTTGTCTGCGTAAATTTTTACATGCAGGCTTGATTTTAGGGAGAAAAAAATGGATTTGAAGGCACTTTATCAGGAAATACTCAACGAGCATAATCTTAATCCTTCTCATAAGGGGATGCTTGAGAATGCAACCGTATCGCTTCAGGGAGTCAATCCTTCCTGTGGTGACAATATTCTTCTTCATCTGAATGTGGATGATGACGGAGTGATTACGGGAGGTTCATTTGAAGGTTCCGGATGTGCGATAAGCCAGGCAAGCGTTGACATGATGCTTGACAACATCATTGGACTCAAAAAGGAAGATGCCCTGCGTCAGGCAGACGTGTTTATGGGAATGATAAAGGGTGATGCTTCTGATGAGGATATAGAAATGCTTGATGAGGCTGCGTCTCTCAAAAACATAAGCACCATGCCGGCTCGCGTAAAATGTGCAGTTCTTGGATGGCACACCATGCAGGAAATGCTCGGTCCAAAAAAATAAAGAATAGAAAAATCAAATTGTCTTTTCAAATCGGAATGGCGGCATTGAATGTCTCGAAAAATATCATGCCGTCATTCAGCGTTCATTTCTGCATCACAAAATGAAAATCTTCAATCGCCTCTGCTAGCTCTTTTCACGTTCAAGGCGAAAGTACGAATCTCTTCACTGCAAAAAAACTATGGGTTTCCGTCTTTAAGCATAATGAAGTTCTTTATTCATGTTTCTTTTTTTACTGCTGTTATGGCTTGAGATGTAAAATAAACCTAACATTGGCTTTTTCTGATTTGCGAATTGTTCCTGAGATTGCTGCATTTTCAGGAAACTTTGTCCGCAAAGGCTCTACGTGTTTTTCAACAAACCCAGTGTTGGGTTATCTGTTTTTGCCTGATTTTGGATTAGCTGTCAGTTTTTTACTTGACAATTGTTTTGTTGTGTGTCATTATGACATAATAACAAAGATTGTGATTTTATCATTTTGAAATCATGTCGGGACGGAATTTATGACGCTATATGGTAATTATCTTCAGGGTAAAAAGGATTTTGTCGGTTATGATGATTTTAAGGGGAATTTCAAGCTGAATGTTCCTCCTGATTTCAATTTTGCATATGATGTTGTTGATGACTATGCGGTGAATGAGCCGACCAAGCGTGCACTTGTCTGGGTTGATGACAATGGCTCTGAGAAAATTTTTTCATTCAAGGACATTTCTGTCGCTTCCAACAAAACTGCGAACTTTCTCATTTCCATCGGCATAAAAAAGGGTGACTGCGTAATGCTTATTCTGAGGAGGCGTTATGAGTTCTGGTTTTTCATGATGGCCCTTTCAAAAATAGGCGCAATTGCGGTTCCATGCACTGACCAGCTTTTGGAAAAAGATATTTTCTACAGGACTGAAAAAGCTTCCGTCAAGGCAATAGTTACGTATGGAAACGAGAAGCTGAAAAAAGAGATAATGCGTGCTTCTGAAAAATCCCGATATGTTGAGAAACTTGTAACGGTTGAGGAGAATGTAAGTGACTTTTCTCCTGACTGGATTTATTTTCATGACAGGTTTGAAAAGGAGTCGACAATTCTTGATCCCTCTCTTAAAAAGAATCTTTCTTCCAGTGACCCGATGCTTTTGTATTTTACGTCCGGGACAAGCGGCAATCCAAAGATGGTCGTGCATCTTTCATCATATCCTCTGGGCCATATCGTTACCGGAAAATTCTGGCATGGATGTGTTGAGGATGGACTTCACTTTACGATTGCGGAAACTGGATGGGGAAAGGCCATATGGGGCAAGCTGTACGGACAGTGGTTTTCTGGATGCGCGGTATTTGTATATGACATGGAATCATTCAGGCCTGACAGGGTTTTAAAAAAGATTGGCGAATATCACGTGACTTCATTTTGCGCTCCACCCACGGTCTACAGGTATCTTGTAAGGCAGGATGTTTCGCGTTATGATTTTTCTTCAGTCAAAAGATGCACTACTGCAGGCGAGACTCTTCCTCATGAGATATTCGACATGTTTCTTGAGCAGACTGGAATCGAGCTTCGCGAGGGATACGGACAGACTGAATCGACGCTTATCGCAGGGAATTTTTTTGATGAAAAAGTGAAGAAAGGTTCTGTCGGAAAATTCAACCCCCTTTATGATGCGTATATTGCCGATGAAAATGGAAATCCATGCAGGGCAGGAGAGACTGGGGAAATCGTCATCAGGATGCCGGAATCCGGATTTCAGACGGGAATTTTTGCAGGATATTACAGGGAAGATGAACTTACTGAAAAGACATTTTCAGGGGGAATATACCATACCAAAGACAATGCCTTCATGGATGAAGATGGGTTTGTCTTTTATTCGGGCAGAAGGGATGACGTCATAAAGTCTTCCGGTTACAGGATAAGTCCTTTTGAAGTTGAAAGCATACTCATGACGCATCCTGCAGTATCTGAATGCATCGTGTTTGGCGTGCCGGACGTGAAGAGGGGGCAGTCGGTAAAAGCCGTAATAGTCCTGAAAAAAGGATTTGAGCCTTCAAAGAAACTTCAGGTGGAGATATTTGGATTTGTCAAGGGCCTTACCGCTCTTTACAAATGTCCCCGCGCGATTGAATTTGCGCCTTCACTTCCAAAGACAATAAGCGGAAAAATAAAGAGAAACGAAGCCGCAGAGATTTGGTCGTAAATTTTTGCAGTGATTTTCAAAGCATGTGTTGGATTGAAAAAAATGCCGGTGAGTGAAAACGTGGTTCAAAACGAATCCCGAATCATTCACCGGCATATGTTTTTCATGCATCTTCATGACACCAAGAAGATGTTTTTTCCTATCGTCTTTCCCTTGCACCGCTTCCAGGAATTCCTATTCTGTCGACAGGCCAGAATCTGTAGCTTGCCTTTCCGAGAATCCTTGATTTTGGAACATACTGTGGGTCTATGCTTGAATAGTATGTTATGCTCATGGAATCGTTTTTGGTGAGTGCCATGAATTTCTGCTCATAGCTGTGCCTCATGTCGAGCGAATTGTACCTGTTGTCTCCCATCATGAAGAAGCAGTCTTCTGGAATGTAGTTTGGCGTTCCGTCAACATCGCTTTCCGGAAATACAGGAAGGTTTCTCAAGTCAAGGTTCAGGATGTAGTCCGAGAGGTATTGTGCCTTTGCGAAGCATTCAAGCCTGTATTCATCTTCGTTCCATTTTCCTACAGGCACTTCCCTTACGATGAGGTCCGCGTTTCTCAGGAGAATTCTTCCGAAAATGAGTTTTGTCATGATGTTGAGCCTGAAATTTGAATCCGTATAGGCATCACCGCCTATCATAGTTCCTTTTTCAAAGCATGCGGGATTCTCCGTAATCCAGCTTGTCATGAATTTTTCGAACCATTCTGAGCCGTTTTCTGCGGTCAAAAGAGATGTCGTTATGCTGTTTATGTTGCTGAAAAGGCTGTATGCGAACAAATCCCTTTCAGATGCGGAAAAGTTGTTTCCTGATTTCTGGGCTACCGATGCATACTGCCTGAACTGGTTTGCAAGGCTCCTGCATTCTGAAGCCACTGTATAAAAATCAAGTTCCCGCCTTGACTTTTCAATGTACAGTGTCTGTTCCGCCTGGTCTTGTGAAATCGGGAACTGCTTGATTCTTGATTTCATTTTGCCTGAAAGTCCGTTCAGGTTCCATGCGGCATATTTGTAGTCTTCCTTTACTGCCTCGAAATCCTTGGAATCCCTGGTCCTTGCATATAATGTTCCGTCAAGCATGTATATCTGCTCTCCAGGGACTGCCGTGACTCTTTTTACAAGCGGATCAGCCTTGAGCTCTCCGTTTTCATCCGTGTTTGTCTTTACGAGCGTAAGGGTGCACATGTATATGAACTGGCTGAAGAAAGTCTTTACTTCGCTTTTTCTGTCGGAACCGTAATGTGGATTCCTGAATACGACAATGTCGCCCCTCTTGTAGTTCTGGAGGTATGGTAGTCCCACTTCGCTTAATGGAAATTTCGGGCCTGCGAGTGTTTTTCCCACAATCACGCGGTCTTTTATGAGAAATGTCGGAACCATGCTTTCTGACGGAATTTCATAAAGCTGGAAAAGAAAAATGTTCAGAAGTATGATGGTGAACACGGCCTGGAGGAGTGCGTCTGCCCATTCAAGAATTTCGTATGCGATTCTTTTGCTGCCTTCAGGTTTTGATGCAGGATGTTCCTTTATGAATTTTGCCCATTCTTCAGATGTTTTGTGGATCTTTTTGTCCGAAAGAACTATCTGGAAGTAAACAGAAAAAGCCAGCAGAAAAATCCACAGTATGGAAAGGATGAGGTCGAATGCATATGGAAAACCCGTTTTTCCTGACCTTTGGAGTACGAAAGCCGTTATGTAAACGAAAGGCTCGTATTGGAAATACCGTCTGATGGCACTTATTTTCTGGACGGAATTCTTTTTTATGATCTGCACGAACGTGTATCTGTAAAGAAAGAATGTGAATGCCATGGAAATCGGAAGCGCAAGAATTGAAATGTCTGCGTTGATTGGAAATGTACACAGCGAGAAAATGACCGCCAGTATCATGTTGATTTTTATTGCAAGTTGTAATTTTTTCATGTAGAATATTATATCAGAAGGAATCACTTTATGGAAGTTTTTAATTTGAATTTGGCTTTGGAAATGGTGGACAATGACAGTGAACTGCTTGAAATCCTCTTGAATTCTTTTTTGAGTGATAAAAAGCTTGACATGGAAATGCTTCGTGGTCTTGAAAAAAATGACAGGAAGAGTGCCGCCGATTACGTGCATTCGATAAAGGGACCCGCAAGGCAGCTTGCTCTTGAAAAACTTGCAGATGCGGGCCAGAAGCTTGAAGATGTTCTCCGTGCCAAGATGGAAGGTGACCTTGAAGCCCTGAACGAGTCTTTTTGTTCAGAGCATAAGACGGCATATGAAAGGCTTGAAGGCTATTTCTCGAACTGACTCAGTTCTTCTTCCTTTGCCCTTATCTTGTTTTTGATTTCTGCAACTTCTGCTATTTTGTCGGATATTTCCTCAGTGTCTTTTGTGATGGCATCGCTTTCGTTTGAAAGGAGCTTGTCTGTCGTGAGCTTTCCTATCTCCCTGTAGAGTTTTTCGAGCTTGCTCCTGAGCTTTGAAATGTCGATCTTTATTACAGACTTGTCTCCAAATTCACTGAGAACGACTCCGGCATTTTTGAGACCCTTGTATGAGGCCTTCAATCCCTTGTCAAAATAGTCCATGACTTTTTTTCCGAATTCCGAATTTCCTTGAGAAGTAGATTCCTTTTCTGTTTCATTTGTTTTGTTGCTTTCTGTTTCGTCGCTCATTTTTATCCTCAAATTGTTTTCGTAATATAAAGTTAAGACTTTCAATGCAAAAAATCAAGGGCATTGGCTGAAAATCCGATGAATTGTAATTCCTGAGAAAAAAGCCGAGGCGTGCCTGGCAATTGTTCCTGAAGAAAGCTCCATCTTCATGCCGTTTTCAGAAAATGCTGCCTTTGGATTTTGAAAGACATGCATGATTTTTTATAATTTAAATTTGTAATTCGAATCCATGATGAAAATTATGGATTCCTTTCTTTTTTTTGCAGGCCCCAAAGACTGCGTTTTTTACCTTACTTATAATTATTATGCAATAAGCGGCAAATGTCAATCAAGCTGAAAAAAAGCATGGAAATGCCATTTTGGAAATTCTGCATGTTGCCTTTTCCAAATGCTGTTCATGATTCTGGACGTTTTCCCGAAAATCTGTGGCTTTGCTTGGACTAAAGGATACCCCGGCCTCCCTCAAGGCTTTCAAGTCTTGTGTCGACGCATTTTTCCATTAAGCTGAAAAGAAACGATTTCATTACATATGCAGATTCTGCCGGAACAATCAGCTCTCTTACTTTTGAAGGCTTCAGTTCGTTGATTGCCGCAAGGTACGTAAGTGCATGGATGTCCAGAAAAAGTCCTGAAGATTTTTCCGCATCATTTTCCGACATGCACTCCTGGCATATGATGCCTGAATGCCTTTCTGAGTAAAATCCTCCGCCTGATGAAGACAGAAGGAATTCTTTGCATTCAGCACAGTGCGTTACATCTGGCTGCACTCCGAGAAGTCCCGTATATCGCCAAAGAAATCTTAGAAGTCCGAGCCTTGATTCTTTTTCGCTTGACCTGTCTATTCCGTCAAGCATGGCGTTTAGGAGCACGAATGCATTTTCAGAATCTCCAGCGCATTTTGTTTTCATTACTATCTCGCATGCAAGGTTTGCCGCATATATCTTGTAGATGTCGTTTCTTATTCCGAGATGATATCCCTTTACGTCAAAATCCGTTATTTTTGACGTGTGCTTTGATTCGTCGCTGTAGGTAAATAGTGTTCCCGAGTTGAACTGCTGCACGAGCGACTTGAGCTTGCTTTTGGGGCCACCGTAAAGGACGCTTTGGAATATTCCGTCCCTGGTGATGTATGTTGCGAGCCTGTTGTTTTCGCCCTGTTTTTTGCAGGAAAGTATTAGTGCTGAAATTTTTTTGTTTCTCTCTGACATTTTTTTCTCTCGTTTGTCCTGGTGATTTTCCATAATTCAATTGCGCATGGTTTTGAAAAATCATAAATCTGTCTTAAAAAACTTTTACAAAAACCTTAAAAAAGATTGCTGGTTAATTGCAACCAATCGGTTTTCCCTGGCAAATCATTTGAAATTATTTTTTTCGAAAGATTTGCGAATGGTCCGGCAAAAGTTGGTTTGTTATCCAGTGGAATGAACATGAAGTTTTCCTGATGCCTGTGCTCGTGTCTTTTTCTGCCTGAAAATTTCCCTGCTTTGAGGCTTGTGCCGGTTTGCTTTTCAAAAACTGTTTTTTTTAGTTTCTCCCATAATATACTTTTTATGAAAATTGTGATATACTTTTCAGACATTGTTTTTGGCTGAAAGCTTATGGAAACTTCTAAAAATTGCAGTTTTTAGAGGTAACTTATTATGATTTTCGGAAAATTGGTGTTTTTTCAAAATATGAATTTTACCAATCGGTTTACAGGATTGCTATGAGTATTTTTAATGATGACAAGATTACAATACAGGGTGCCCGTGAGCACAATTTAAAGAACATAAGCGTGACTTTCCCGCGAAACAGGCTTGTTGTTATCTCAGGCCTTTCTGGAAGCGGAAAATCATCCCTTGCGTTTGACACACTGTTTGCAGAGGGTCAGAGACGTTACATGGAAAGCCTTTCTTCCTATGCAAGACAGTTTCTTGGACGAATGGATAAGCCTGACGTAGACCTCATAACAGGCCTTTCTCCTGCAATTTCCATTGAACAGAAAACAACCCATAGAAATCCTCGTTCCACCGTCGGTACGGTTACCGAGATATACGACTATTACAGGCTTCTTTTTGCAAGAATAGGAAAACCTCATTGTCCGAATTGCGGCCGTGAGATAAATGAGCAGTCCGTGGATCAGATTATAGATTCCATTATGTCGTGGCCCAAGGGAACAAAGATTACCCTTCTTTCACCTGTCGTTAAGGGCAGAAAGGGTGAGCATGCCAAAATACTTGATGATGCGAGAAAAGCAGGTTTTGTGCGTGCGAGAATTGATGGAATCACGTGTGAGCTTGAAGATACCGTAAAGCTTGAAAAGCAGAAAAAACATACGATTGAAATCATAGTGGACAGAATCGTTCTCAATGACGATGTTGGAAAGAGACTTTCTTCCTCCGTTGAGACAGCGCTTGAAAGTTCTGACGGTGTTCTTCTTGCCTTGAGGCGCGTTTATAAGACCGACAGTGCTTATGATGTTGTCTGCAAGTCACTTGTGGCTAGAGGCGTGAAGTTTGATGAGGATGCAGATTTCATTGAAGAGGAAGTTTTTTTCAGCCAGAAGAATGCGTGTCCTGATTGCGGCATTTCGATTCCTGAGATTCAGCCAAGACTTTTCAGTTTCAATAATCCTTACGGTGCATGTCCTGACTGCACGGGTCTTGGTGAAAAAATGGAATTCGACATGAATCTCATAATTCCTGACATGTCAAAGTCATTCAATGAAGGCGGAATAACTTACTATAATCCAGAATCTGAGTGGAACAAGGCTCTTTTTGAGGCTATTTCAAAAGAAGGCGGATTTGACCTTGATTGTCCGCTTGAAAACCTTACGAAAAAGCAGTTTGACTATCTCTGGAACGGAGATGAGGAAAAAATCCTTCACTGGACGTACAAGAAGCAAAGCGGTGAGGGGTACAGCGAATACAAGCGTCCCTGGACTGGTGTTCTTGCCGACATGAGGCACCGTTATGTTGAAGCATGGGGGGATTCCCAGAAGGAGCGCATGCAGGAAAAATTCATGTCACATTGCGAATGCAATTCCTGCAAGGGGCGAAGGCTTAGAAAGGAAGCTCTTGGCATAACTGTAGGCGGAAAAAACATATTTGAGCTTACGGAGCTTAGCGTACTTGATACGATAAATTTCTTTGATTCGCTTGAGCTTTCGGAGACTGAAAAAAAGATTGCCGGTCAGGTCATGAAAGAGATAAAGGCCAGGCTTTCGTTTCTTAAGAATGTCGGACTTGGATATCTTACGCTTGAGCGTTCCGCAGCAACCCTTTCTGGAGGCGAGGCTCAGCGAATAAGGCTTTCAACCCAGATTGGCTCAGGTCTTACCGGTGTCATGTACATTCTTGATGAGCCTTCGATCGGTCTTCACCAGAGGGACAACCAGCGTCTAATTGATTCCCTTACATATCTTAGGGATCTTGGAAATTCCGTGATTGTCGTTGAACATGATGAACAGACTCTCCTTACCGCAGACTATATCATTGACATAGGTCCTGGAGCAGGTGTTCATGGAGGAAACGTCATGGCCGCAGGCACTCCACAGGAAATAATGAAGAATGAAGACAGCCTTACTGGAAAATATCTGGCCGGAAAAATACGCATGGCAATTCCTCGTGAAAGAAGGAAGGGCAACGGAAAATACATAGAATTGAAAGGAGTGTCTGAGCACAACTTAAAGAATGTAGGCATAAAGATTCCTTTGGGCGCCTTCACGTGTATTACCGGGGTTTCGGGAAGTGGAAAATCCACTCTTTTGAATGACGTGCTTTATCCTGCCATAAGCAACAGAATTTCTGGCACATCCCTTGATGTAGGCAAATTCAAGAGCATTACGGGGCTTGAGAACATCGACAAGGTCATAAACATTGACCAAAGCCCAATCGGCCGAACTCCGAGAAGCAATCCCGTGACGTACATAGGCGTTTTTGACAGGATACGCGAACTTTATGCGTCTCTGCCGGAAGCAAAGGCCAGGGGATACAAGAACGGAAGGTTCAGCTTTAATGTAAAGGGCGGTCGGTGCGAGAACTGTCAGGGTGCCGGAACAATAACAATTGAAATGAATTTTTTGCCTGATGTTTTCATTCAGTGTGATGTCTGCAAGGGAAAAAGGTTCAACAGGGAAACTCTTGACGTTCTGTACAAGGGTAAATCCATATCCGACGTACTTGACATGACGGTCGAATATGCCGCTGAATTTTTCTCTGGCATTCCTCACATCGCAAGAAAACTTGAAACTTTAAAAAGTGTCGGACTTGGATATATTACGCTTGGTCAGAATGCACTTACACTTTCAGGCGGAGAAGCTCAGCGGGTCAAGCTTGCATGTGAACTTGCGCGTCCTCAGACAGGCAAGACACTCTACATATTTGACGAACCTACGACAGGACTGCACTTTGTTGACATAAAGCAGCTCATGTCCGTCATACAGCAGCTCGTGGACAAGGGGAATACCGTTGTCATGATTGAGCATAATCTTGATGTCATAGCACAAAGCGATTATGTAATCGATCTTGGTCCTGAAGGCGGTACTGGTGGCGGCACTGTTGTTGCGGCGGGAACTCCTGAAGAGGTTTCTGAAAATGAGAAAAGCTATACCGGAAAATATGTCGGAGAGCTTTTGGAACGTGAAAGAAAGAGGGATGAGGCCGGATTGTGAATTTCTCGGGCATTTAAGAATCATGAGCAGAAAAATTTTTAGGTTGGTGCTGGTGGCTTTTTTCTTTTGTTCATTTTGTCAGGGCGCGCATTCTGCTGAAAAAGCAGGCAAGGCTGAAGAAAAGGACAACAGGACCGTAATCACCATTGAAACTGCCGATTTTACTGAATACAAGAAAGATAAGGAACGAGATACCGAGGAAATAGTCCTTTCCGGAAATGTCGGGCTTTCTGTGAAGAAGGGCAAGACAGACGTCAAGATCAAGGCTGACAAGGTTTCGTATAATCGTGCCACGGAAATGCTTTTTGCACAGGGAAACGTCAAGCTCATTCAAAAGGATGCAAATGAAGGTGAGCAGGAAATCACGTCTGCAACGCTTCTTTTCAATACGTCGTCTCTTGAAGGAATCTTTGATGGCGGAAAGATTGTCCAGACCCAAAGCGATGCCATAAACCTGCCTTCTGGTTCTACCCTCATTGTTGCATCGGACATATTCGGTCGGTCTTCGTCCACCACAATAACTTTCAAGAAGGCAGCCCTCACTTTCTGTGATGATGAAAATCCACACTGGAAGATAAGGGCATCCCGTATATGGCTTTTGCCGGGCGGTGAATTTGCGTTTTTCAATGCGCTCCTTACTGTCGGAAAGGTGCCCGTAATGTATCTTCCTGCATTTTATTATCCTAAGGATGAGCTTATCTTTAACCCATCGTTCGGTTATTCTGACAGGCTTGGATACTATTTTCAGACCACCACATACATTATTGGAAGAAAGCCCCTTGAAACGGATGATGGATCCGAAGAGGATGAGGATGACATAACAAAAGGCATCTTCAACTTCATGAAACCTTCAACCCTCAAGAAACAGAGGAGGGAAGGGCTTGTGCTTCATAATCTTGAGGAAAATTATGACGGTGACACATCCAGCTATCTGAAATTCATAGCCGACTATTATGCAAATCTTGGCGTGCTTACGGGATTTGAAGGAATCGCAAAACCAAAAAATGATTATGTTTCTGAGTTTAAGATATCTGCAATGGTTGGTTTTACGAATACAATTTTCAGCAGTTCAGACACATATACCGTTTATGACCAGGATGGACTCAAGCATAAGGATTCTTCATCATTCATGGGATATGATGCAGGGCATAGATTTCGCGGAGAATTGAAATTTTCCCTTAAGAAACCGTTTACCCTGTCGCTCAGCATGCCTTTGTTCAGCGATCCGTATTTTTCAGAAGATTTTACGGAGCGTTCCGAATATCTCGACTGGATTGGATTTTTGATGAGCGGATCATCTGTAAAAGACAAGGATGACGAGTCTGACAGTTCAAGCCAGACTTCTTCATTTCCGTGGGATTTGAACGGAAACGCGACAATTCCTCTTCCTGATTTTGTAAAGCCGTATGTTTCGAATCTTGCAATTTCGAGTTTTTCATCAAACATAACATATTCTGCAAAAAATAGGTCTGATGATGATTTCAGGACATGGTCTTCAGGAATGCAGGCTTATTCCCCTGAAAGGTCATTCTTCTATCCGTCCCAGGTTTCTCCATTTAAGATAAAGGCAACTGTTTCTGGTACAATTTACAGTTATCCTGCAAAATCTGCATCATCTTCAAGTTCAGAAAAATCTGCACTTCCTTTTTCTCCAGTAATGCCTGAAAGCTTGATGAGTGATGAAGAAAAGGAAAAGGCCCTTAAAGAAAAAGAAAAAGACAAGGATGTGGACAAAACCGCTGGGAATGAAAAAAAAGCCGATGAGAATGAAGAAAAAGCCGATGAATCATCGTCTGGATTTGTTTTCAGGGAACTTGACGTTTCAGGCGCCACAAAGATTGTTGACGTGAAGGGAACTTCATATTCTCTTGACTACGCAATTGATCCTGAGTATACGTCGCAGATTAC
>JAZQMW010000018.1:0-25458 GCA_045627025.1 Treponema sp. | reverse complement strand
CAAAACAGACTCGCTTTACTCCTCCAGTACAGACTCTTTATGCATTGAGGCAGGCAATTACGGAAACAAAAGTTGAGACGATTGAAAAGAGATTCGAAAGATTTACGTCATGCTGGAATGTTCTTGTAAAGGCATGCGATGACATGGGACTCAAGATGCTTGTGGATGCAAAATACCAGAGCCACTTCATTACTGCAATAAGAATTCCTGAGACCGACAGGTATGATTTTAATGAAATGCATGATTTTGCACGTTCAAAGGGATTTACGATTTATCCTGGAAAACTTGGAAACATCGATACTTTCAGAATTGCGAACATGGGTGACATAAAGGTTCCTGAAATGGAAGAATTTGTCGTTTACCTCAGGGAATACATGCATTCGATAGGCGTATGCTGATTTTAGCTTTTTGCACGTGATTTTTTCACTATGCGGAAAGAAATCATGCAGAGTTAAAATTCCGTGCAAAAAAGCTGAAAAAATTTTATAAAATCGATACAGATTTTAACTGACAGTAATTTGGAGAAATGATGATTAAAATAGGTTTTGGAAGAATAAAAAAAGATTTAGGCTTGTCATTTAATGGAGCACAGGGAATTTATGGAATTCTGAAAAATTCGTTTGTTGTAATGAACGTTGAAAATGCATTTAGAACAATATATTTTGCTTTTCCTGTAGAACTTGATGATGAAGACAGGGAAAAAATAGAATCCTATGTAGGCAAAGAATATGCAAAATCTGCTGAATTTGCTAAAACAAAGCAGTTCTATGATGTCAAACTGATTTTTAATCAGCTTCTTTTGGGCAAAAGCATTGATATGTATGAAAAAGTAATTGCTGATCTTACAGATTATTTTGCTCAGAAATATCCTGATGCAAAATTGAGATGCATGGGAACAGGCTGCGAAGAAGAGGAAAACCTTTCTGCATACACCATTAACGGATCTTTGACACTTCTTTGTCCAAAATGTGCAAAGGATATTCAGAGTGAAATTGATGAAGCCTATGAAAACGAAAAAAAAGAGCCGAATAATTACCTTAAAGGAATTATCGGAGCATTTCTCTGTGCAATTCCAGGAATTCTCGTTGCATACATTTTCATGATGCTTGGAAAAATTACAGCTTTATCAGGTCTTGTATATTTCTTTCTTGCAATGAAAGGCTATACATGGTTTAAAGGAAAATTAAACAAAATCGGAATAATTGCAGTATCAATTATCAGCATTTTGTATGCAGCCTTTGGAACTTGTATAAGTTATGTAGCATGGATTGTATCATTAGTATATAAAAATCCTGAATGCAAGGAAATTCCTTTTATTCAGGTCCTTAAAGCTGTTCTCTGTCAGTTTGAAAATCCGGATTTAAAAAAAGAACTTATGACTAATGTAAGGACTTCGCTTTTTATGTGCGGTGTATGTATTGTCGGCATGGCATTCTGGGCATTCAAGGCAACAAAGAAAATTAAAGTTACCATGGTCGAAAAAAAATAAATGCAGAAACTTAATGATTGATTTAATGCAATTAGGAATTTCCTTAAATCAATCCATGTTAAAGGGACTGATTCCTTAATTATAAAAGGATTCAGTCCTTTTTTGTGGGACTTCATGTCATAAAAAAAAGCATTCTTTGAGCCTGTTTTCATGCTTTAAGAATGCTTTTTTTGGTACTTTGTGTTTATTGATTAAAAGATGAAATTAAATCTTTTTTTCTTCCATTGTTTTTATCATGTAGTCTGCAATGTTTTTTCCTGCATTGCCCCTGTGCATCCATGCGGTTTCTTTTGCAATTCTTCTTTCATCTGCAAGTTTCTTGCTGTCACTTAAAGAAGCTATCACATCCTTTATGTTTTCAAACTGCTCTTCACGAAGTTCTGTACCAAACTTTTTAAGGGCTTCGTACTGCCAAAGTTCATGTCCCACGTCATAGGCATCGTAAGGCATGAGGTCCATTCCTGCATTTACGTACATTACCGGCTTGTCGCAAAGGAACGTATAGTCAAAAATGATTCCTGAGAAATCAGAAATCATTATGTCTGCTTTCTTGAGCGAATAAATGTTCTGCCTTTCATAGTCCCATACGATGTTGCTGTTGTCCCTGTATCTTTCTTCAAGTCGGTCAAGCATGTCTTTTTCGCTTTTCCTTGACTGTGGATGCGGTCTGACAATTATTCTCCAGCCTGTTTTTGAAAGCGGATCAAGAAGCCTTTCTCCATATTTCTTCAAGATTCCGACATTGCCCCATGAAGGTGACACAAGCACCGTGAACGGATGATCCTTTTCATCCTCAATCTCTTCTATGTTTTTTTGATAAACGTCAAGATAAGTGCATCCAACCGTCACAAGGTCTTTCTTTTTGGTTCCTCGCATGTTTTCAAGAAGCCTCAAGTCATTTCCCTGATAGTCACCCGTCAGGAGAACCGAATCAAAACTGTCAAGTCCGAAAAGCCTGTATGTTGTCGCATCGTTCGGCATGTGCACCACATGTGAGTAATGCTTTACGTTTTTGCTCCTTTTGAGCTGATACACCTGAAGGCCTGGTGTCGTCATTAATACAAAACCAGCGGAGAGCATGTTGAGCTTGGCAAATGCTGCATTTCCTTCCCCTATGAATTCTGGTTTCACATAAGTCCAATTTGTGTCAAATACAGGATCGTCTTTTGCTGATGTGTAGAAAGAAAGTTCTATTTTCCGCTTCTCAAATTCTTCCGCTACAGGCAGAAATGTATTCCAGTACTGCTTGCCTTCATTGTAAATCACGTATTTTTTGTAACCGGAATCAAGTGCCACTCCATCTTTTTTTCCGCCAAGCATGAGTTTCAGCTTGAGATATGCCGCACGTGCAAGGAAATAAAGTGTCGCAGCCGCACCGATGAGTACAGAAAAGAGCATGCTTCCCGTGCCGGGATCAATATAAAGAAAATTGCAGGTCATTATTTTTCCTCCTGAATCCAGTTTTCTGGATTGAATATGTCATCCCTTACGCGATACCATTCGTTTTTTTCCGCCGTAAAGATGTTCTTGCTTTTTACATGATGGGGCATGAACATGTTGCTTATGCAGACAAGCGCTCCGTTTTCCTTTTCATCCATTGATATTTTGTTTCCTGAAAATGGATTTAAAGCCTCGTTTCCAAGATCCTTTGTGGCAAGATACGGAACATCTGCATTTGTCATGAATTCATCGGAAACCATGAGATTTCCCCTTTGCCCGAAATCCTTCACCATAAGCATTGGATGGTATTTTCCAGGTTTTATCCTGTCAAATTTTTCATTCCACTTGAATCCGCTTTCCCTTGACGTGTTTCCATGGTCTGCATACATTATGATTCTTGTATTGTCGTAGCAGCCTTTTTCCTTTAGAAGTTCAAAAAATTCTCCGAGACGTTTCATTGCACCTGCAACAGAATTGTATGCGCCGTCATTAGAAAATTCATTTCTTTTCTCCATTTTTACAACTGATGATACAGGCCTGTATTCCGGAGACTGCAAAATCATGCTTTGATGCGTGGATTCGTTTGACATCGTTATGAAAGAGTTTTCTTTTCCGTCAAAAGAAGAAAGTCGCGGAAGATATTCAAGCGTAGAGTATCCCGCAATGTAGTCGTCATAGTCTTCGTTTTTGGAATTTGTAGACCAGTAGTTTCCATCGTTGTAGAAAGCAGGCCTCAGGGCAAGAGGTGATGACCTGAAAAGTCCGTACCACAGAATGTTTCTCTTAAGTGTGTCGGAAGTTACGGAAATCTTTGCCGTATCCTGGTGCTCCTTGTACCAAAGCGGCAGGTATTTTCCTTCAAGGTTGACTGCCTTTGTCTTTGGCAATCCGCTGAAAATGGAAAGATCTGGAATCCATGAGTAGTTTGCCCACTGGGGATCTGCAACCGTGGCTTTGTATCCGAACTGTTCCGTAAAAATTCGAGGAAGCATGAGTATGCTTTCATTCTGTTTTTCACATAACGTTTTTTCGCTTTTTCTGTTTATTTCGAAAGGCGTATATTCGTATCCTCCGTAACATGCAGGTGAAGCCATGAGTGTATGTGAATTGTATGACACCGTATTTCTGTAGAGCGTGAATCCTGTCATTTCTTCCTGAAGCTCCGGGCATTCTTCAAAAAGAGGCTCTATGTAATGTCCCTGCGTTCTGTCGAGGAAAATAAGCAGCACGTTTTTTCCTTCCCGCGAAAACTCAAACACCTTTTCCATTTCGCCTGCAGTTTTTCCGCTTGCAGAAAGCTTTAGGTATTCTTTGTATCCTGAGTTTATCTTTGCAATGTTGATGAACGAAAACGCCATGAAGCATGCAAGTGTCATTCCTGCAAAAGGTGAATAGAATTTTGATGCTTTTGTCCTGAAAAGCGCAATCAGGACTGCACAAGACGCAAGAAGCACTAGTGCATTGACTGCAATTGACGAAACCTTGGAATCAACCGTGGAAACATCCGTGAATGTCAGGAGTTTTGAAAGGCTTCCGTAATTGCCTGAAAAGCCGAAAATGTTTATTACTGAAAGCATCAGCAGTATGAAAAGTCCTGATGATATAAGAGTCTGGATTCTTTCCTTGAAAAGAAAATATATCATCAATGGCCATGCGATGCAAAGTCCTGCTGCCTGAAAAAAAGTGTTCCATACAAAAAACATCGGAGAACCATATCCGTCGATTCCAGAAAATTCTATCGGAGATGACGATATGAGGTTTGTCGGGATGAAAAGCCCGAGCATCAAAGCAAGTGATGATGATGAAAGAATGAAAAGCCAAAGTCTTTTTCCAAAATCATCCCTTAGGGGTTTCATGACAGTGTCCACAAAGTAATTTGCGAGCCTTATGAAAAGCGGAATGAAATATATCATGGCGAAAACGACGGATATCAGGATGCCCCTCTTGAAAGAAACTGGCTTTCCTATGAGTATGTAAAGTATTGCTGCCGTTACAGCCATGCATGAGATGTAATAAAGTGTCTTTGCAGGATTTTTAAGCTTGTAGAATACGTTTTTTACAAGGCTGAAGATGTTGTTCATCGTCCAGTAGATGACAAGACCTGACGGACTTCCGTAAAGAAGCGCAAGGAAAAGGAGCGCAAGTGCGTATGTCTGTATCTTGTCCCTGATGCCAAGTCCCTTGAGGTAAATTGCACTTGCAATTATGTTTATGAGCGTCATTGCGATTGGAAGGATGTTGACTGCGAATGTGCCTATGAAGAAAGTGCTGTCGGGAGCTCCCATGTCGCTTATGAAAAAGAATGACTTTCCCTTCAGGGCTTCCATTGTGGAAAGGCAGGAATAGGCTGCCGTAAAGAAAGGTATCTGGATTAGAAGTCCAAATGCTGAACGGAGTCCCATTATCGGATGATATCCGTTCATTTTGTAATATGTGGTCAGAATCATGTATTGTTCGTTGCCCTTGAAGGCTTTCTTGATTCTGTCAACCTGTTTTTTCATGAATGCCTGCTTGTCTCGCTCAATCTGCTGCCAGTTTTCGGCAACAATATAAAGCGGAAGCGTGAGCATGCTGACGGCAATGCTTACTCCTATAAGGGCAAAGCCTTCGTTGTCGAAGAGTTTGTTGCAGAAAGTGAATACGAGTTCAATAATCTGCGTCAATGGATAAATCACTATTGAATAAAAGAAATTGGACATGAACACAGTATAACGAATTGGCAGGTTCTGTTCAATTGTCCCGTGAAATTGTTTTTTTGCATGAAAAAGGCAGAATATTGCCATATCTTCCCTAGATTTTTTAATCTTCCTGTTGTATGATGTAAGGATGGATAGTTGTTGTTTTGTAAAAAAGTCACTTTTTTTCATGTTTGCGCTAAACGCATCCATTTTGTTTGGCCAGGAAAATTTTGAATCCGCATTTCTCAAGGGTAATCTTGTGGAAAAAAAACAGGCCGTAATGGATTCCGCTTCACTTGGAAATTCCCATATAGCCATAAAGACTCTTGACTTTGCGATTTCTGCCCATGATTCTCTTGCAGGGGATGATGAATTCATAGACCTTGTGGAGACTGCTGTCGATGTTCTTTCTGTAGGAAACTGTGTTGGAATGGAATCGGAAGTCTCTGAAAAACTCAGAAAAATTTTTTTGTCTTTTCCTGATGAAAGAATCAAGATTGCCGTGCTGAATTCCTTTTCAAGCTTTCCTGCTTCTGAAAACCTTCTTCTTGTAAACACGTATTTTTCTGAAAACATGCAGAATAACGAACCCATGAAAGAGTCCATCCTGAAATCAATCCTTTACATGGGTTCAAATGGAAATTCCATGTCATTCAACCTGCTTTTCATTGCAGATGTGCTTGATGTGTGGCCTTCATATTCCGATATCCTTTTCAACGCATACGTTCCCCTTGTCAATAATTCCGAGCGGGAGATATTGAACATACTTACAACGGTTCCCGCATCTAAAAAAATCATCATTCTTGAAAAAATGAACAAAAATGCTGAAATTTCAGCAAAAATTCGCGGAGAAGTTGCAGAAAACGCCTTGTCTTCGGTTATAAGTAATATGGGTGAAAATCCGAATAGGCTGACAGACGAGCAGATTGAGCTTAAACTTTCATGTCTCCGAATGATTGCCGACACAAAATGGACCCGCGCATCTTCACTCGTAACGTCATGCTTCGATTCCGTAAGGTCTGAATATGAGCATGAACGCATTAACGAAGATGAGTTTGCGCGCGCGATTGTCGACATTGCATCCGTTGCAACTCCTGAGACCATACAGCTCCTTTCTTCCTATCTCGATTTTCTCAACAAGAGTACTGAGAACAACCAGACTCCTGTTAAGGCCGTCGTGCTTTCCGTCATCAATTCGCTCGGAGAACTTGGGGACAAGGCTGCTTTTGACTATCTTCTCTATGCAACGTATCTTGACTATCCTGAAGATGTCAGGCATGCGGCCAAAGTTGCCCTTGAAAAGCTTAAGTGGTAGAATCATTAAAAAAACGCCTTTCAAATCCTTTTGTCCTGTCGGCACTCATCGTGAGTTTTCTTGTATATTCCGGTGCCGTCAGAATAAAAGACAGACATCCTTACGAAAGCCTTGTTCCTGCAGAAATGGCAACATGCATGGAATGCAGGATTCTTTCAAGTCCAGTCCGCCTTTCTTCCGGAAAATCATATGTCGTTTCATCAGCCCCGTTTTCATCTGAATGCACTTTAAATGAAGGACGGATAAAGTCGTCATGCTCAGGATGCATAAGGCTTTTGGTTCCGTCGGAAATAGTGGAATCGCTTTATCCCGGAAAGATTTACTCAAACCTCAGCAAAGGCGCCATAATTGAAGAAGGTGCTGTCCTTTCGCTCATGGGCAAATGGAATGGAAAGATTAACATGTTCTGCGTGACATCCGTTTTGTCTTCCGAATTTGAAAAATCGATTTCTGGAAAGATTGCTTTTTTCCGTGCGAAATGCAGGCTTTCATTCAAGCATCTCATGTATTCATGGAAAAATGCAGGAGGCTTCATACTGGCTCTTCTTTCAGGCTCGAGGGAATATACTGATTCAGATGTTTCCGATTCATTCAGAAATGCAGGGCTTTCCCACATACTTGCGCTCAGCGGCATGCATCTTTCTTTTTTTGCAGGACTTGCAGGCTGTGGCGGAAAAATTTTCGGCAAAAAAAAGTCATTTTACTTTAGGCTTTCGGGGATTCTCCTTTTCGTGTGGTTCGCAGGCCTTTCGCCGTCATTGTACCGAGCCATGCTGTGTTCCCTTGTGTGCCTTGCATCAGGTGCCGTATCTGCATGTGAAACGGACATGATTGCCGTGCTTTCACTTGTTTTCCTTTTTCATTCGGCAACAGTTCCTTCAGACATATTTTCCGCAGGATTCATGCTTTCCTATGGTGCCCTTGCAGGAATCCTTGTGTTTTCGGGTTTTTTCAGCCGTCATCTTTTCTGTTTCATGCCTTTAAGCCTCAATTCTGGATTTTCTGCCTCAACGGCTGCCCAGACGGTAACCGCCCCCGTTTCCCTTTCGATGTTTGGAATCTTCATGCCGTCAGGAATCATGGCATCTGTTGTCGTATCTCCGCTTGTAAGCGTTTTTTTCTGCACATCCATAGCATTCATCATCATTTCTATCGTTTTTCCGATACTTTCGCCCATATGCTGTTGTATAATCAATGCCTTTTATGCAATAATAATATGGTGTGTGAAGTTTTTCGCACTTTTCCCAAGGATAAGTTTAAATTAGGATGCCGCTTTTGGCGGCTGCTGTTAAAAAATTCAAGGGTTTTTGGAATCTGGATTCCCATCAGGCATTTTGGGAATCCATCACATGGATTGGAGCATAAATGAATCATCCCGACTATAATTCACCATCTGAACTAAAATCTTTTCTTGAAGAAAACGGTCTTGCGATGCAGAAGAAATTCGGTCAGAATTTCATGATAAATGAAAACGCAAGGAAAAAAATCATAGATTCCCTGGAGCTAAAAAAAGATGAGCTCATATGGGAAGTTGGCCCTGGCCTTGGATGCATGACTGAGGAAATAATGGGCCGTGGTGCCAGAGTCAGCGTTTTTGAGATTGACAGGGGATTCATATCTCTTTTGCACGGTTTTTATGAAGAAAATGAGAAAAGCGGACAGTTTTCAATTGTTGAAGGTGATGTCCTGAAGACATGGAAACCTTATTATGATTCTCTTGATGCAAAACCGAAGAAATTTTTCGGAAACCTTCCATACAACATTGCGGCCACATTCATTGCGGATACCATAACCGAAGGACTTGTGTTTGACAAATGCGTGTTTACGGTACAGAAGGAAGTTGCCCAGAGAATGGCCGGGAAACCCGGAACAGAAAACTATTCGGCTTTCAGCGTGCTCTGCCAGCTTGGCTATGATGTAAAGACAGGCCTTGAACTTGGACCTGGAAATTTCTGGCCGAGACCAAACGTATCTTCTCAGGTTGCTCTTATGACACGCCGGGAAAAACAGTTTGAGTGCCGAGACAGAAAGCTTTTGGTGAACCTCGTTCATGCGCTTTTCAGTGCAAGAAGAAAAACCGTCTTGAACAACATAAAGCCTCTTTTGGCGAAAGGCTCAGATGCCGATGGAATTTTCTCTGAAGCGGGAATTTCAAAGTCTGAAAGGGCAGAAAACATGTCAGTGGAAGATTTTGTAAGGCTTTCAAATGTTCTTTATGCGGCCAGATGAGAATGGAAACTTTTGGGCAATGCAAACTTGCTGATTAGCGGCGCATTGTTTCATTGCGAATGCGTTTTAAAAGTCAAATCGGAAATTGAAAATTTCCTCATTGATTTGGGAGAAAAAAAATGATTGATCAAAAAATCTGCGACAATATACAGTCAGTTCTTGAAGAAATAAGGAATTCGGAAAAAAAATCAGGCCGAAATTCAGGTTCGGTGAAGCTTTGCGCTGTATCGAAGTTTCATCCAAAGGAAAGCGTTCTTGCGGCAATTGAATCTTCACAAATGCTTTTTGGCGAAAACCGCATCCAGGAGGCTTTTTCAAAGTTTTCAGAGATAAATGAAATCATGAAATCCAGCGGAAAGAATTTGCCATCTCTCCACATCATAGGTTCCCTTCAGACAAACAAGGTAAAAAAAGCAATAGAAATTTCTGAATGCATACAGTCTGCTGACAGGACGGAACTGCTTTTGGAAGTTGAAAAACAGTGCGCGAAGCTTGACCGAAAGATAAAGATTTTTTTTGAGCTTCACACGGCGGAGGATTCCAAGAGCGGCTATGCATCAGGTGACGATGTGGTAAAGGAAGCTTCAAATTTTATGGAAGGAAAATATCCTCATGTAATTCCCGCAGGACTCATGACGATGGCTCCTTTTACCGATAATGAATTTCTTGTCCATAAATCCTTTGAATCTTTAAGAAATCTTAAGGAAAGGCTCAACAAGGAATTTCCTTCACTTGACATCTCGGAGCTCAGCATGGGAATGAGCGGTGACTACAAGATTGCCATAGAAGAAGGAAGCACAATGGTAAGAATTGGAACTGCAATATTCGGAGAAAGGACTTATTAAATCCATGAATATTTTCAGGCCGCTTTTTTTCATCTTGATGCTCATGTCCATATCCTTACATCCTGTTTTTGCATCATCTGAGTCTGGTACTGATCCAGAACCTTATGACACGGATGAACTTCCGGAATGGGCAATGGATTTGAGGCGCTTTGAAATCGTGTCCTTTGGCGCGGTTCCTTTCGTTACAATCGGTACCACACTTGTGTACGGTGCGTATTTGAAAAGCATCGGTGAAATTGATTCCATGCCGAATCCACTGAACAAGGACAGCGATTCACTTAGCGAACAGCAGCAGAAAAAGCTCTTTTTCATTTCTCTTGGTGTTGGTGCTGGAATTGGGGTTACGGATTTTGTAATCAATTTTATTGAACGCCAGATAAAAAAAAGCCGGAACAGGAAAATAATTGACTCGAGCGAACAGATAATCGTCATTCCCTATGGAGAAAACACCAGGGAGGATTTTATCGATTATGAAGTTGAGCATGATGAAACTGTTTCAAGGGTAAAAAAAGCAGATTCTCCTTCCGAAAGTGCCATTGAAGGGGAGATTCATGAAAACACCGGATTAACGGAGGAGCATGACTGATGCCATACTTTAGCGTAAAGGTTCCGCCCACATACAAAGGTGAGGAACGCCTTGACAAATATATAGCAAACCTTCCGAACGGAATGAACAGGAGCAAGCTTAAAAGCGGAGTTGTCGGAATTCTTGTCAATGGGAAAAAGCAGAAAGTATCATTCAAGGTAAAGGCATGCGACACAATAGACATTGAATGGGAAGACAGTATTCCCGATGACATTGTGCCGGAAAACATACCTCTTGACATATTGTATGAAGATGATGACGTATGCGTCGTGAACAAGAAACAGGGCATGGTGACACATCCTGCCTGCGGAAACTGGAACGGAACGCTTGTAAATGCGCTTCTATATCACTGGGGCAGGGAAAGTATTCCTGAGCTTAAAAATGCGGACACGAATGAAATACTTGCAAACAGGCGCCCTGGAATCGTGCACAGGCTTGACAAGGATACGTCGGGCGTAATGATAACGGCAAAAAATCGCGATGCCGAAGAATACCTTGCCTCCCAGTTTCGCGACCACAGGAAAATTTACAAGGAATACATATGTATTTGCCTTGGAAGGCCGCATGAAAAAAGCGGATTCATAAGAACACGTATTGTCAGGGACATGAGGGACAGAAAAAAATATCGCGCTGAAGTTGGAACCGACAACGGAAAACACGCGGAAAGCTATTACAAGGTTGTCTGCTGCTACGGAGAATATTCCCTCATAAGGGTAAGGATTTTCACGGGAAGGACACATCAGATTCGGGTCCACATGAAATACCTCAACTGTCCGATTGTCGGAGACACCATATATTCAAAACCCGACAGGAATTTTCCAAAGGCGACACTCATGTTGAATGCAAGCGTGCTCAGGATAAAGCTTCCCGGAAAGGAAAACTATTCAACATTCCGAACGAAAACGCCTGAAAGGTTTTTGAAAATGATGAAAAAACTGCAAAAGGATTACAGGAAGGTTTTGCTGTGAATGGAATAAAGGATCTGGAAATCATAAAAAATCCTTCTGAAGGAAATCCATTTGTCATAGTGTACAAGCATCGTGGAATTCCAAGCGCACCACTTAGGGAAAACGAAAGGAGTGCCGTAACCTTGGCTGCTGAACTTTTCCCGGAAGTAAAAAACGTAAGGGGAAGGAAAGACATTGAATATGGCCTTCTTCACAGAATCGACAATGATACGGAAGGACTCCTTCTTATTGCATTGACACAGGATTTTTACGACTACATGCTGGATGAGCAGAAAAACGGAAGGTTTTTGAAGTATTACAGTGCAAGGTGCCTGTATGTTCCTGATTTTTACGGGCAAAAAGAAGGTTTTTCCACTTTGGGCCTGATGGATGCGGCAAATGAAAATAACATCGAAAACATCTTGAACCACAAAACGCTATGTTCAAGATTCAGGCCATATGGCATTCATAATGCGGAAGTTCGCCCTGTTGACGGAGATTCGGGACGTGCTGCGCTAAAAAAGGCCGGAAACAGGGAATATCTTACGGAGATTTTGGAAATTTCAAGGTCAAGGGAAAAAGACACACTGGCATATGACGTTACATGCAGGATTTCGGAAGGGTACAGGCATCAGGTAAGAAGCCATCTTGCATGGTGCAGGCTTCCGATAATCGGTGACAGGATTTACAATCCGTATTGCCGGGATGCAGATGAATTTGAGTTTTTTGCATCGGGGCTTGAGTTTCTGCATCCTGTTTCAAAGAGAAAAATAAAAATTGACGTCACGCCAAAATGTTTCGGTTCAAATGAAAAAAGATGATGCTGATGGTGTCATGATGGTTTTCTGTCTTTCGGAATCTGCGCCAAATGCCTTTGACTTTTGCATGGGAATGTGATAAGCTTTGCAGGCTTGCATTTTGCTTGAGAAAGCTTTGATGACGGCTCAAAACGTAAACCGCCTGCTCGAGTCCATGCATGATGCGGCGTCAGTCTGAGCCCTGGTTTTTGCCTGCAGGTTCTTTTTTTCGGTATTGAAAATGATGGTTAAGTATGTTTTTGTATGTCTGATGGTCGGTGTGGCGGGCTTTGTCGATTCCATAGGAGGCGGTGGCGGGCTGATATCTCTTCCTGCATACCTTATGGGAGGAATACCGCTTCACCAGGCATTGGGAACAAACAAGCTTTCTTCTGCACTCGGATCAAGCGTGGCATCATACCATTACTGGAAAAACGGCTGGATGAAATACCAGATTTGCATTCCCTGCGTTCTCTGCTCATTTGCAGGAGCTTTTTTCGGTTCAAGCCTCACTCTTAAATTTGACGAGAAAATTCTTTCCATGATTCTTGCGTTTGTGCTTCCATTGATAGCAGTTTATGTCCTTTTCGGAAAAACACTTGAAGATTCATCGGAAGAAAAGTTTTCCATGAAAACAACGATTGCAGTATGTTCTGCCACAGCACTCGTTATCGGATTTTATGACGGATTTTACGGTCCGGGAACCGGCACTTTCTTGATGATTGTGTTCTCGGGCTTTTGCCGTCTCTCCCTGTGTCATGCGGCTGGAACCACAAAAGCTGTGAACCTTGCATCAAACATAGTCTCCCTTGCAGTCTTCGTATACAACAGCCAGGTAATCTATCCGCTTGGCCTGTGTGCCGGACTTTGCAACATGACCGGATGCTACATAGGAAGCCACATGTTCTCAAAAAAGGGTTCCAAAATCACAAGGCCGATAATAATGCTTGTGCTTGCGATTTTTCTTGCAAAGACCGTTTGGAATATTTTTTCGTGAGTTTCATAAGCATGTGAAAGCTTTATTTTCCGTTTTGGAAACATCAGCCACCGAGTCTTGCATCGTCATGCTACCTGTTGTTGAAAAATATGGCCGCAATAGCTCCAGGAACCCATCCTGCAAGAGTGAGCAGCGTCGTTAAAAGTATGGCTCCGCATCCCTTGTCCAAAACGGCAAGGGGTGGAAACAAAATGCACAGAATTGCCCTTAAGCATCCCATAAAACATCCTCATGAAAATATTGCTTTTGGTGCCACCCTTGAAAACAATTTTTCGAAGATGGCAAGCATGCTGAATTCGGGCAAGAGTCCCGTTTGCGCTTTTGCCCGAAATGACAAACCTGTCAAGAAGAAACTGTCTGTCTGTTTTTTCCAGAAAGTCCCTTTTCCATTACATCGGAAATTTCTCTCCTGAATCTTTGCGAACTGAATTTTGCGGCATGGGAAAGAATTTTTTCCGCATTGAATGCATTTTCTTTTTCAAGCATCTCAAACCTTTCTATCGCACCTTCAAGGCTTTCTTCTGTCTGCTCGCCGAAATGTATTCCCGTAACACCGTCAATGACAGTTTCAAGTGCGCCTCCCTTTCCGAACGCGATTACAGGTCTTCCGCAAGACTGGGCTTCAACCGGTATGATGCCAAAATCTTCTTCTGCAGAGAAAATGAGTGCCCTGCAGCGCTGCAGGTAATCCTTTACTTCCTCATCGCTTATCCTTCCCGTAAAATGGATGTCTGCATCCTTGTATTTTGATGCAAGCTCTTTGAGTTCCTTTTCCTGGGAACCGCTTCCAATGACGACAAGCTTCCTTTTAAGCTTTCCGCAGGCCTTGATTGCAAGATCTATGCGCTTGTATGGCACGAATCTTGAGAATACGACATAAAAATCCTCAGGTGGAAGATTGTTTGCAGAAAGCCTGTCCGTATCAACAGGCGGATAAATCACCGTGGACTCCCTGTTCCACACCTTTTTGATCCTTCTTGAAATGTATGATGAATTTGCTGCGATGAAATCGATTCTCTGTGACGAAATGTAATCCCATTGCCTTATTGACGGAATCTGCCTTTTCATGAAAAATCTGGTAAGCATTCCTGATGTCGAGAGGTAGTCGTAGTACAAATCCCATGCATATCTCATGGGTGAATGTATATATGCAAAATAAAATGTATCGGGACTCGTAATGACGCCCTTTGCACAGCATGACGAACTTGCAATCACGAGATCGTATGACGTGAGGTCAAAGCTTTCGAATGCACGCGGCATGAATGACAAAAGCTTCGTGTATATTTTAGTTGCTTTCGGAAATTTTTGCACGAAACTTGCATGCACTTTTTCTTTTGGAAACGTTTTTCCCATTTTCTTTTCATCGTATACAAGTGTATAGATATCTGCGTTTGGGTAAATCTTCAGGAACTGCTCAACAACGCGTTCCGCACCGCCGTAATTTACAAGCCAATCATGGACTATGGCAACCTTTATGTCTTTCATGATGATATTTTATCAAAAAAAAAAATTCTGTACAACATGCCATGCAAAATCAACATGCATTGCCTGACGAGTTTTTTCCGGTGGATGGGCAAATCCACGATATGAGACGGTGTTTGTTTTCTCCTCAATTGACAGGCTCTTTCCTGGATTCCCTTGACTTTTGTCGGCCAAAATCTTAAACTTAAAATAAAGATATGAAAAACAAAGTGCATTTTAAAAACCTTGAGGACTTTTTCAACACTTCAAGGGAACTTTCCAAAGCAAGAAAAGCAGAACTTTTGGAATTCTGCCGTCCTCTCAACCTCAAATTCCATAACCTCTCGCTTCTGGACCTTGCGTTCCACCACAGGTCATATTCAAACGAAAACATGAAATTCCGCCACATGAACAACGAACGGCTTGAATTTCTCGGAGACAGCGTACTCGGACTTGCAACAGCCGCATTTCTCTATGATGACATGGAAAACGTCAAGGAAGGGGAGCTTGCAAAAATAAAGGCCAATGTCGTAAGCGAAAAATCACTGGCTCCGATTGGACTCAACAAAATGCACATAGACAGGTACCTTGTTCTTGGAAAGGGTGAGGAAATGACAGACGGACGTCACAAGAGCGCGATTCTTGCAGATGCCGTGGAAGCCGTAATAGGTGCACTCTATGTTGATTCTGGATACGAACCTGCCGAAAAACTTGTTCTTGAGATAATTGTTCCTGAAATACGGAAAGTCCAGAATCACTCGGGAAACAAGGATTTTAAGACAATCCTTCAGGAATACTATCAGAAAAAAAGCAATGAAACACCTTCTTATGTGCTTGAAAAAACGACAGGCCCTGATCATGAGAGGGTATTCTACGTTTCCGTAAAACTTGGAGACAAAAAATACGGTCCTGTTGAAGGATCGAATAAAAAAAATGCAGAGCAAAATGCGGCTCGGGAAGCATTGACGGCTCTTGGAATCATATAGCAGGCAATCGAAAGTCAAAAATCCTTCCGGCCAAATGGCACCTGGCATGATATTGTTTTTTCAGGTGCCGGCATAAAAAAAATCCATGGAGAAAAAAAATGTCATGTACTCTTATCCACACTGCGGACTGGCATCTTGGAAACAGACTTCATAAAGTTGATCGCACGGATGAATTTCAGTCTTTTTTAAGATGGGTTAAAGATGAGGCTGTAAGGCAAAATGCAGACACGCTTGTGGTTTCAGGCGATGTTTTCGACACCATAAATCCGCCCACGGAATCCAGGACACAGTACAATGATTTTCTTGCATCCCTTCAGTCCACATGCTGCAAAAACGTAATCATAGTCGGCGGCAATCATGATTCAGCATCCCTTCTTGACTCGGAAAAAGGAATACTCGGCATGCTTAACATACATGTTGTGGGGTCTGCATCAGGTCTTTCTCCAGAAGACATGGTTTTTGAACTGAAAAAAGAATCCGGAGAAACATCTGGAATCTGCATGGCGGTTCCATTTGTTCACGAAGTTGAGCTTAGGTCTTATTGTGACGCAGAATCTGAAAACGAAAATCTTTCTGACGCGGCATACGGCGTGCTTTACAAAAATGTTCTTGATGCCGCAAAAAAACTCCGCGGAGAAAGAAGCATTCCGATAATTGCAACCGGGCACCTTTACTGTACTGACCTTGAAGGAAGATTTTCCTGCACGGAAAAAGAAATTTCTTCTGATGACGGAAGGCATGTCATAGACGGAGTTGTCGGAAACCTTGGATCCGTCCACTCATCCGTGTTTTCTGATGAAATCGACTACGTTGCGCTCGGCCACATACATTATTCCACAAAAGTTTCAGGGGAAAACAGGATACGCTATTCAGGTTCACCTTTCATCCTGGGTTTTGACGAACACAACATAAGCCACGGAATTCTTTCCGTAAAGGTTGAAAGGGGAAAGGAGCCTGAGGTTCAAAAAATCGACGTCCCGAAAACCGCAGACTGGAAACGCATTACGGGAAAATCTGCCAAGATAAGAGAAAGTCTTGAGCAAATCATTGAGCATCCGCCCCTCATGGAAACAAACATCGAAATCTGCTATGACTTTGAAGAAAACGTCGACATAAGCATTTGTCTTGAAAAAACGATATCCGATCTTCCTGAAAACGTGTTTGTCGTGAATTACAGGCGGAATGAAATGCAGGATGTTGGCTCTGCGGATGATTGTGCCCTTGAAGATGCTGAAAGCGACAGCGTTACTGATGAAGAGATATTCGGTGCACTCATATCCGCAAGATATGAATTTGACAGGACCGGATTAAGTGATGAAGAAATCAGGATGAAAGATGAAGAAATCAGGAAAAAATATCTTCCGCTCTTTCTTGAAGCCGTGCATGAATTTGAAAACGGGGTGAGGTATGAGAATTAAAAAAATAGTGATGAAAAACCTCAATTCCATAAAGGGAAAATGGGAAATAGACTTTGAAAATCCCGATTATGCCAAAAACCACAATCAGTTTGTCATCTCGGGAGAAACTGGATCAGGAAAAACAACGATTCTTGATGCGATAACACTTGCGCTGTATGGAAAAACTCCACGCCTCGAAAAAATCCTTTCAAGGCAGGGATGGGAAGCCGCATACGACGAGATAATGACAAGGCGTCAGACAGAAAGCGAAGCTTCCGTTACATATGAATGCAGGAACGGAACATTTGAATCTACACTTGTCATGAAAAAGGCAAGGAACAATGTTGACGGAAAAATTTCATTGAATTTCATGATCAGGAATCTTGGAACGGGAGAAAATGTCTGTGACGCAAAAACCGCATATTCAAAAATAGAACCGGAAACCGTGAAAATCACAAACCTTGGATATGACCAGTTCTGCAGGTCCATGATTCTCGCACAGGGGCAGTTTGACAGGTTCATAAACGCAAATGCAAGGGAAAGGTCTGAAATACTTGAAAAAATAACTGGGTCGAGCTACAAGGAACTCGGCGGCCAGATCAGGCTCAAGGCAAACGGAATCATACGTGAAATAGAAGAGATGGAAAAAGAAATTTCTTCATTTGAGTTTCTTCCGGAAGAAAAAGAAGATGAACTGAGGCGCGAAAAAAAAGAAATTCCCGGGAAAATAGGAGAGATGCAGGTCAAGATAAATGAAAACAACAAAAAAATAGTCTGGCTTGAAACCTTGCACAAGCTTGAAATGGATCTTCGAGATGTGCAAAAAGAACGGAAAACGCATGAGGAAAGGGCAGAGCTGTTTTCTGAAAGTGAAAAGACAATTGAAAAGGCGGAGATGGCAAAGAACTCTGAACTTGCATACGATGGCTGGAAAAATCTTTCAGACTGTCAGGATGCGGAAAAAACGATGCTTGGATTCAAGAAAAATGAAATGTCGTCAATTGACGAAAACCTCACGAGACTTTCTGACAGATGTGATGATGCCGGGCGAAAGCTGGATGAAAAAAAAGAATCCGAACCACAGTTTCGAAGCATGTTGTCAAAAGCCCTGGGCCTCATTGCAAGAAGGGATGTGGAATCAAGGATGCTCAGTTCCGTGAAAAAAAGAATGGAATGTGCCAGGGAAAAACTTGAAGCGGAAGAAAAAGAGTGCAGCCAAATAAGAAAAAAACTTGAAGATGACGAAAAAATCATGTCTTTGCATGAGTCATACATTGCAGGACATGCTGCTGATGAAAATCTTCCGTCAGTCATTCCTGCCATGGATGAAAAGAAAAAAGCCGCAGTTTCATCACTTGGAAAAATATCAGGCATTGAAAAAGAAATCGAAAACGCCTTGCATGAAATTTCAGAAGCTGAAAAAAACATGAAAATCATTGAAAATGAATCTTCAATTGCAAGGACAGAACTCAAGAATCTTGTCTCGTCGCAATTTGAGCTTGTTTCGGAAATGATCAGGAAAACGGTTGAAAACGGAAAGCCGTGCCCTGTATGCGGTTCGCTTGAACACCCTTCATGCATCATTGAAAGCGGTGAAAGAATTTTGGATGATGGAAAAGGTGCTGAAGTTGCGGAAAAAATTGCATCCCTTAACAGGAAAATTGAGGAATACAGAAAAAAATCAGCTTCTCTTGAAGGCAATGCATCTGGGTTTAGTGAAAATCTGCGCATCTTGCATGACAATCTTGTTTCTGAAAGATTAAATCTTGGAAAAATTTGCGATGGTGCAAACGAAATCCTTTCAGCGTGGAATATGTCTGTTGTTCCAGAGGATGTCATCGAAGGTTTCGACAATGCATCAAAGCGTCTTGATGAGTCTTGCAGAAGTTATACTGAAAACAAACTTAGTTTAGACAAAATAAAAACTGAAATGCAGGAGTTAACCACAAGACTTAATTCCATGAATGTTTCCGAGACTGAAAAAACTCTCCTCAAGGAAACGGAAGATTTCAAGTCTCAGAAAAAAATTCTTGATGATGTTTCTGAAGAACTTGGGCTTATGTTTGGTGGAAAATTTCATGAAGAAAACGATATAAAACAGGCTGAAAATGAATTTAACCTTGACTTAAAACAACTTGAATATAATCTTAAAATAGCAAGTGACTTGAAAAACAATGAGCTTAATCAGAAAAAAATCGTTGAAGGCGAGATGAAAATGCTTGAATCTTCAATTGAAGAAAGGATTTCAGAGCTTGAAGAATCAGAAAAAAATCTTTTGGATGCATTGAAGGAAAACGGATTTGTTTCTGAGAACCCTGTGGAAGAATTCATTTCATGCAGGCAGTTCATAAAAAAACTTCCTGAACTGAAAAAAGAGATGGAAGAACTCAAGGACAATGACGTAAGGACAGCAACAAAACTTTTGTCGGCACAAACCAGGCTTGAAAAACACATGTCGGAAAAACCGGAACTTGAAGATGGGCTGACACTTGAAAACCTTCGGGAGAGCAACCTGCGTCTTGAAGATGAAAAAAAATTCATTTCCTCTCGAGAAGGCGAGATATCGGGCATTCTTTTGGAAAACGGGAAAAAGAAAATGAAAGTGCTTGAGCTAAGGAAAAAAACAGAATCAAGGATGGATGAAAAAAGAATGTGGATGTCTGTGCAGAAAATGATCGGAAAATGTGACGGCAGCGATTTTCTGACTTTCGTACAGTCTTTGACATTCAAGCTGCTCATAAAGAGGGCAAACAGGTATTTTACAAAAATACTTCCGTCCTATACTCTCGTGCAGATTCCGGGCCAGGTGGATTTCAAGATTCATTCCGCTGCATTTCAAGATTCGCGTGATGACCGGGATGTCGGAAACATGTCAGGCGGTGAAAAATTCATAATAAGCCTTTCTTTTGCCCTTGGAATTGCTGAACTTGCAAGCAAAAGCGTGCGCGTGGATTCACTTTTCCTTGACGAAGGATTCGGAACGTTGAGCGGCCAGCCTCTCCATGATTCCATCCAGGCATTGAAAGCCCTCGAACTTTCAGGCAAAATGCTTGGAATAATCACTCACGTAAGTGAAGTCATAAGCGAATTTCCGCAGAAAATAGAGACTGAATCGCTCAAGGGAACTTCGGGATACAGCAAAATCAGCGGATCCGGAATAAAATGCATCGAACAGTGAAAACTTATGAAAATGCACTTTTTTTGTTTTTTCATTGCACATCATCCATTGAACAATTTTCCATTTTTAACTATAATTAAAAAAATTTATAAATACTAAAGCAAATCAGTTGATTTACTAAGAGAGGTATACAAATGTCTACACCTTTAGAGAATTATTTGTCCAGCTGTAATGGAAAACCTAACGCTGCAATGGTTTCTTATGTCGCAAATCTTCAGCAGGTTGCGGAAGTAGGAAAAGATATTGCATCTGCAATCGTTAGCGAAATTGAAAACCAGAGGAACCACCTGAAACTTGTCGCTTCCGAAAACTACTGTTCATTGAACGTGCAGGCTGCAATGGGAAATCTTCTTACAGACAAGTATGCGGAAGGATATCCTGAGCACAGATACTACGGCGGATGCGTTAATATCGACACCGTTGAAAATGTTGCTGCTCGCGAAGCTGAAAAACTTTTCGGTGCAGACTATGCATATGTACAGCCTCACTCAGGTGCGGACACAAACCTTGTCGCATATTGGGCAATACTTTCTGCAAAGGTCGAGACTCCGACACTTGAAGAACTTGGCGTAAAATCACTCAACGACCTTACGGACGAACAGTTTGACATGCTCAGGAAAAGATTTGGAAACCAGAAGCTCATGGGTCTTGACTATTCTTGCGGCGGTCACCTTACGCACGGATACAGAATGAACGTATCTGCACGCATGTTTGAAAGCCATCCATACGGAGTTGACAGGGAGACTGGACTTCTTGACTATGATGCAATCGAAAAACAGGCAATGGAAGTGAAGCCTCTCATCCTTCTTACAGGTTTTTCAGCATACCCAAGAAAAATCGATTTCAGAAGATTCCGCCAGATTGCAGACAAATGTGGCGCAGTCCTCATGGTAGACATGGCACATTTTGCGGGACTTGTTGCGGGAAAAGTTTTGGAAGGTGACTATGATCCTGTAAAATGGGCAGACATCGTAACGACTACAACCCACAAGACTCTTCGCGGTCCACGCGGAGCAATGATACTCTGCAGGAAAGAATATGCAGACTATGTAAACAAGGGATGCCCTATGGTACTTGGAGGTCCTCTCGGTCATGTAATGGCTGCAAAGGCAATTGCCTTCAAGGAAGCTCAGACTGACAAGTACAAGGAATGGGCACACAATGTCGTAAAGAACGCAAAGGCATTGGCAGAAGGATGCAAGTCACACGGAATTCCTCTCCAGACAGGCGGTACAGACAACCACCTCATGCTTTGTGACGTTACGGTTTACGGACTTACGGGAAAGCAGGCAGAAGCTGCACTTTTCAAATGCGGTGTAACGGCAAATGCAAATGCGCTCCCATATGACAAAAACGGTGCATGGTGGACATCAGGAATACGCATCGGCACTCCAGGCCTTACGACACTCGGAATGGACGAAAAGGACATGAAAGAAGTTGCAGACATCATCGATTTCGTATTGAAGGGAACAAAACCCGGCCTTACAAAAGATGGAAAACCTGCAAAAGGAAAAATCGAGATAAGTGACGAAACTGTTGCAGAGGCACGCAAGAGGGTAAATGCACTTCTTGGCGCCCACGTACTCTATCCGGAGCTTGACCTTGATTTCCTCAAGAAAGAATTCTGCTAGAAATAGCTGAAAATGTCATGCAAAAGGCATCTCATAAGGGATGCCTTCCATTCATCTTCGCTTGAAACATATGTTGATGAATCTGAATGAAAATCCTGTAACTTGCAGAGTCCAGACATCACAAGTCTTTTGGGTTTTAAAATTCCAAATCAATTTTTTTGCTGTTTGCCCTTTAGGATTTCAGCAGATAAACGGTGCGATAAAATCAGGCTTTTCATGATCATCCGTAAGGATTGGGCTTTGGAATTCAGGCAGATTTGGCTTATTTATTCCATTCGATGCTTTTTTTTATCAATCCGTAATTAAACAGGGAGTTTGAACGAGTGCAAATAAAATATCGGCATGTTTCACCTTCATCAATATCATAAACAAACACACCCATCAAGTCCTTTGGGTTTCCTTCTCCCAAATGGCGGGGTGGATTATAGCTTTCATCCATTATCCAGGGCAATTCTTTTGATGTTCGGAAAAAATCAATTTCAATAAATCTTTTATCTGCAAAACCTTGTGTTTTTTGAATCAATTTTTTTGATTCTTCGATAAAATCTTCTGAAAGCAGCTCCCGTGCATATGTTTTCAAAAAAAAATCCAATAAAGATAAATCATCTGGAACATTTTTCAGCAAAAAACCTTTTATTCTTGTAACTTCCAGATTGTTTTTCAATGCCACATGTCCAAATTCTTCATTCCTGTCACGGACATAGACATAATCATGGAAACCTATTTCCCGTACTTCAATGTTTTTATTGCTGCAGCTCAAAAAAAGAAACATAATAATTGAGATATACTTAAATCGATGTAACATTTTATTCTAAGGCTGGATATCAAAGAATGCTCAAATCCATGAAAAAAAAATCAGCACCTTTAATTTTTAAATGATTGGGACTCATGAAAATAGCTCATTCCTGATTCTCATAGTACTTGGTCTGCTCAAGATAATGGCGTCTTGTGCGCACAAGGTCAATCAACTCCTGGTACATGTTGTAGTCAACTTCGAGCGCAATCGGGAAAATGTAAAATTCCGTTTCGTCACAGTATCTCTCGATGAATTTTGAATCCGTAACGAATCCAAGGCTTATCATGTTTGAAATTCTGTCGGCGCACTTAAGGATCTTTGCTTTCTGGCTTCCGGTATTTATGATTCTCTTGAGAAAATCCTTTTTCTGTTCACCCTGGCGTTTTGTGACTTCCATTACAAGTTCGTAAACCCTGTCTCCGTCAGAATCAACATTTTTTATCACTTCATGGTCAAAACCCGGAATGTCTTCTATTACATCGTGAACACAAGAGGCCTTGAGGAGGATACTGTCTATGTATCCGTAGTCAATCAGTATCGTCATGGTGTCAAGCTGATGACGGAACATGTTGCCGCCTGCATGCCGAGCCTTGCCTATAAGGGCCGTGGCCACCTGCATATACGGTGCAAGCGAAATTTTTTTAAGCTCGAGCATTTGTTCGTTATCCATGTTTTCCGGTCTGTCGGTTTTCATAACATATTGATTAGCCATTGCATCCTCCGCACATGATCACAATGTAGGGTGCAAAGAATTTTTCATTCTCCGCACCGTCAGGGCATACCGTCAGAAATCAAGCAAAATCTTCAGGAATAACCTCATGCGTCCCCAAAACAAAATAATTTCATTTGGGGGACGCACTCTATTATAGCTCATAATTCAAAAACTTACAAAGACTTTAAATATCCTTCAAGTTTTTCAATTCTTATCTTGTATTCGGCAAGATGTGCCTTTTCTTCCTCAACAAGTTCTTTTGGAGCGTGCTCAGCAAACTTTCCGTTGAGCTTGTTTTCGCTTCGACGGACATTTTCCTTTTCCCAGTCAATGTCTTTCCTGAATTTTGCCGCAAGCTGCTCGATGTTTATGTTTTCGTCAACAAGGAGGAATGCTTCGTAGCCAGTGCCTACAGTACCGATTGATTTTGCCGGGTTTTCATCAACAAAGTCAATCTTTGAGATGCCTGCAAGGAGCTGGATCATGTCTGTCTTTTCCCTGATTACTTCTGCATTTGTTCCTGCTGTAATCTTGATTGCGATGCTGATTTTTAGGGCAGGGTCGATTCCACATTCTGTGCGGAGGCCGCGTACGTTGCGGATGAGTTCCTTGAGGACATCGAATCTTGCGCTTACATCACCATTCTTGCGCTCTTCTGTAACTTCAGGATATGGGGCGTCTACAAGGAGTCCTGTGTATTCGCTCACAGCAATTACTTTCTGGCAGCCTGCTTTCTTGCGGTTTTCCACGATTTCTGCAAGAGGAGGCTTTGACCAGATTTCTTCCGTTACAAACGGAATGTATGGATGCATGAGGCGGAGTGATTCTTCAAGTACGTTGAGGAGCACAGAAACTGCACGGTCCTTTTCCCTGTCATCGCCGTTCTTGAACGAGAGCTTTGTTGCCTCTACGTACCAGTCGCAAAGGTCATACCAGAAGTATTCATAAATTGCACTTGCACCGTCGTTGTATCGGTAACCTTCGAATGCGTCCTTTGCATTTGCAACTGCGTTGTCAAGTCTTGTGTAGATCCACTTGTCAAGTTCAGTAAGGTCTTTGTCTGTTACAGGAATGAGTGCGCGTCCTTCAAGGTTTCCAAGAATGTAGCGGCTTGCGTTCCATACTTTGTTGCAGAACTTTGAACCCATCTTGAATGAATCCTTGTCTACGAGAACATCCTGTCCCTGTGCACACATGTAGCTGAGCGTGAACTTGAGGGCATCTGCACCGTACATGTCGATGATTTCGAGAGGGTCGATTCCGTTTCCGAGGGATTTTGACATCTTGCGGCCCTGCTTGTCGCGAACGAGACCGTGGATGTAAATGTCATGGAATGGAGCCTTTCCCGTAAATTCAAGACCTGCCATGATCATGCGGCTAACCCAGAAGAAGATGATGTCGTATGCCGTGACAAGGGCTGTCGTTGGGTAGAATGTTGCAAGATCTTCTGTTTCCTGTGGCCATCCGAGTGTAGAGAAAGGCCAGAGCCATGAAGAGAACCATGTGTCGAGAACATCAGGATCCTGTTTTACGTTCATGCTTCCGCATTTCGTACACTTGCATACGTCTTCGCGACTTACCATTGTTTCACCGCAGTCCTGGCAGTACCATGCAGGAATTCTGTGTCCCCACCAAATCTGGCGGCTTACGCACCAGTCACGGATGTTTGTGAGCCAGTGCTCGTATGTGTTTTCCCACTTTTTCGGGAAGAACTGGATTTCACCTTTTTTGTATTCATCAAGACGCTTGTCTGCCATTGGCTTCATCTTTACGAACCACTGGTATGAAAGATATGGTTCAACTACAGTCTTACAGCGGTAACAGTGGCCGACAGAGTGAGTCATTTTTTCTTCACCCTTAAAAAGGCCTGCTTCCGTAAGGTCTTCTATTACGAGTTTTCTTGCCTGTTCAGGCTTGAGTCCGCGGTACTTTTCAGGAACGTTTTCGTTGAGCTTTCCGTCTGGAGTAAGGAGG
>JAZQMW010000017.1:0-12608 GCA_045627025.1 Treponema sp. | reverse complement strand
AGTGAGTTTTCATAAAATTCTCAGTGACTTTTAAAAAATTCTCAGTGAGTTTTTAAAAATTCTCAGTGACTTTTTCAGGCATTTGCAATACGGACAAAATTAAAGCCAATTAAGAAAGATTATGTCCAAGGAAAGCGGTGGTTGAGAGTGTCGAAACTGCCGATTGTTTTGTTTAGGCTTCTTGATTTCGACAGACCCAATCGGCGAAGTAACACTATTTCCGTACATGTCATTTTCTGCATATTCAGATAATTTGCCCAAAGCATGATGACAGTATTTTAAAAGGGAAATCTGTTTTTATTCCAGTCGCAAACGGGCCGCTTCAAAGGATGCCGGTGCATACGCTTACAGCCAAGATGCAGCTAAAACCTTTCCAATTGCAAAAAAAGCCCCCTTAAAGCATTTACATTACGTTATTTTATCTGAAAACATCATTACCCATAAAGGTAACAAAACCTTCAATTTCACCTGGTTGGCGAAAGCCGTGTTCGGCATCTAAAACAGTAGACTCTTCAATCACGCCTGCATCAATCAAAGAATCAAAATTCACATCATCCAGTAAAAATACGGCTTGGCTGTAACCAAGTTTTTGATTGCAGCCATCAAACGTTAAGCTACAAACTTGTTCACCATTATTAGAGAAAACATATTCATTACCGTTAAAAGTAACATCAAACAAACCTGCATCTTTAACTAAATAACTGTTACCTTTGGTCCTTTTATTGGAATCAACATTGTATACTTGCAACTTACCTTCTGATTCAACAAAGCACAAACCATAATAAACCACATAATTATTTGTTGCACCGGAGGGCTCTTGAGGATTATTTGAAATCCATACTTTGCCTGCAATGCTGTACTTAAAGCCGTTATCTGCAGAAACAAAATCAAGGCTCACATTTTCCGGTTTAAGATTCATAGCATCCAATGCACTAACATCGATATTACTGTTCAAGAAAAATTTCACATTGCGTTCCAAATCAGTAATGCAATGTGAAGTTTCATCATATCCACAACATTAAATCCATCGGGTGGTTTGAGGACAACCAATAAAGCTTGACTTTTATGAAAACCTCTAAAAATTGCAACTTTTAGAGGAAACTTTGAAAATGCGAGGATTACAGCCAGTTTCGTCAGAACGAAATGCACAAAGCTGGAACTACGCCGCGAAACGACTGGTGAACATCACCGTAATAGTCAGCTTTTCCGACATCGCTCACGCCTCGCGCCTGAACAGCTTTGCTAGAGTAAGGAGTTCGCAACCACCAATAACCGCCGTTGCCATCGGTTTTATTCTGGAAAGCATAATTTGCCTTTGCAAAGTCTGTTGCAATCCTTATGCGGCTGTTTCCGGCTCCAGAAGCATTGTAACTTTCCGTGCTCTTACTGTATTTTGTCACTTCGTATTCACTAAGCAAGAATATCTTGTCTTCAGTCGGGTCACAGGCATATGCTGTGGCTTCTACAAGGAGTCCATTGTCTTGTCCATCATAATTTGTTGTACTGATTGCACTGTTGTTTACATTTGTATCATTAATTGTATTCATTGCAGTTTCTCCAAATGCAGTCTGCAAGAATCCCTTGTTGTACCACTTGTCATTGTCTGAAGAAACTGCCGCATTATAAGAAATGCCGTTCAGATATGCACGAATCTGGCTGTACATATAGTTGTTCGGATATACAGTCACATCATTAAGCATTCTATTACTTTTATCATCATAATACGGCACGTTTGCAGTAAGGATGTTTTCTGCTACCAAGAGTTTTCCAGCAATTACATTATCAGCATCCTCATAGTTTTCATCCACTACGCGCCACTTGATTGGCATTGCCTTAAACCATCGGCTTTCAGTTCCTCCAGTTCCAACTGCAGAACCGTCTTTGTATGTGTCAGAACTATTATTAGTATATGCATTCTCAGCACATTTTACGTAATAATTACCATCGGTTCCCTCAACATACTCCATATAGCCGCGTGTTACTTTTTTAGTTGAACATTCAAGTCCAAGTGATTCAACATCTGATTCTGGAACTACATCCTGAGGCCATACACCAAAGTAAACATAAGTTCCTTCCGTGCCGTAAGTTCCGTCTGATTCTGCCGCAACCGGTGTTTCATACCAATTGAATCGTACTTTGAATCCATTTTCGGAAGTTATGATTTCCTCTACAGTATAAACTATGTTGGGAACATCATCACTTGAAGCGTCTTTCAGATAATACTTGTCATCACCTATCTTGAGAAATTTTTCGGAATCGTCATATGCATAAGTATCGTAAACCTCACCATCAGACCTATAAACAGTACATCGGCTGCCGTTGACTTTTATATAGCTAAACAAGCCCCGTTTTTCATAGATTTTATATACATCTACATTATTTGAGTATATAAAATTCATTTCTATATTGCCATTACTATTTGTAAAAAACACGCCCTTGTAAGCGTAATAAGATTCAATGCTTTCATCAGGTGTGTCCATAACCCACACTTTGTTCATGATGGGGTCAAAATCGCTTGATGATTTGCCTGGAATATATCTGAATCCATTATTTCCATTTATGAAACCATAATTTTCTTCTTGAGAAAAATTTGAAAAAATCAGGTCAGGAACTTCTTTCATGACAATTCCACCAGAGAACGTAATTGTCTTAGACGCAGAATCATATGTAAAGTCATTATTCAAAGAATCACATTGGCCCTTATAACGATTGTCACCCAATCCAACCAATCCCGCAGGTCCCTTGTTAATGCACCAATAAGGATTTTTGCTTTCATTTGTGACAATTTCATACAATGTCGCAGATCCGCCAGATTCTTCAAAATACCATCCTTCATAACCATAGCATTCATCATTAAGAACTGAGATATCTTCCCTAAGCCACACTTTGTTTACTATATCGCTAAAACTGCCGCCAGAGCCATTTCCACCGCCTGCAGGACGAGGGGTAAAGCCAAGAGCATCAGATATAGGGTTATTGCCGTCAATCGGATCAGGTTTAAGAAGGTCAGAAGATGCCTTCAGCATATATTTCTCACCATTATCCCTGATAATTTTTTTTGTAACACCGTCATCAACATATGTGAACACACCGTACAGAGAACCTTCACGGATAATGGAATATTGATTGCCTGTAACTGTAACATCGACAGAGCCGCTCAGGTATCCGTATTTCCAATAGCCATCATTTCCATTGGAATAAATCAAATAAGGAACTATTTTACCGGCTTCGACAACAAAACACCAACCGTCGTAAACATAATAATTCGTAATGTTTTCATCTGCCGTATCCATTACCCATATGCCCAAAATGTTGCTCAAATCGCCAGAGCCGTTTCCGCCACTTGAAATGCGGTTTACGAGTATGTCTGCCTCGGCTGTCTTTCCTGATTCCACTTTTACGACAGATGCGCCGAACGCAAAAATGTCATCTTCATTGCCCTTGGGACAAAGTCCAATTGCCACAAAGTAAGAGCCTGGTTCAAGTTCCTCAGATTCAAAATATTTCTGGCTTGAGCGCAATTCCCTGACGACTGAATAAATTTCATTTTTATCTACAAAGTTTTCAAATTCCGAATAATTCGAAAGGGCTTCTTTCGGAACATACATGTCATCAGGAAGCTTTCCGAATGCGACTCTCCAGGAAGAAACTTCATCCCAGCTTATGGCGGCACGAGACTGCCTCATGTCGACTACGATGCGGGTTTCAGAGCTTTTCTCTTCCATAAGGTTTGCACAGCCCGAAACCATAAAAAGAATGCATAAAATCAGTGAAAAATTAAAAAATCTTCTCAAGGGTCAACTCCTACAGGAAAAATAAAACAGGTTGACTGTAATTCCTGTCAAAGAAGCGCCCATATACAAACATTTATGCCATCAGGAAACACAGACATAAAAAGTATAACGCAGAGATTGTTTCATTACCATTTTTCATGAAATTAATAAAAAAATTACCTCCAGGATTTAATTTTCAAAGCCCCATCGCATCACTCAAACCACACTTCCTTCACAAGAGAAACTTTCCTTAAGCTTTCAGCAAATTCATCCGTACTTGGCGTTGTAAGCTGAGAATTTGCCTTTACGCTATAAGATTCCTTGCCCACATCCAAATGGAACGTAACATGGCACGGTCCCTGTTCACCAAAAAGAAAATCCCTAAGCTCATTTATGTCCTTTTCAGACTTGAATCCCTCTTCAAGCTGTATGTGAATTGAAGAAATTGACTTTTGTTCAAGAGTTGCTATGTCTTCGATGGAATCTACTATAAAAGACGGAGTGTCTCTGGATCCGTCAACTTTGCCCTTGAACGCATACACACCTTCATTCTTTATGGAATTTGACATTGTTTCCCAAACTTTCGGAAAAAATGTAATGTCTATCATGTCCTTGAAATCTGCAAGCTTTGCAAAAGCCATCTGAGTGCCTTTTTTCGTCATGATTGTACGAAGCTCATGCACCATGCCTATGGCTATGTATGAAGTACCGGAATTTCTGGATGCCCAATAAGATTTTCCTGATGCTTGGCTGTTTTCCTGTTTTGCCATCTTTGCCTGTCTTCCGATAGTATCAGAATTGCACGTCGCACAATTTTCAATGGCCTTTCTGTAATCATCAAGAGGATGACCTGAAACAAAACATCCTATAAGCTCTTTTTCCATGTTGAGCATTTCCATTTTTGGAAGTTCCTCACATTCCTCATACTTATAGTCTTCAAACTCCTTGATTCCAGCATCTTCAAATAGACTCAGCTGTCCGTAATTGTTTGCGGCATTTTTCTTGTCTTCATATGCAATCGCACGTTCATAATTTAAAAGAAGCGTAGCACGATTTTTGTCAAGATGATCGAATGCACCAGTTTTTATGAGAACTTCTATGGCTTTCTTGTTTACGCCCTTTGAGTTCATTCTGTCAAGGAAATCCATGAATGAGTCGAAAGTACCGCCCTTTTCACGTTCCTTCACAATCTGTTCGGCAGCAGCTTGTCCCATTCCCTTTATTCCAAGAAGTCCAAACACTATGTGTCCGTCAACTACATCAAAAACTTCAGCAGAGCGGTTTATGTCCGGAGCATCTACAGGAATTCCCATCTTTCTTGCTTCCTCAATATAAACCGGCAGTTTGTCCGTAGACGTGATTTCATTCGTCAAGTTTGCAGCCATGAATTCGGCAGGATAATTTGCCTTAAGATAACCTGTCCTGTATGCAACTACTGAATATGCGGCGGCATGGCTTTTGTTAAATCCGTAACCTGCAAAAGGAACCATGATGTCAAAGATTTCATCGGCATGCTCTTTTGTATGCCCCTGCTGTACGGCACCGTCTTCAAACTCAACTTTTTTTGCCATGAGGACTTCAAGTTTTTTCTTTCCCATGGCACGTCGAAGCATGTCGGCACCACCAAGAGAGAATCCGGCGATTTTCTGGGCTACCTGCATGACCTGTTCCTGATAAACCATGACACCATAAGTTTCCTTCAAGATGTTCTCAAGGCTCGGATCTGGATAGTGGATGGTCTCAGGCTTCCATTTGCCGTCAATGTAATTCGGAATGTAATCCATAGGACCTGGACGGTAAAGTGCATTCAACGCAACAAGCTCTTCTATGCACCTTGGCTGGCACTGTCGAAGGATTTTCTGCATACCAGGAGATTCAAACTGAAAGACTGCAACAGTATCACCCTTGCAGAAAAGGTCAAAAGTCTTTGAATCAGAATCTGAAATCGTATTGCAGCTGAAAACAGGATCTTCAGGCTTTTTGTGGCGGTTTACGATGTCTTCCGCATAACGGATGAGGGACAGAGTCTTTAATCCAAGGTAGTCGAATTTTACAAGTCCGCAAGGCTCGATTATGTCCATTGTGTACTGTACGGCTTTTTTTCCAGTCTTTGCATCCTTGAATACAGGCGCCCAGTTTGGAAGTTCCGTAAGGCCTACAACCATGCCTGATGCATGAAGTCCCGTATTTCTGTTTACGCCCTCAAGTTTTTTTGCAAGGCGGAAAAGGTCTTTATAGCGAGGATCATCTTGATATGGAATGAGCTGGCCGTTATCCGGATGGTCTTCATCAGGTTCCGTAAACGCATCCTTGAGTTTTGCCTTTGGATTGTCCGGAATGCATTTTTTAAGCATGTTGATTTCACTTAGCGGAATGTCAAGCACTCGACCGACATCTGCAAGTGCATTCTTAGGCTTCAATGTACCGAACGTAACGATGTGTCCAACCTGAGGCTCTCCATACAAATCTTTTGTATGCTCAATGATTCTCTGGCGGAATTCGAAGTCCATGTCAACGTCAAAATCTGGCATGGAAACACGTTCTGGATTCAAGAATCGCTCAAAGATAAGCTTGTATCGGAAAGGATCGATATCCGTAATTCCCATGCAGTATGCGACAAGACTTCCGGCACCGGAACCACGACCTGGCCCGATAGGGATTCCGTTTTCCTTTGACCAGTTGATGAACTCCCAAACAATTAAAAAGTATCCTGAAAATCCCATGCTGAAAATGATTCCAAGCTCATATTCACATCTGTCGCGTATTTCCTGAGTAACTTCACTGTATCTTTTTACAAGTCCTTTCTCTACAATGTCACGGACATAGTCATTCTGGTCTGACTGATAGTCATCTCCATGTGTCTGAAATTCTTTTGGAAGCTCAAATCGAGGAAGACATTCCTTCAGTTCCTGGGTTTTGTACTGATGGATTGTAAGATCGCACATCGAGGCAATCTTTGCCGTATTTTCAATGGCTTCCGGATATTCAGGGAAAAGGGCTGCCATTTCATCCTCATCCTTAAGATAGAATTCACTTCCCTGAAAATGCATTCTGTTTGGATCGCTCAAAAGTTTCTTCGTTCCAATGCACACAAGAACATCCTGTGCCTCGGCATCCTCTTTTCTGCAATAATGAATGTCGTTTGTGACAACAAGACCAATGTCAAGCTTTCTGGCAAGTTCCACAAGTTTTGGAGCAACTTCCCTCTGCTCGGGAATTCCGTGATCTTGAAGTTCAATATAAAATTTATCTGGTCCGAAAAGTTCCTTGTATTTTTTTGCGGTATCTTCTGCCCTCTTGTAGTCGTCAAAAAGAAGAGCCTTTGGAATTTCACCCTGAATGCAGGCACTTAAGCATATGAGGCCTTCATGGTAACGTTCAAGAAGTTCAAGGCTTATGCGGGGTTTATAGTACATGCCTTCCGTAAAACCCTTGGAACAAAGCCAGCACAAATTCTTGTATCCAGTTTGATTTTGCGCAATCAGGACAAGATGATAATAATATGAATGCTTGCCGTTTTTTGAATATGGAATCTCATTATGGTCAGTATGTTTTCCCTCAGCTACATAAAACTCACATCCGCAAAGAGGATTTATTCCGTTTGCATGACAAAGATGTTCAAAGTTAAGGACACCGAACATGTTTCCGTGGTCTGTAAGCGCAAGGGCTTTCATGTTGAGTTCTTTTGCCCTTGCAACCAGAGTCTCCACCTTGCTTGCACCATCAAGAAGGGAATAATCGGAATGAACGTGAAGATGAACGAATTTCTTCTCAGGAGTGCCTTCCGGCGGGTCAGGAAGCTTTTTAAACCAGTCTGCCATGTAATTGTACCTCTATCTTCAATTGCATCTCCAAAAATCCAACAAAGAAACAACTTAAATTGCATTTTCAGAGGAACATTGATGTTTTCTGCACCAATGACTTATAGGGAATAGATAAATGTTTCCATTGAATGCTGCAAATCGCCATAAAAGAAATTCAGTCGGTTTGCAAGTAAGCGATGTTTAATTTCACCTTAATCAACAAAACTTACATAGATTCCACAAAAGTAATGGATTTCATGAAATTATACAATAAAAGGGCTGGTTTTGTTAAGGTAGAGGCAACTTTTTAACACTGAAATCAATCAAGTCAAATATCAAGAAAACTTTAAGCATTTTGATTGATACTCTTACCCTGATGAAAACCGATGAAATGAAAGCAAACCGTGTTTCTGTTTCCATGCCACCACTTTGAAAGCAAACCGTGTATCGAAATGCCAACCGCCACAAGGACGCCCACAAATGCATGCCGCTGTTTACCTTCATGCAAATCTATAAACAAAGCCCATCAAGATTTTTTAAGAAAACCTCTAAAAAGAATCTTTAGAGATGCCCTTAAGTTTTTCAATCTGCTTTTTTAGCTCTTCTATCTGCATTTTAGTTTGTTGTTCAAGGCTTTTATACTGATTTAACAAATCAACATTCTCATTTTGCAAGTCCGCATTCTCGTTTTGCAAGTCTGCATTTTCGTTTTGCAAATCAGTGATTTCGGTTTTAAGGTCATCGATTACAGGCTGGAATTCTTCTATGGTTTTGTTTCGCTCGTCAATCAACATCATTTCAAGTGTCATATACTCTTTCCTCCACGGCTGATTTCCACGTGCCTTTTCCACTGCCTGACCAAGTTTTTTTCCAAGCAATGAGGCTGAAGTTCCGCTGCTGAAATATTGAAGAAGATTCTTTTTTTCTTCATCCGTAACCTGATTGTATCTATTGAAATTATAAAATATTTTCAAGACTTTGTCATTTAGTTTTATCAAACTATTCTCTCTCGCCATGTTTTCAAATGTGAGTACAGGATAATCTCCGTCAAAATAGTCAAAGGGACACAAAAATATTATGAATGACTTTTTTAGCTTTTCATAGCTTTCCCCCATTTCCAAGGCATCAACATCAAAAACACTCTGGTAGTAACGGCTACGAAGCGCAAGGTTCGATTTTTTGCACATCTGAAGCTCTATGTCGTAGATGTTGTCAGAATCCTTAACATAAACATCGCACCGAACGCCCTTTGAAAGTACGGCCGGATTCAACGTATGTTCCGAATGCACTTGCTCCAAGCGGTCAATTTTGATGGAAAGAAGGGTCTCTATGACTTCCCTGCAAAGCTCCGTGTCTGACATGACCTTGCAAAACATAAAGTTGTCGGTAATGGTGAGTTCTTCATAATTCTTTGGCATTTTTCATTCTCCATATATATGGCATCTCCAAATTCGCAAATTTTAGAGCCACCCTTATATATATTTGCGAAAAAAAATAAAAAATGCAGCTTTTACTATAATATTCAGAAAAAAATTTTCAAGGATTCAGCACAAATTCCATTTTTACGGGATTATGGTCACTGTACTTGAATTTGCTGTCAATGGCCTTTGACGAAACCACAGTCACATTATCGCTAACTATAAAACCGTCAAGAATCGACACATAGGTATTCTTACCATAAGGAGCACTTGTATCTCGAACCGTAGGAATACGTTCCTCATTATATTCAGGAGGAACAAGACGGAAATGAAAATCAATGACATCTACGGGGAAAGGCTTAGACCAGTTTTCTCCATTAGGCACAAATCCAAAAAGTTCTGATGCATTCGGAATCAATTCCTTATTAAAATCTCCACCGGCAACAACATAGTTACCTTCAAGATAATCCGATTTCATGTCATTGATCAGCATGACAATCTGGTTCCTTCCAATGCGCTCATCCTTCGTATATGCAGAAAGATGCACGTTATAGAGGACAAGATTCTTACCGTTTGAAACATTGAAATAAATCTTGCTGTAACATCTGTCAAGGTCAAGCACCTTATATACGCCAGTTTCTACAGGAAGACTTTTCCTTACCGCATATGTGATGTTGTATTTCGAAAGAGAAAGAATGCCGGATTTATTTTTTCCATGAGGCTCGTGAATGGGATAGAAAATATACGGACTGTCATAGTTTACGGCATAAACTGAATTAAACGACTCTGATGCAACATCTTCTACAACATTTTCAATGATTCTCACTTCATCGACAAAATGACTTCTTGTGCCATAATAATCCACTTCCTGAAAAAACATAAAATCAGCACCCAAAGAAGCGACGGTTCTTGCAGAGCCTGAAACATTTTCAACGACTGCATTTTTGGACACAGCCCTTCCACGTTTGCCGCCATCCATAAAAAAAGAAAAATCATCAGAATATGCTCCAAATCCAATATTTGCGGAAGCTATCGTATATGTATGACCGGGATTTACAAAAGAATCTGAAGATATTCCCTTTACATCAAGTTCAACATTGTCCACAATGCGTTTATAAGAACTGAAAACATAAATGAAATAGATAGCATTTGCAGCTACAGTCAAAAACAACATGCCAAATATCACAAGCCTGACTTTTCTACTCAAAACATAACCTCATCATGATTATAACACAAACTTTGGTTAAATTCACTTTTAGGGATTCAAAAATAATTTTTCTTAAATTAAGCATTACAAAAAAAATTGAAATTACATCCAAGAATGCAAACCGCCAAAGGGCGCCCTAAATGCAAACCAGTGTATACTCTTAACGCAAATCTGCAATTGAAACCAATCCAATCGCAAAAACCGCCCCAAACGCATGCCAGTGTATATTTTTACGCAAATCCGCAATCAAAACCTTTCCAATCGCAAAATCCCCAACTTATCAATTATCAATTGCAAAAACTCAGCTTTCAGCCTACAAGAAAATCCTGCATCCTATCGAATCTGTATTTACACGAATTCCAATGCCTCTTTCCCTTTCATTCAAATTAAAAGTATGAACAAAAGGAATCACAAATCCTGTAAGGGAACCAAGTACTGCCCCGGAAACCACATCCGTCAAAAAATGATTTCCACTTGCCATGCGAAGAGCACCCGTAATGCACGCAAGAGAATAGCTTGTAACAATCAAAGGAACTTTTGCATCAGAATCAGGATACATTTTGCAAAAAGTATACGAAAGAAATGTAGCTCCCATAAATGCGTCGGTAGTATGTGCGCTAGGAAACGAAAACTGAAAATCGTTGTCAGAAACCTTTTCCCTTGGAAAATCTTCAAAATACATGTAAGGTCTGTTTCTTTTAGTCGCAACCTTCATGACATTCTTTATGCCGAATTCAAAAAGATAGCATTCCACATACATGAGTCCGATTGCACCCAATTCCTTTCCTGTAAGTTTTTCACTTGAAAACTCATCAAGATACACGGCAAGAGGAAGACACAAAACAGAACCAACACAAGCAGCTGTTCCCATTTTATCAAGATTCCTGTCATATTTTCTCGCAAAATATCGGTCTATTCCAATGCTTACATCTTCTATGTCGTATGGCTCATCTACATTCTCTTCCGAAACGTAATTATTTTGATAATACATTGCAGTTGACACAAGCGTTACTCCAGACGTAAATAGCAGAGAATCTACAGTTTTTGAAATTTTAAATGGAAACTCATCCGCATTTGCATTTGCAATTATTAATGCAAAAATAATGGATGTTATCACTTTCATCAATCGCATCCGTTACAATTTACTGTTTTTCCTTTTGATTGTCTATGATTCTTTTTTTTATTTCTGAAATTCTTTATTTTCTTAAATCTTTCTTGAATTTAAAATATTTTATTAAAATTAAATTTTTCAAGGGCGGTCCTGCAGTCATCTTCGCTGCCTGCAGTCGCTACGTTACAGGTTCCGCTTACGCTCCAGCCTCCTCGCTTCTCTCCGGTGGCCGCCAAGGCGCCTTTCACATCGCTACCGCAAATCTACCTGAGCCATGCAGTGGGTATAATAATCTGTATGATCTTTGTATGGAGCTGGATTTTTAGAATCTTTTCCATCATCATTGGTTCTTAAACCAGTTGTATAATATACATTTGCCCTTTCATTACATGTAGGTCTTGCAGTCCAATAAGTCTTTCCATCAATTCCAATAGTTGCGCTTACACCATTTTTGCGTAACCTTTTCATTGTATTTTCAATCACGGTTTTATTACTTCCAAACACAAAATCAACTTCTTTTATGTCTGGAACATACCAGGTTACAGGGGAATTTTTATTCGGGTTTTCAACCTTACTATTTAAGGTTGAAAACAAAATGGATAAATAGTTAAATCCGCTGCACTTCGTTTCGCTAGTTGAAAGCCCGCACTGCACAAATGTAAATGAAGGTGAAGTTCTTGTTGAAGTTGTACCAGGCCCCATTGTGGAAAATGAGTACGCATGCGTCATAATCGGTGGAAGCGTACTGGGACGACGACCAGTAGTAGCTATCACCAAACTGACTTCCTCCACAAAGACTACTTGCTGCATCCACTGTTGCTTTTACCTTCCAGATATCAAACAGTTCTGCTACTGTCGGTAAATACCAGCCGTTTTCGTATGCTGATGTAAGATTTGCTGCTGTAGTTTTATAGTTTTTTGCAAAGTAGAATGCCGGGTATCTTTTATCAGCATCTGTCACTGTCCAAGCGGCTGCAAGTGCTGACGTTGTCAAAAATGCTGCTATCTGTTCAAGGTTATTACTTCCGTCTGTGTCAACTGTAAAAGTAAGGTTACCGGCATCTCCTGTTGCAGGACACTGGATTGTTTCAATGTTTTTATTGTATGCGTTTGCATTACCTGAAGTCGGAGGCCAAGCGGTCTTAGGAAGACAAATCCTTGATGCAACTCCTTGGCTCACAGAACGACATGGCTACGATCCGACTTTGTCAACTGTAAAGGTAAGGTTACCGGCACTTCCTGTTGCAGGACACTGGATTGTTTCAATGTTTTTATTGTATGCGTTTGCATTACCTG